>CAXTJU010000083.1:0-13184 GCA_964244655.1 uncultured Acetobacteraceae bacterium | reverse complement strand
ATGTCCGGCCAGAGCGCCGCCGTGCGTTCCAGGCCGCGGCCGATCAGCCGGCGCAACCGCGCGAGCGGCGCCGACGAGAGCCCCCCATTGCCTCGACCCGGTCCAGGCTGTCCGCCACCGCCTCCAGCCGCGCCTTGAGCTTCAAGCCCGGGGCCGCGAGCGGCGCACGGCCATCGTCGGTGATGGCGCTGCGCACTGCGGCGCAATAGCCGCGCACCACCGCGGCCTCAGCGTCGCTTCGGCCCTCGCTCGCCCGCTCGATCGGACGCACTCCGCGCACCTGCTTCTTCAGCTCCTTCTTGGCATGACGGTCCGCCTCGTAGACCGGGTTCGCCGCCTCGCGCAGGAAGTGGAACTGGCAGAGCTGATGCGCCACGCCGGGCAGCGCGGCCGCCACCGCATGCCGGATCGAGGCCTGCCCGTCGCTGACCACACCCTCGACCGGCACGCCAATCGCGTCGGCGACCTCGCGCAGCAACGGGGCGAGGTCGGCGGCGGTGCCCGACAGCAGACTGCGCGCCAGCAGCACCTCGCCCGACAGGCACTCGCGCACCACCCACAGCACCTCGTGGCCCACGTCCGGCTGCATGCCGTCCAGCGCCAGGATGGCCCGGCCCTGCCTCGCCAGCACGCTCCGCAGGCGGGGGCTGCTGGTCACCGAGGCTGCAAGCAGCTCGTCGTAGCGGTCCAGCAGGTTGGTCACGCTGCGCTCGGCGATCTTCACCCCGCGCCCGCGCAGCATGGCGTGGATCTCCGGCACGCTGCGATGGTCACGGTGGCGCAGCGTGCCCACCAGGGCCACGACGTCCAACCCGAACTCATGCTGGGGCAGTGCGAGGGCGCCCTCGGCCTCGGGACGGTAGGGCACATGATGACGCACGCAGCCCTCGCGATCGCACCGGCGGATCTTGAGGCGCAGCCGCACCGGCCCGGACAACATCACCAGCGTGCGGCGGTTCTCGTAGCGGATCCGCGCCACCCCGCCGCACGACACGCACACCCCGCGCGCCGGAACCAGCACCCGCTCCCGGCTCGGATGCGGCCGTGCTAATAGCCTGGCCATTCTTCTGCCTCCCAAAGCCGGCCAGAAGCTCAGCACAGGAACCAGACTACAGCCAACTTTGCCGGCCTAGTTTTTTTGTGCGACAACCCGAGCCTGCGCAGCGTCGACCAGATCGTCGTCAGGCAGCCAGCCTCGATGTCGCGTTCGATGAGCTTGGCCTGGATCTCGGCCAGCGTGATGTGGCCCTTGGCCGCCACCAGCTCCCGCAACAGGTCCTCGTGCCCGGCCAGCAACGGCTTGCGGTAGCCACCAATCCGCGCTGGCGCCATGCTGCCGGTCTCGCACACACGCCGCACCAGCTTGATCGCCGCCGACGCGCTCACGGCAAAGCGCCGCGCCGCCTCACGGGTCGAACTGCCCGCCTCCACCGCCTGCACCAGGCGGCGACGCAGGTCCTGCGACAACGGTGCGGCCATCCCATCCCTCGCTACTCAACTAGCAGCGTCGAATCAGAACCAGCAAGTCCGCACAACCGCAAAATGCTCTAAAAGATGACGCAGACTACCGACCCAGGATCGGATAAAGATCGGCGTCACCGGCCAAACGCCCACATGGCCAAAGCTATCAGGGGCATCAGCCGGTTCAGGAGCCGTTCGCCCCGTTCGATGAGGGCAACAAGGTCATCCTTTACCAATGGTGAATAAAGATGAATTAGCAAGGCGATCTTCTGAATACGGTAAAGCATCGACGTGCCCTTTCAAGGGTTGAAGATACGGTAACGCCGGAGCCTTCGCGGCAGGTAGCTTGACTTGTAGTGGAGCCTGCCGACCAAGGCCGTGATGTCACGGATACATGCCCGAAGCGCGCGTCCCGGCAACCTGTTGGCTCAGGGTCGTATCCGCAGTGCCGTTAGCCGGAGCCGCACGTTGGTGCGGCTCGGCAGAGCGGCGTGGCCGCGATTGAAGAAAGCCTCCTGTTCTGCACAAACGAACCTAGCGGACGTGTCGTGCCGCATGATGTGCGGTTTGCGGCAATCCCTGCACATTGTGCAGGCCGCGACACATCTGGCCGTGAGTGCCGCTGCTACGTGCTCATCCTTCTCCAGCGCGCATCTCTCACGCCCAGCCTTGAAGCAGAAGCTCGCCTTCGTCAGGTCGGAAGGGTCACCCGCAGCTCCAGGCCGCCGCTTTCACGGTTATGGAGCGTAATGCTGCCGCCGTGGCCCTGGATGACAGAGCGTGCCGAGGTCAAGCCCAACCCCACCCCGCCTGTGGCGCGGTTACGCGACCGTTCCAGGCGATAGAACGGCGCGAACACCTCCTCGAAGGCCGTGGCCGGGATGCCTGGGCCGCTATCTCGGACGGCGACCACGACCGAGTCTTCTCTGCACCTCAGTTCCAGCTCCGGCGCGCGGCCATATTTCACCGCGTTGTCCACCAAGTTGGTGAACGCCCTTTTCAGGGCGAAGGGCTTGCCCCGGTGCGCCAAGCGGTCCACGCCGTCATAGACGACCGGATGCCCCTGGTCAGCATAGTCGTCAGCGATAGTGCGGAGCAGCTCGGGAAAGTCGAACGCCGTCACCTCCTCGTCCTGCAAATCGTCGCGGAAAAAGGCCAGCGCCGAGTCCACCATCGCTTGCATGTCGTCCACGTCGCGGAATAGCCGCGCCCGCTGATCATCGTCCTCGATAAACTCGCCACGCAGCCGAATCTTGGTCAGCGGAGTCCGCAAGTCGTGGGAGATCGCGGCCAGCATGGCGGTGCGGTCGCTAACGAATGCCTGTATCTTCGCCTGCATGGCGTTGAAGGCCCGGACCGTTTCCCGCAACTCGATAGGCCCGGCCACCGGTAGCGCCGCGGCGCGCGGGTCGTTGCCAAAGCGGCGGACCGCTTCGGTAAACCTGCCGATTGGCCGCGAAAGCTGGTAGGCCGCCGCCACCGATATGCCGATGACCGTCAGCGTTAGGAACACCACCTTGACGCCATTCCTCGCTGCCTGGTCGAGGCCCCAGAACGGCGTTGGCGCCGTGAACACGACCCAACCGCCATCCCGCATCTCGACAGCAAGGACGTAAGAACCTGGAAGGCCGACGCCGACGTCGAGGACGCCCCTATCGACCGTGGTCGCGTCGCCGTCGAGGCGTAGGACCAGGCGCTCGCGGCCACCGTCGGGCGCGAAAACCTTCGGCTGTGGCGGCTGGCGGCGCGCTGCTGCGTCGAGCGACACGGCGCCGGCCGAACCGGGTGCCTGAACATCAACGCGGAAGCTGCCGTCCGCCACGGCCGCGGCGGCAACCTGGCGCTCGGCAGGCGGAACCGCCTCGAGCAGGAGGACGATGTCGTTGACCCTGTCCACAAGTCCCATCCCGCGCGCTGAAGGCCGCACCCAATCCCCGGCGAGCAGGGCGGCACCGTTGGCCAAGGTGAAAACCAGTCCGATCACCACGATGATGGTCAAGACGAAACGCCGCGCGATGGTGTCCCGCAGCCACGGCGGGCGCGTCATCCTCGGTGCACGGCGGGGGTGAAGATGTAGCCGCCGTTCCGGACGGTCCGGATGACCTGCGGGCTCTTCGCATCCGACTCCAGCTTTCGCCGCAAGCGGCTGACCTGCACGTCTATGCTGCGGTCGAAGGCGGCGTGAGTGGCGCCGCGGGCCAGGTCCAGCAACTGGTCGCGCGTCAGCACGCGCTGCGGGTGCTCGGCGAAGGCGAGCAGCAAATCGAACTCGCCGCCGGACAGGATCATCAACGTGTTGCCGGCAGACCGCAGCTCTCGCCGCGCCACGTCCAGCCGCCAGCCGGAAAACTCCAAAATCGGACGGATGGCGGTCGCGGCCGGGCCTGCCGCAACCCCCTCGGTGCGGCGCAAGACGGCCTTGATCCTGGCCAGCAGTTCCCGCGCGTCGAACGGCTTGACCAGGTAGTCGTCAGCGCCGATCTCCAGCCCCACCACCCGGTCGGTGTGGTCGCTCATCGCGGTCAGCATGATGACGGGCACCTTGGACTGCGCGCGAAGCCGGCGGCACAGACTGAACCCATCCTCCCCCTGCAACATGACGTCGAGGATCACCAGGTCGATCCGTTCCTTCTCCAGCGCCGCGAACATCCCGGCGCCGTCCGCCGCGACGGTCACGGGATGAGCGTGGCGGCGGAAGAAGCCGGTCAGCAACGACAGAATGTCCTCGTCGTCGTCAACGACCAGGATGTGGGGCAGGGAAACCATGTCCCCATCGTAGCGCACTACCGTGCCGAATTGATGACCGAGTATGTGCGGGTTGTGTCTGACTGACAGCATTGTTGCCGCCAGCATGCAAATGGAACATCAAGCCGAAACCTGGCCCCTCTAGCGCTTTGATCTCGAAACAAAAGGCGCAGAGATGGAACCTCTCGACACGACGGCCGGCGGCAAACGCCGACAGGCGGCACAAGAAAGGCCGCACAGAGCAGGATCACGGGGGCCTCGATGGCAACAAGGAGGACAATACCACTGCGGAGCGGTGCTGCTCGTCACCGCCCTGGCGCTCACCGCTTGCGCCCATGCACCCGCCGATCCTGAAGCGCGTGCCGAATTCCAGAAAAACAACGATCCGGCCGAGTCGACCAACCGTGCTATCTTCGGCGCCAACCAGTACGTTGATCGCAATGCTCTCCGACCAGTGGCGCGGAGCTACGCTACATACGTGCCGGGCGCCGTCCGTCGCGGCTTGCACAACTTTGTCAGCAACCTGGAGGAGCCAAGCACTGCCGTGAACGACGTGCTGCAGGGCAACGTAAGCCGCGCCTGGAACACCACCCAGCGCTTCGTCGTCAACACCACAGTGGGCGGTGCAGGGCTGTTCGACGTCGCCACGGACTGGCACCGCCCGCACCACGAGGCTGACTTCGGGCAGACGCTCGGGGTATGGAATATCGCCCCCGGCCCGGCCGTGCAGCTACCGCTTTTTGGCCCCTCGAACGTCCGCGACGCTGTTGGCAAGGTTGGCGGGCTAGTCTTGGATCCGCTGACTTTCGTGGGTGGTAGCACTCTGTCAACAGTGACCGCGGTGAGCGGAGGTGTCGGAGTCGTGGATGGCAGGTCTCGCCTGCTCTCCACGACTGACAGTCTTGAGCGGTCCTCGCTGGACTATTACGCAACGCTACGAAGCGCCATGGCTCAACGTCGCGCCTATCTCGTTGCTCAAGCTAAGGTCGGCGCGGTCAGGGAGGATAAGGGAATGCCTGATCTCGGCCCCATGGACGTGTCGGCAAAGTAAGTGGCACCTGCCCTTGCGCCCTGCGGCATCGCTTTCCAAAGGCAGGTGTGCCGGTCGAGCGGCACGGATTGAAGCACGCATTGATGCAAACCTGCGACTGCACGCCCAGCGAAGCGCGGCGGATCGCCTTGATCTTGCAACGTGCCAAAGCCGAAATACCCAGCACAACAACGGAGCAAAAAGATGAAGATTATAGCAATTATGAATTACATTCAGGACAAGGAAAAGACTAAAGTGACTTGGCCTGCCCATCTCTTATATAGACAAGGCTTCCTTGAGGATGGCCGATTGCGCGCCGCTGGGCCCTTTGGTGACGAGTCTGGAGCTTTGTGGACACTCGAAGTCGAGACGATTGAGGAGGCGAAGAAGATCGTCAAAGGCGATCCGTTTGTTGCGGCGGGTGTCTGTCTGAGTTGGAAGCTTTATCCTCTTGGCCCTGTTGTAGTGTCGCCGGTCAAAGTGCCGATTTGAAATGAGTGAGCACATTCAGCGACCAACCCCCTCGTATGGGGCGCATGACGCGGCATTTAGCAGGCTCTCCCCTTCTGTAATGGCCCTTCGGTCGTCAAGCTCAGAGTGCATCCAATTGCCGGTTTCGTACTTCTGTCTGTGGTCGGCACGAGACGGCCACTTCATGCTGAAAGAGGAAGTGGTGGAGCAATCCACCGGGCGTAGTCTCGGGATTGCTCCCGGCCACTGACGCGGAACCTGCCTTACCATGTCTGCGTCCTGGCAACGGAACCTCATGAGAGTTAGCCCGCGTTGGCCCGCTCCTAAATGTTTGCCTCTTGGCATTATGCGGCGGTCGCCGGATCCTTGCCCCAGACGAACTCCGTCCCGTCCGCCCAGATCCGGTGCAGCACCGTGGCCAGCTTACGCGTAGCGCTATCTTCGCCCTCCGCATGCCCCGCCGTTTGGCGACGTTAATCGCCCAGCGCTTGAGCATGCTGAATTTGGTCGCCTGTGTCAGCAGCGCGTTGGCCGCGTCGTGCAAAGCCGTACGTACGCCGGCGTCAACCGAGCGGAACCAGGTGGGCCAGCAGGGGCGAAATGCTTGCAATTGGCATGCCTGGCTATGGAATTTGCCTATACGAAATGACTAGACGACCGGTCTATTTTATGCTCTACAGGGCTCATGAACAGGTTAGCCCCCCAGGATACGTCCGGTGTCCGCGGGAGCATTCTCGAGACCGGCCAGCGCATCATGGCCAGCAAGGGGTTTTCTGCGGTCGGCCTCAACGAGATCCTGGCCGAGGCCGGGGTGCCGAAGGGATCATTCTATCACTACTTCGGCTCCAAGGATGCGTTTGGCGAGGCGATGCTCACGGCCTACTTCGAGGACTATCTGGCCGACCTCGACGAGATACTGCGCCGCCCTGGCTTAACCATGGCGCAGCGCTTGATGGCCTACTTGCAACACTGGCAGGAGACCCAGTCTTTCTTCGATTGCCAGGGCAAATGTCTTGCCGTGAAGCTGAGCGCCGAGGTCGCGGATCTTTCCGAGGCCATGCGCGCGGCCTTGAAGCGCGGCACGGCCGGGATCATCCACCGTCTGAAGCACGCCATCGAGAGCGGCGTTGCGGAAAGGTCTCTGTCGATCGACGGGGAGCCGGGCAGCGTCGCCCAGAGCCTCTACCAGCTTTGGCTTGGTGCCAGCGTGATGGTGAAGATCGTCCGCAACACCAAGCCTTTCGAGTCGGCCATGATGACGACTCGCCAGATCCTTCACCTTTCCGGCTAAGACGGACGGTGTTGGCTGCACCTCGATCCGAGGTGCATTTCGTGCCTAAAGACTAGACGACCAGTCTACTAAAAATCAGCCTCACTGAAAAGGACGAGCAACATGAAAGTTCTGATGGTTTTGACCTCTCACGACCAGCTTGGCGACACCGGGAAAAAGACGGGTTTCTGGCTCGAAGAGCTTGCCTCGCCCTATTACGCGTTTCGCGACGCCGGCGCAGAGGTCGTGCTGGCTTCGCCCGAAGGCGGCCAGCCGCCGGTCGACCCCAAGAGCAGCGAGCCGGATTTCCAGACCGATCTAACCCGGCGCTTCGAGGCTGATACAACGGCAAAGGCGCAACTCGCCGAGACGCTACGCCTCGACAGCGTCTCACAAGCGGAATTCGATGCGGTGTTCTATCCCGGCGGCCATGGCCCGCTCTGGGATTTGGCCGAGGACAAGGCGTCCATTGGCCTGATCGAGTCCTTCTTCGCCGCCCACAAGCCGGTCGCTCTGGTCTGTCACGCGCCGGGTGTTCTCCGCCATGTCAGGGCGCCGGACGGCAGGCCGCTGGTCGAGGGCAAGAAGGTTTCGGGGTTCACCAACACCGAGGAAGAGGGCATGAGCTTGACCGAGGTCGTGCCCTTTCTGGTCGAGGACGAACTCAAGGCCAAGGGTGGGCTTTATTCTAAGGGCCCCGACCTCGAACCTTACGTCGTCAGCGACGGTTTCCTGATCACCGGACAGAACCCCAAGTCGTCAGGCCTGGCCGCGAAGTTCCTGATCGACCAGCTCGCCCTAACAGCAGCCTAAACGAGTCTGCGCCGTGGGAGGCAGTTCTCGCCTCCCACGACGTGCGCCCCACAGCCCGAAAAGGACTCAAACAGAAGACGGCAAAACGGCTCGTTGACTATTCAGGAATTTGCAAGCCCGGCGGCAATCGTGGTCGATGCCCATTCGATAAAGATGCGCACGCGGGGTGAGAGTTGCCGCCCTTCGGGATAGAGCAGGTAAACCGGCGTGCTCGTCGGCGGGTAGTCCGCTAGCACCTCGACCAACGCGCCCGTCTCCAGTTCGTGTGCGACGCGGTAGCGCGGCACCTGGATCAAGCCAAGACCAAGCTGGGCCAAGGTCGCATTGGTCGCCGCCGCTGACACGGTGACGGATACGGGAATGGAGATCAGGCGCGTGCCGCTGCCGACCTGGAACTCGAGCGGCATGACCGCCCGCGTGGCCGAGGACACGAAGCCGATCATCCGGTGCCCGTCCAGATCGTCCGGCGATTTCGGCACGCCATGCCGCGCGAGATAGGCGGGGCTGGCGAAGGTGCCCTCGGCGAGCACGCCAAGTTTGCGGCCAACCAGGCCGCTATCGGCCGGCTTGCCGATCCGAATGGCGCAATCCACGCCTTCGGCGACCAAATCGATCAAGCGGTCTCCCTCGCCGATGTGAAGCTGGATGTTCGGGTAGCGCTCAAGGAAGTCCGGCAAGCCGGGGAACAGGTAATGCTGGGCGAACCGGCTGTGGATGTCGATCCGCAGCGTCCCGACCGGCACCGTCTGCGTCGCGGCGGCGTCCGCGTCATCGATCGCCGACAGGATGGCCAGGCAACGTCGGTAATAGTCCTCGCCCTCTGCCGTCAGCGTTACCTTGCGGGTGGTGCGAGCCAGCAAGCGGATGCCGAGCTGCCGCTCGAGCTGCTGGACCGCCTCCGACGCACGCGAGCGCGGCAGACCGAGGTCAGAGGCTGCCTGCGCGAAGCTGCGCCGCTCGACGACGCGTGTGAAGGCCTGCATCGCATCGATCCGGTCCACCTATTGTTCCAGTTTTTCGGTCAGTGAGAACCGGATAAAGCCTCTAAACGAGCCCAGTCGCAATCCGTATGTGCTTAACCAGCAAGAAGGAGACCCTCCATGGCTGACACACAACGCTGCGCCATCGTCACTGGCTCATCCAAGGGGATCGGCGCCGCCGTCGCAGAACGGCTGGCGCGAGAAGGCTTCGCGGTCGTCGTCAACTACGCCAGCGGGGCGCAGGCAGCGGACGCGCTCGTCGCCAAGATCGAGGCGGCCGGCGGCAAGGCTATCGCCGTGAAAGCCGATGTGAGCGACCCGGCAGCTGTGGCGGCGCTGTTCGACCGGGCAACCGAGTCGTTCGGCGGCGTTGACGTCCTCGTCAACAACGCCGGGATCATGAAGCTGAAGCCGGTGGTGGAGACGGAGGACGCGCTGTTCGACCAACATATCGCGATCAATCTCAAGGGCACGTTCAACGGCCTTCGCGAAGCGGCACGGCGGATGCGTGACGGCGGACGGATCGTCAGCTTCTCGTCCAGTGTCGTCGGGCTGTATCAGCCGACCTACGGGGTCTACGCGGCCACCAAGGGTGCGGTGGAGGCGATGACGCACATACTCGCCAAGGAGTTGGGCCAGCGCGGCATCACGGTAAATGCCGTTGCACCCGGCCCGGTCGCGACCGAGTTGTTCCTCGGCGACAAGTCGGAGGAGCAGGTTGCAGCCGTCACGAAGATGATCCCGCTCGGACGGCTGGGCGAGCCGGAGGATATCGCCCGGGTGGTGGGGTTCCTCGTGGGACCCGATGGCGGCTGGGTCAATGGCCAGGTGCTACGTGCCAATGGCGGCGTCATTTAGGGAGGCAGGTCCATGACCCAGATTGCTCTGGTCACCGGCGCGTCGAGCGGCTTTGGCCGCATGATCGCCAACGCGCTCGCTGGCGCCGGCCATACCGCCTATGCCTCCATGCGAGGCCTTTCGGGCAAGAACTCGCATCAGGTCGAGGAGATTGAAGCCTACTCACGAGACCGCGGCGTCGATCTGCGCAGTATCGAATTGAACGTGCAGTCGGAGCAGTCGGCTGGTGAGGCAATGGACAAGATCATCGCCGAGCATGGACGGCTGGATGTACTGGTCCATAACGCCGGGCACATGGTCTATGGGCCGAGCGAGGCTTTCACGCCCGAGCAGCTCGCCGGCCTCTATGATGTCAACGTCTTAGGTTGCCAGCGGGTGAACCGGGCGGCGCTGCCGCACATGCGCCGCGCTGCACGTGGATTACTCGTGTGGATCGGTTCTAGCAGCGTGGCAGGCGGCGTGCCGCCGCTGCTTGGCCCATACTTCGCCGCCAAGGCCGGCATGGACGCCCTGGCGGTGTCCTATGCCCGCGAGTTGGCGCCGCTTGGCATCGAGAGCTCGATCGTGGTGCCAGGCGCCTTCACCACGGGCACGAACCATTTCGCCAATGCCGGCGAACCGGCGGACAAAGCCACCGCGGGCCAGTATACGGGCGATTGGCCGGATGGCTTCGCCGACCGCATGAAGGACGCGCTCGCGGGCACTGTGCCGGACGACGCCGACCCGGCCGAGGTCGCGCGCGCCGTAGCAGCCGTCGTCGACGCGCCGCATGGCCAGCGGCCCTTCCGCGTTGTCGTCGACCCGGCCAGCGACGGCGCGGCAGTGTCCTATGCGGTGATCGACCGTGTTCGGGAGCAGTTCCTCGACCGGATCGGCTTCGCCCATCTGCGGCATCCGGCCGAAAAGGCCAAGCAAAAGTGAGTTCGCGGCGCGTGCCGATCATCTGGCGGGTATCCCGCTCCACGCGCGCAAGCACAACCGTTTGGGCAGGTTGGCCTCACTGACCTGCTCAATCCCCGCCGTTCACGCGGCATTGTCTAGCAAAGGAGAGTTCTATGCCATTCGCCAACTTCAAAGTGCCACAAGCTGCTCTTTCAAAGGCTCAGAAAGAGGAGTGGGTGCACCGGACCACGTCCATGTTCGCCGAGTACTTCGGTGAAGCCGTGCGCCCCACCACTATGGTGCTGATCGAGGAAGTGCCGGACGGGGGCTACGGCCGAGCCGACGAGGTCTTTACCATCCCCAACGAGTACCGAGCGAAGGACTAAGGCTGAGTAAGGGGGGCCGTGTGGCCCCCCATTTTGCAACGGGGCACCGCGTCCGGCTTCAGCCCGATCAGCACGCCGGCATCCGACGGTGCAACCGACCTACTTCATCAATCACGGGGGCGGCCCCTGCTTTTTCCTTGAGCCCGGCCCGATGCGGGACACGTGGAGCGAGCTGGAGGCATATCTTCGCGGCTTCGCCGACACGCTCGGCGAGCGGCCACGTGCCGTCCTCGTCGTCTCCGGACACCGCACGCGGATCGTCCTCGCCCTGCTCCAGCAGCACGCCCCAGCCCTGACGCAGGGTCAGCGCCGCGGTGTCCAGGTCGCGCAGGCCCCGCATCCGCGCAGCGTGGCCAGCTTTCTGGGCGTCGGTGAAGATCTGCGTCACCACGATGTCGAACAGGTCCAGCACGTCGTCCTGCGCCGTGGCCTCCAGCGTGCGGATGAACGCGATCAGGGTCGCCAGGCGCCGGTCGTCCGGCAAGCGGGCGACCGCCGACGCCTTGGCCGCTTCAGCGAACCGCGCCAAGGCCAGCACGCGCGTGCGCGGCGGCCGGTCCGTGCGGGGCAGCCTGGCCGCCAGCAGCCGCACCTCGTCGAGCCTGGCCACGGCGCGGGCCAGCTCCGCCGCGCTCTGCAGCACGGGGCCGTCGCGCAGGAGATCGAGCGGGCTCTGCCGCCTGTCGCCTGCCGTCAGGCGTCACGAGCAACGCCTCCAGCCGCTCCATCTGGTCGACCGTGATGCCGGCCAGCATCTGCCGCCATAGCCGCTGCGCCGCCCTGACGTGCACGCGGGCGATGCTGCGCTCCAGCGTGGTCACGCCGGGCAGCAGCACCTTGTGGGCGATCAGCCAGGCGGTGGCGCGGTCGAACAGGGCGCTGGGCCGATCCGAGCCGGTCCAGCACAGGGCGTAGAGCGGGGTCTGGGGAGATGCCGTAATGGGCTGGCACCCGGGCTGACTGGTGGTGCTGGTCTCTTCAGAGTGGTGGCGTAAGCGCACGGGTCCGAGCGGTTCGGGTCCGGCCATGAGGAGGACGGCATGGAACATTACGTCGGGATCGATGTCTCATTGGAGCTGAGCAGCCTGTGTGTGCTCGATGTGACTGGCAAGGTTATCCGGGAGGCCAAGGTGGCGAGCGAACCGGAGGCGCTGGTGGCGTTCCTGCGCGGGCTCGACGCGGTGATCGCGCGGGTCGGCTTGGAGGCAGGTCCTCTGTCTCAGTGGCTTTACGACCGGCTGCACGAGGCAAGTCTCGGGCCGGTGCTGTTGGAGACACGGCACGTCAAGGCGGCGCTATCGGCGATGGCGGTCAAGACTGACCGGCGCGACGCCCGTGGGATCGCCCAGCTGCTCCGCATGGGATGGTATCGGCCGGTCCATCGCAAGTCAGTCCCCTCGCAGGAGATCCGGGCGCTGCTCGGCGCGCGCAAGCAGCTGCGGATCAAGGTCATCGACCTCGAGCAGACCGTGCGAGGATTGCTGCGGGGCTTTGGTCTGAAGGTCGGCGACGTGAGACGGGGCAAGCTACCGGCGCGCATCCGGGAGCTCGCAGCCGGACACGCTATGTTGGAGAAGATCGTCGAGCCGTTGCTGGCAGCACGTGAAGCGATGTGGCGCGAGTTCGCCAAGCCGCACCGCGAGGTGCTGATGATCGTCAAGGAGGACCAGGTCTGCCGGCGGCTGATGACGGTGCCGGGGGTGGGTGCGTTAGTGTCGCTGACCTACCGGGCGGGGGTGGACGACCCTGGACGGTTCGTGAAGTCCAAGTCGGTGGGCGCCTTCTTTGGCCTGACGCCAACGCGATACCAATCAGGCGAGACGGACGTCACCGGCGGGATTACCCGTGTCGGAGATGCCTCCGTGCGCACGGCGCTGCACGACGCGGCCAACGCGCTGCTGACGCGGGCACATCGGTTCAGCACGCTCAAGCGCTGGGCGCTGGACGTTGCCAAGCGGCGGGGCATGCGGAGGGCAAAGGTGGCTCTGGCGCGTAAGTCGGCGACCGTGCTGCACCGCATGTGGACGGACGGGACCGAGTTCGCCTGGGGCAAGAACCCGGCGGCCGCGGCGGGCTAACCAGAAGGAGGCACAAAGTTCGGGGCGGGGCCAGGCGGCTCAGCTCCCACGAGGTCCCTTCGCCGGGACGCGGAGACGGTAGGGCAGGTTCTGTTGCAGTGGCCGGGAGCGATCCCGAGACTACGCTGGGTAGATTGCTCCGCCGGCTCCCTCATGAAGCATCATGTGACGGCCTCGCGCCGATCACGGGCAGAAGCACGAAACCGGCGA
>CAXTJU010000082.1:0-13307 GCA_964244655.1 uncultured Acetobacteraceae bacterium | reverse complement strand
GCAGCAACACCGCCTGGTGCCACCCCGTGCTGTTCCAGCGCATCGCCGCCGCCCGCGCCGCTCGGCCGGACATGCGCGTGGTGGTGATCGACCCCCGCCGCACCGCGACCTGCGAGGGGGCGGACATGCACCTGGCGCTGGCGCCGGGCACCGACGTGGCGCTGTTCGCCGGCCTGTTACGCCACCTGCACCGCAGCGGCCGCACCGACCGCACCTACGCCGCCTACCTGGACGACCTGGAGGACGCGGTGGCGGTGGGCGGCACGGTGGCGGAGGTGGCCGCCGCCTGCGGCCTGCGCCAGCCGGAGGTCACGGCGTTTTTCGAGCTGTTCGCCCGCACCCCCAAGACGGTGACGATGTTCAGCCAGGGCGTGAACCAGTCCAGCTCCGGCGTGGACAAGGTGAACGCCATCCTCAACGTCCACCTGCTGACCGGACGCGTCGGCAAGCCTGGCGCCAGCCCGTTCAGCGTCACCGGGCAGCCGAACGCCATGGGCGGGCGCGAGGTCGGCGCGCTGGCCAACCTGCTGGCCGGCCACCTGGAGTTCGGCCGCCCCGGCGACCTGGCGCTGCTGCGGGAGTTCTGGGGCGCGCCCAACCTCGCCACCTCGCCGGGCCTCAAGGCGGTCTCGCTGTTCGAGGCGGTGGCGAACAAGCAGGTGCGCGCCCTGTGGGTCATCGGCACCAACCCGGCGGTGTCCATGCCGAACGGCGAGCGGGTGCGCAGCGCCATGGCCGGGTGCGACTTCCTGGCGGTGTCCGAGTGCGCCGCCAACAACGACACGGTGGGCTTCGGCCACGTGCGGCTGCCCGCCCTGGCCTGGGGCGAGAAGGACGGCACCGTCACCAACAGCGAGCGCGTCATCAGCCGGCAGCGCCCGTTCCTGGAGCCCCCCGGCGAGGCGCGGCAGGATTGGTGGATGGTGGCGCAGGTGGCGGCCCGGCTCGGCCACGGCGACGCCTTCGCCTGGCGCAACTCGGCCGACGTGTTCCGCGAGCACGCCCGCCTGTCCGGCACGGGCAACGGCGGCGCCCGCCTGTTCGACATCAGCGCCCTGGCCGAGCTGAGCGACGCCGAGTACGCCGCCATGCCGCCGGCCCGCTGGCCGCGCCCGGCCAAGCGCATCGCCACCTCCCGCCTGTTCGGCCGCGGCGGCTTCCCCACCCCCACCGGCCGCGCCCGCATGGTGCCGACCCCCCCCCGCCCCCCCGCCAACCCGACCAGCCCGGACTGGCCGCTGGTGCTGATGACGGGGCGGCTGCGCGACCAGTGGCACACCATGACGCGGACCGGGAAAACCCCCCGCCTGTTCCGCCACAAGCCGGAGCCGGAGCTGTCCGTCCACCCGGACGACCTGCCGGCGCTCCAGGACGGCGACCTGGCCGTGGTGGAGAGCCTCTGGGGCCGCGGCACCTTCCGCCTGCGCCACGACCCTGGCCTGCGCCGCGGCACGGTGTTCGCGCCGATGCACTGGACGGCGGAGTTCTGCCTCGCCGGCCGGGTCAACAGCGCCGTCAACCCGGCGGCGGACCCGGTGAGCGGGCAGCCGGAGTTCAAGCACACCCCCGTCCGCGTGCGCCGCGCCGCGATGGACTGGCACGGCTTCGCCATGGCCCGCCGCAAGCTGGACCCCGGCGTCGCCCCCTGGTGCACCATCATCCCGCTGGACGGCCAGGTCTGGCGGCACGAGCTGGCGGGCACCGGCAGCCCTGGCGTGGCGCATGACGCCCTGGTGGCTTCGCTCGGCGGCCCGGACGGCTGGATGGCGCTGCGCGACCCGGCGGCCGGCGTGTTCCGCGCCGCCCGGCTGGAGGGCGGCCGGCTGCAGGCCTGCGTGTTCACCGGCCCCGACCACGCCCTGCCGCCGCGCGACTGGCTGATGGCCCTGTTCGCCCAGGACGCGCTGCAGCCGGAGGAGCGGCGCGCCCTGCTGGCCGGCCGCCGCGCGGACGGCGCGGCGCCGGAACCGTCCATCTGCGTGTGCATGGGCGTGGGCGCCGGCGCGATCCGCGCCGCGATCGCCGCCGGGGCGCGCAGCGTGGACGAGGTGGGCCGGGCGACCGCGGCGGGGACGAACTGCGGCTCGTGCCGGCCGGAGATCGGCGCGATCCTGTCGGCGATGCGGGTGACGGAGCCGGCCTGAGCTTCAGGCCCGACTGCTGGCGGACGCTTGGCAGGCTTCAGACTGGGGCTTCGCCCCAAACCCCACCAGAGGATAGTCATCCTCTGGACACCTTATCATGAGGGGTAAAGGGAACGACCATCCCCTTTCGGGTGCAGGGCGGAGCCCTGCGAAGCAAGCGATGGGCTGGCTGTGCTCGGCCAGCCCGCCTCAGCGTTTCCTGAGAGAGCCCATGGCCCGGCGGGCGAGGCGGGCCTAGAGCCTAATGCATCATCACCCGGTCATACAGGATGCTGAACATCCATGATGTCAGGCCGACGGACAGGATCAGCAACGGGACGTTCAGGATGAGCGTCAGGGTGTTCCAGCGCTGCGTTTCCGAGAAGTTGAGGTGGAAAAGCAGGATAAGCTTGGCGATCGTGGTCAGGAACGCGATGACGGAGATGGTGGCGAAGAGGTTGAAGGCGGACAGCGCGTGGGTTTGGACCAGGACGAGGGAGAGTCCGAGCAAGGCCAGGGTCACGACGTAGCCGACGATGTACCTGGCGCTGTTGGAGAGGCTGACCTCCGGGTGTTCCCAGGGCTTGAGGTTGTCAACGCCCATCAGATCGATCCCCGCAGATAGACGAAGGTATAGACGAAGGTCCAGATCAGGCCCTGGTAGAGCCAGTAGATCTTCAGGTTGGCCAGCCGGTAGGTGACGAGCAGGGTAAAGCCGTCGCGGGCGATCTGGACGGCCATGACGGCCATCCAGAGCAGGCCGACCAGCAAATGGATGCCGTGCGCGACGATGATGGTCCAGAAGATCGAGAGGAAGCCGCTGCGCTGCGGCGGGCCGCCGGCGGCGGCGATCCCTTGCAGCTCATGGACCTCTATGCCGATGAAGGCGAGGCCGAGCAGGAACGAGGCGGCCAGCCACATCATGGCCCGGCGCGGGCGGTCGTGGCGCAGCTGCACCATCACCATGCCGTAGGCCAGCACGCTGGTGAACAGCACCACCGTCTCGCCGTAGCCGTACAGCGGCGACGCGACATCGGCCGGGGATGGGCCGCCGTCGATGCTGATGGGATAGCTGAGCACCAGGTAGGCCGCGAACAGGGCGGCGAAGATCAGCGAGTCGCTGAGCATGTAGAGCCAGAAGCCGAGCAGCCTCGTGCTCATCATGTCGTGCTCGTGGTCCGCGTCCGCCCACAGCACGGGATGCGCGCCGGGCGGCTCGTCGTGCAGGCTGAAGCTCGTCCGCAAGCTCATGGAGCGTCTCCGCCGAACGCCACGGCGCCTTCCGGGACGGGAAGGCTCGGCCTCGGACGCACGACGGGCCGGACTGCCAGGCGCTCCAGGCGGCGCACCTCGTCGGCCGGGATCTTCGACCCCGTGCCGCCGCCGAACGAGCGGATGATGACGATGGCGAAGATCGCGACCAGGGCGACGATGGCCAGCCACCAGATGCGCCAGATCATCGCGAAGCCGAACGCGGCGGCAGCGGCGCCGATCATCAGCGGCACGGCCGAGTTCACCGGAATCTCGATGTCCTCGAAATGCTCCGGCATGACCTTGTCGAGGCCGTTCTCGCGCCGGAAGGCCCATTCGTCGCGCCCGTTGACGTGCGGGATGACGGCGAAGTTGTAGGCGGGCACGGGGGAGTGGGCCATCCACTCAAGGCTGCGCGAGGTGCCCCAGGGGTCCTGCACGGCGCGGTTCAGCTCGCGGTCCCGCACGCTGACATAGACGTGGTAGGCGTAGGCGGCCAGGGCAGCGATGTCGAGCACGATGCCGAACTCCTCGATGACCAGCAGAGGCCACCAAGTCGCGTAGGGGACGTAGGCGAGGCGGCGGGGCATGCCGGTCAGGCCGAGGACGAACATGGTCATGAACACGACGAACGTGCCGGCCATCAGCAGCCAGAACACCCACTTGCCCGTGCGGTCATCCAGCGAGAAGCCGAAGACCTTGGGGAACCAGAAGTGCACGCCGCCGATCACGGCGAACACCGTCACCATGACGACGAAGTGGAAGTGCGCGATGACGAACACGCTGTTGTGGGTCATGTAGTTGATGGCGGGGATGGCGAGCATCATGCCGGTCCACCCGCCGATGATCTGCATGAAGATCGCCGCCACGGCCCAGAGCATGGGCGTCGTGAAGGTGAGCCGGCCGCGGACCATGGTGAGCGCCCAGTCGAACACCTTCACGCCGGTGGGGATCGCGACCAGCATCGTCGACAGGCTGTAGAAGGCGTTGACGATGGGGCCGGCGCCCATGGTGAAGAAGTGGTGCAGCCAGACGGTCCAGGAGATGCAGCCGATGCTGACGGTCGCGGCGACCATGACGGGGTAGCCGAACAGCTTCTTCTCGGAGAACGCCGGGATGATCTCCGACATGATGCCCCAGGACGGGAGGATGAGGAAGTAAACCTCCGGGTGGCCCCAGATCCAGAACAGGTCGGTGTACAGCATGAAGTTGCCGCCGGCGCCGGTCGTGTAGAAATGGGTGCCCATGTAGCGGTCGAGGGTGAGCAGGCCGATCGCCACGCCGAGCACGGGGAAGGCGGTGAGGCCGATGACGTTGGTGGTGAGCGCCGTCCAGGTGAACAGGGACAGGCGCATCCACTTCATGCCGGGGGCACGCATCTTGATGATGGTGGTGATGATGTTCACGGCGCCGAGGGTGGTGCCGATGCTGCCGATCTGGATGGCCCAGGCCCAGTAATCCACGCCGACGCTCGGGCTGTACGGCATCTCGGTCAGCGGGGCGAGCCCGACCCATCCGGCCTGGCTGAAGTCGCCGACGAACAGGGAGAGCATGGTGAGGGCCGCGCCGACGGCGGTCAGCCAGAAGGCGAGCGCGTTGAGGGAGGGGAACGCCATGTCCCGCGCGCCGATCTGCAACGGCACCAGGTAGTTCATGAAGCCGGCCAGGATGGGGGTGGCGGCGAAGATCAGCATGATCGTGCCATGCGAACCATAGACCTGGTCGTAATGGTAGGGCGGCAGGTAGCCGTGCTCGGCGCCGAGATAGCCGGCCGAGTCAGGCCCGGCAGCCATCACCTGCTGGGTGCGCATCATGATGGCGTCAACGAAGCCGCGGAACAGCATGACCGTGCCGACGATGACGTACATGATGCCGATCCGCTTGTGATCGACGCTGGTCAGCCACTCGCGCCACAGGTAGCCCCACTTGTGGTAGTAGGTCAGCAGTCCCGTGACGGCGAGGGCTGCTGACGCCGCGAAGGCGAAGGCGAGCAAGATCACCGCGTTCTCGTAGGGGATCTGCGACAGGCTCAGGCGCCCGAATATCGGGTTCCAAGGGCCTTGGAGTTCCATCATTGCTGTTCCTGGTCGGGGGGAGAGGCGGTGCTGCTGGTCTGCTGCTTGCCGTCGCCGATCTTGTGCGCCTTCTTCTCCGTCATGTTGGGCGGGGTCGGGTAGACGTTGCCCATCATCACGTTCTGCATCACGTGGTCGAACAGGCCATCCTGCACGGCCGAGAAGCGCGTCGTCGTGTTGGCGTAGTTGATCGTCGGCGTGGCGAACTGCTTGAAGGACGCATCGTCCAGGTGCGCCGGCGCCTTCTCCATGCTGGCCGCCCAGGCCGCGTAATCCGCATCGGACACGATCTCGGTCTGGAACCGCATCCAGGAGAAGCCGGGGCCGTTGAACTCGGTCGCGAAGCCCTCGTAGGTGCCGGTCTGGTCGGCGATCAGGCCTTGGCCCGTCCTCATGCCAGGCATCACGTCGATCTGGCCGACGAGCTGCGGGATGAAGAAGTCCGTGGCGACGGTGGATGAGGTGAGGCGGAAGCGCACCGGGGTGTGCACGGGCAGCACCAGCTTGTTGGCCAGGGCGATGTGCCGGTCCGGATAGATGAACAGCCACTGCCAATCGGTCGTGACGACATCGATGTTGATGGGCGGCTTGCCGGCGTCGGCGCTGGTGCCCGGCGCCATCGCGCCGGGACCGGACGGGTCGGTCGCCAAGGCGGCTTGCAGGGAATAGTAGCCAAGGCCGACCACGACGAGGAATGGGGCGCCCCAGCAGGTGATCTCGATCGGCACCGAGTGGGACCAGCTGGGCATATACTGCCCCTTCCCGTTCACCCGGCGGTAGCGCCAGATAGCCCACAACACCAGCAGGGTCGCCGGGCCGATGACGAGCAAGGTCGCGGCGGTATCGACGATCCAGGCGCGAAAGCTGGCGTCAGCGACAGGTCCGCGGGGATGGATGAGCCAGAGGCTGTTCGATGTGCAGCCGGAACATAAAAGAATCGTCAACGCAGTGAATAACCGAGCAACGAAACCCAGCCGGAACGGTCTCGCAATCATGCAGGCATCTCGGACATCTGGTTCCTGACAACACACAGCGGTCCGGCTGCTCTAATCAGCGGCCCGACTCAAGGTTTGAACATGTGTTGCTTTTGGCAAAGCAGCAGTAAAATGATCTTGTTCAGATCAAGACATCAATTGAAGCGAGCGGCTATTGCGGTTGGGCTTCCGCACCCAAAGACCCGCGCCGCGCCCGAAGCTCAGTGCGACTGGTCGCTGTTCGGCCCCGTGACCGGAACGGACATCTCGTTCGCCGCATGCTGCACGGCCACGCTCGCGGCCTGCAAGTAAGGCAGGTTCCCCAGCGCCTCCACCGTGCGCGCGCCGCCCTGCGGGAATGCCGGGCCGTCCAGCGCCCGCGCCGCTCCCGCGGTGTCGCCGGAGGCGAGGTCGTTGCGGGCGGCCACCAGCCGGTCCACCACCAGCTGGGACGGCGCGGCGGGCGCGATGCCGATCGCCCGGCGCAGCTCGATGCGGCCCATGACCATCCCCTCCTGCGTGCCAGGGTCAAGGCTGGACCAGCGCGGGCTGGTGGCCAGCGCGCCGGCCAGGTACTCCACCGCCAGCGCCGCCTGCGCCCCGGCGGCGGGGTTGCCGTAGGTGCGGGCCGGGTCGCTGAGCGCGTTCTGGGCGTAGAGCGCCGCCGGCAGGTCCTGGTCGGCCGGGCCGAACACGCCGGGGGGCAGCCGCGCCGTATCGATCGGCGGCGGCGTCGGCAAGGTCGGGCCGCAGGCGGCCAGGCCGGCGGCCAGCAGGGCGGCGCGGCTACGCAACCGGGGCGAGCCCGGCCCGGGTGCGCGCCGCCAGCTCGCGGTAGTGCGCCGCCGTGCGGTCCCAGTTCGCCCGCTCCTCCGCGTCCATCACCCGCATCAGCCGGGCGGGGCTGCCGGCCCACAGCTCGCCGCGGCCGATCCGCTTGCCCGGCGTCAGCAGCCCGCCCGCGGCCAGCATGCCGCCCTCCTCGATCACCGCGCCGTCCAGCACGGTGGCGCCCATGCCGACGAAGGCGCGGTCCTCCAGGGTGCAGGCGTGCACGATGCAGGCATGGCCCACCGTGACGTTGCGCCCGATCAGGCAGGGGAACCGCTCGCGGTTGACGTGGACGATGCTGCCGTCCTGGATGTTGCTGCCCTCGCCCACGCGGATGGCGTTGGTGTCGCCGCGCAGCACGCAGTGCCACCACACGCTGGCGCCGGCCCCCAGCACCACGTCGCCGACCACGACGGCGGTGGGCGCCACCCACGCGTCGGGCGCGAGCGTGGGCGCCACGCCCTCAAATGCCCAAAGCGGCCCGTCATGCTGCATGGTCAGAACCTTCCAAGCCGAGCATCAGCCGCAGGTTCTGCACCGCGGCGCCCGACGCGCCCTTGCCGAGGTTGTCCAGCCGCGCCACCAGCACGGCGTGGCCGTTCGAGGGATGCGCGAACACACGCAGCTCCATGGCGTCCGTGCCGTTCAGCGCCTCCGGCTGCAAGGCGCCGGCCGGCTCGGCGGGCCGCACGCGAATGGCCGGGGCGTGGCGGTAATGGGCGGCGAGCGCCTCCGCCAGGTCCAGCCCCGTGGGGCGACCCGGCAGCGTGTCGAGGTGCAGCGGCACCGAGACCAGCATGCCCTGCCGGAAGTGCCCGACGGAGGGCACGAACAGCGGCCGCCGGGTCAGCCGGGCGTAGTGCTGCAGCTCGGGGACGTGCTTGTGCTCCAGCCCCAGCGCATACAGCTCGAACGGCGGCCCGCCCGCCGCCTCGTGCGCCTCCACCATCGCCCGCCCGCCGCCGGAATAGCCGCTGACGGCATTGACGCTGACCGGGTGGTCCGGCGGCAGCAGCCCGGCCGCCACCAGCGGGCGCAGCAGCGCGATGGCGCCGGTCGGATAGCACCCGGGGTTGGCGACCCGGCGCGACCCGGCGATCCGCGCCGCCTGCCCGTCCTCCAGCTCCGCCAGCCCGTAGGTCCACCCGGGATCCACCCGGTGCGCCGTGCTGGCGTCCAGCAGCTTCGGCGCGTCGGTCCCCAAGGCGTCGGCCAGGGCGGCGGATTCGCGCGCCGCGTCGTCGTGCAGGCACAGGATGGCGAGGTCCGCCTGCGCCATCATGTCCTGCCGCGCCGCCGGGTCCTTGCGGTGCGCCGGGTCGATCGAGCGCACCGCCACGCCGGGCAAGTGCCGCAGCCGCTCGCGGATGCCCAGGCCGGTGGTGCCGGCCTCGCCGTCGATGAAGATGGTGGGCAGCGCGCTCACTCCCACTCGATGGTCCCCGGCGGCTTGCTGGTGATGTCGTAGGTCACCCGGTTGATGCCGCGCACCTCGCCCACGATGCGCCCCGCCACCCGGCCCAGGAAGGCCATGTCGAACGGGTAGAACTCTGCCGTCATGCCGTCCGTGCTGCTCACGGCGCGCAGGGCGCAGGCCTGCTCGTAGGTGCGCGCGTCGCCCATCACCCCCACCGTGCGCACCGGCAGCAGAACGGCGAAGGCCTGCCAGATCGCGTCGTACAGCCCGGCGGCGCGGATCTCCTCCAGGAAGATCGCATCCGCCTGGCGCAGCGTGTCCAGCGCCGGGCGGGTGATGGCGCCGGGGATGCGGATCGCCAGGCCCGGCCCGGGGAACGGGTGGCGGCCCACCAGCGCGTCCGGCAGCCCCAGCTCGCGGCCCAGCTTGCGCACCTCGTCCTTGAACAGCTCGCGCAGCGGCTCGACCAGCCGCATCCGCATCCGCGCCGGCAGCCCGCCCACGTTGTGGTGGCTCTTGATGACGGCGCTCGGCCCCCCGGTCGGGCTCACGCTCTCGATCACGTCCGGGTACAGCGTGCCCTGCGCCAGGAAGTCCGCGCCGCCGATCTTGGCAGCCTCCTGCTCGAACACGTCGATGAACAGGCCGCCGATCACCTTGCGCTTGGCCTCCGGGTCGGTCACGCCCGCCAGCGCATCGATGAACAGGTCGGAGGCGTCGCGGTGCACCAGGCGGATGTTGAAGCGGTCGCGGAAGGTGCGGTCCACCTCCTCCGCCTCGCCGCGGCGCAGCAGGCCGTGGTCCACGAAGATGCAGGTCAGCCGGTCGCCGACCGCCTCGTGGATCAGCACCGCCGCCACCGCGGAATCGACGCCGCCCGACAGGCCGCACACCACCCGCCCCGTCCCCACCTGGTCGCGGATGCGCCGCACCGCCGCCTGGCGGAACTCGGCCATGCTCCACGCGCCGCGCAGCCCGGCGACCCCGTGGGTGAAGCGGCGCAGCAGGGCGGCGCCGTGCGGCGTGTGCACCACCTCGGGGTGGAACTGCACACCGTAGAACCGCCTGGCCTCGTCCGCCACCACCGCGAACGGCGCGCCGTCGCTGGACGCCACGGAGCGGAACCCCTCGGGCAGCGCCGTCACCCGGTCGCCGTGGCTCATCCACACCTGCTCGCGCGAGCCCACCGGCCAGACGCCGTCGAATAGCGCGCACTCGCCTTCGACCTCCACGTAGGCGCGGCCGAACTCCTGCACGCCGTGGCCCTCCACCGCGCCGCCCAGCTGCGCGCACATCAGCTGCTGGCCGTAGCAGATGCCGAGCACCGGCACGCCGAGCGACCACACGATGTCCGGCGCGCGCGGGCTGGCGGGCTCGGTGACGCTGGCCGGGCCGCCGGACAGGATCAGCGCCCGCGGCCGCCAGGCCTCGATGCGGCCCGGATCGGCCGTGAACGGCCAGATCTCGCAGAACACGCCGCTCTCGCGCAGCCGCCGGGCGATCAGCTGGGTGACCTGGCTGCCGTAGTCCAGGATGAGCACGCGCTCGTCGTGCAGGTCATGTTCTGTCATGGCGCGTTGCAGCACACCAGCAGGTCAGCCGGCAAGCGGCGGGCTCACACGCTGCGCCAGCCCGGCTGCGACGGGTCGGCGAGCCGGTAGCCGGCCGGCCCCATGCCGCAGATCGCGATCACCGCCGGCTCGGTGCCGTTCCGCGGCACGCCGTCGTAGTGCGGCGTGTTCTTGACGCGCCAGACGAAGCTGCCGGGCCGCACCGGCTGGCAGGACGCCGGGTCGAAATCCGCGCCGCTGTTGCACCACCACGTGCCGGACACCACCACGCAGTAGCGGTCGGTGTTGTAGCTGTGCGGCGCGCTCATGGCGCCGGGCCACCAGCGCACCAGCTCGTAGTACAGTCCCGGCTCCTCGGTGATGCCGGCGAGCTGGCACCGCTCGGTGCTGCGCTCGGGGTAGCCGGCCGGGGTGACCCAGGCGAAGTCGCCGGGCGGGTCGATGAAGGTCTGCGCCGGGTCGAGCGGGCTGGCGGCGGCGCGCCCGGCCAAAGCCGCTGGCAGGGCGGCCATCATGGATGCCAGCAGCAGGTCTCGCCGGGGCGTCTGCATGTCGCGCGTCTCCAATCGTTGCGGCGCCCGGTATGCCGCCCGCCAGGCCGCGCGTCCATCTTGCGGCTCCACCTTGAGCAGGGGCGGCCCACGCGGCATGGTGCGGCCATGCACCGCACCGTCATCATCACCGGCGCCTCCTCCGGCATCGGTCGCTGCGCCGCGGCGCATTTCGCCCGGCGCGGCTGGCAGGTGGGGCTGATCGCCCGCGGCGAGGCCGGGCTGGCCGCCGCCGCGGCGGACGTGCGGCAGGCCGGCGGCACCGCCGCCACCGCCGTGGCCGACGTGACGGACAGCGCCGCCCTGCACGCCGCGGCCGAGGCCCTCGCCGCCCGCCTCGGCGTGCCCGACGTGTGGGTCAACTGCGCCGGCAACGGCGTGTACGGCCGCTTCGCCACCGTGCCGCAGGCGGAGTTCGACCAGGTCACCGCCGTCACCTACGGCGGCACGGTGAACGGCTGCCGGGTGGCGCTCGGGCTGATGCGCCCGGCCGGGCGCGGCACGGTGGTCAACGTGTGCTCCGCCATCGCCTTCCACGGCCTGCCGCTGATGACCTCCTACGCCGGCGCCAAGGCGGCGGTGCGCGGCTTCGCCCAGTCGCTGCGGGCCGAGCTGGCGATGGAGGGCAGCCGAATCCGGGTCAGCACCGTGTTCCCGCCGGCGGTCAACACGCCGTTCTTCTCCCACGCCCCCTCCCACATGGGCTGGCCCGCCCGCCCCGCCCCCCCGGTGTACCAGCCGGAGGTGGTCGCCGCCGGCATCCACCTGGCCGCCACCACCGGGCGGCCGGAGCTGCTGGTCAGCGGCACGGTGGCCGCCTTCTGCCTGCTGACCCGGCTGTCCCCTCGCCTCACCGGCTTCCTAATGTGCCGCCTCGGCTTCGACGGCCAGTTGACCCGGGACCCGGCGGCCGCCCGCGCGGAGTGCCCCACCCTGTTCGCCCCCGCCGCGCACGCCTCCCCGGTGCACGGCCCGTTCGGCGCGGCGGCGCGGCGCACCAGCACCCAGCTCTGGGCCAGCAGCCTGCCCGCCCGCGCCGCCGCGGCGCTCAGGCGCCGGACGCTTCCCCGGCCAGGGCTTCCGTCGCTTGCCAGACCTGCTCCGCCAGCGCCGGGTCCAGCGCACGGCGGTTCGGCCGCACCAGCCGCCGACGCTTGACGTAGCCGCCGGTGACGCCGGCGAACGCCGGCGCCAGGGCCGCGTGCAGCGGACTGTCCGCCCCCTGCTCCGCCGTCAGCGTGAACAGCGCCATGCCGCGCCAGGCCAGCCCGACCGCGCCGCCCGCCCGCACCAGCCCCGTGGCGACAGTGCCCGGGTGCACCACGTTGGCCGTCACGCCGGCGGCGCGCAGCCGCTCCGCCCAGCCGAAGGTCGCCATCATCACCGCCAGCTTAGACTGGGCGTAGGCCCGCACCATGCCCCAGCGGCGCAGCCCATCCAGGTCCGCCGGGTCGATCCGCGCCCGGTCGGAGGTGGAGGAGCCGACGGTGACGATCCGCCCCCCGGCCGCCGCCAGGGCCGGCGCCAGGGCGCGGGTGAGCACGAACGGCGACAGGTGGTTGACCGCCAGCACCCGGTCATGCCCTTCCGCCGTCGCCTGCCGCCGGGTGGCGAACACCCCGGCGTTGTTCACCAGCACGTCGAGCGCCGGGTGCCGCGCCAGGATCAGCGCGGCGGCCTGCCGGGTGGCGGCCAGGCTGGACAGGTCGGCCAGCACGAACTCGGTCCGCGCGCCCCGCGCCTGGCCCGCGATCCAGGCCATCGCCGCATCGCCCCGCCCCTGGTCCCGCCCAACCAGCACGACGGCGTGCCCGGCGCGCGCCAGCCCGAGCGCGATCCAGCGGCCGATCCCCCCCGTGGCCCCCGTGACGACGCTGACCGGCATGTTCGGCTGGACCCTTCGGTGGTGAGCGGGCCAGCGTGGCATGGAGCGGGGCGGGATGCGAGGGTGGGGCCACCAGCCCTGCGGCTGGTCCGTTCCTTGCCGCGCACGGCTGATCCGGAGCGGTCCCGCAGGCGGCAGGATGATGTTGTGACCAAGCTGTTCCACGGCTTGCCGCGTTGAGTGCGCAAGTCATGAGGTGTGGTGCCGATGAAGTTCGTCGTCCTCATCCTGGTCGGCTGGCGCCTCATGGCGTGCATGCCCTACCAGGGACCGATCACCAACGCTCCCCCGCCATCGGGAATGAGCGAGGTCCGCTGATCGTCGAGCCTGGCCCTGACGGTGTGGGCAGGAGCCATCCCATCGCCGTGAACCTGCGCACCAGCGGTAAACCCCACGCTGTCCACCTCTCCCACGTCATGCCCGGGCGGAAGCGCCAAAGGGTCCGCGTGCGCGCTTCGCCCATAGCACACCGTCATGCCCGGACTTGATCCGGGCACCCACGCGAGGGCTGCGCACGGGCTGCTGGCCGCCGTGGCGTTGGCGCCAGCAACGGCCCGCCCCGGTCGCGCCGCCACGGCGTGGGTGCCCGGATCACGTCCGGGCATGACGGTGCTTGAAGCCAGCCGCAG
>CAXTJU010000081.1:0-13381 GCA_964244655.1 uncultured Acetobacteraceae bacterium | reverse complement strand
CGCCGCATCTACCAGCAGCCGGATCGCGCGCAACCAACGATCCGCAGGCACCAGCCCGTCTGGGCCGATGAGACCTGTGCGCGGGTGCATCAAACGCCTGTTTCGCCGAGCATGGCTGAGGCGCTCCCCTCGCGTGGGTGCCCGGATCAAGTCCGGGCATGACGGTGGGATACCGGCCGAACCAGCACATTCGCTCCCGGGAGAGCGGCAAGGTCCATCGCACCGTTCAGGTGTGTGACTCGCGCCAGCTAAGCCTAGGCGGAGCGATTCCAGCGCGGCCAGCCCGGCGGCGCACGAACGCCAGCCACGCCAGCTGCGGCGGCAGCACCATCGCCACCCAGAGCGGCTTCCACTCGGGCCCTGCCAGCAGGAATAGCGCGCAGCACGCAGCACCCCAGGCAGCGAAGCTCCAGTGCACCAGCGTCACCGCCACGGCGGCCATGCCGCTGCGGTGGGCCAGCTGGTACAAGTGACCGCAATGCGCCTGCGCCAGTCGCTCGCCGGCCAGCAGGCGGCGGAGCAGGGTGAACGCCACGTCGAACAGCACGCCGGCCAGCAGCATCGGCACCAGGGCCACGGACAGGTCCACCGCGGCGAACCGCCCCGCCGTCACCGCCAGCACGGCGAGCAGGAAGCCGCAGAACTGGCTGCCCACGTCACCCATGAAGATGCGGGCGCGGGGAAAGTTGAACGGCAGGAAGCCGAGCAGGCCGGCGAGCAGGATCAGCGCGGTGAAATACAGGAACGACGCGCCCAGCCAGGCGCCGATGGCGGCCAGCGCCGCGCAGGCGATGGCGGCGACGCCGGAGGCTAGGCCGTTCAGGCCGTCGATGAAGTTCATCGCATTGGTCGCCGCCACGATCCAGGCGATGGTCACGAGCGGGCCGAGCCAGCCCAGCTCCACCGTGCCCAGCCATGGCAGCCGCAGGAAGGTCAGGCTCAGCCCGGCGCCGACGGCCAGCAGCGCCGCGCCGACCTGGGCCAGCAGCTTGACGGAGGCGCGCCAGGAGAACAGGTCGTCCAGGTAGGCGACCAGGGCGATGCCGGCGGCGGCGGCGATCACGGCGCGGAAATACGGGTCGGCAATGCGGCTGAATGCGGCGTAGCGGTACAGCATGACCGCCCCGACCAGGAAGGCGAGCACGATGCCGACGCCGCCGCCCTTGGGCGTGGGGCGGTCGTGGCTGCTGCGCGCGCCGGGCACGTCGAGCGTGCCCACCCGGGTCATGCCCCACACGGCGGCGGCGGACAGCAGCGCCAGGACAGCGCAGAACAGCAGGTGGGTGGCAAAGGCGGCAGCCGTCACTCGGGCGCTCCTGCGCCCAGGGGGACTGACCCGGCGCGTCGCGTGCGCTATAGGGGGGGCGGAATGGCCTCGCAACGCTCCGCACTCCGCCTGCTAACCAACGTGGCCCTCGACGGCGCGCTGGCCGCCATCGCCGCCGTGGCGGCGCGCTGGGTGGCGGACCCGGCGGGCGGGCTGCTGCATCCGCTGTGGTTCCTGGCCGGCGGGGCGATCACGCTGGTGCTGGGCGGGCTGCCGTTCCGGCTGTCGCAGCAGTACTGGCGGTTCGCCGGCATTGAGGACCTGGTGGGGGTGGCGGCCGGTAGCGTGGTGAGCGCCGGGCTGTTCGCGCTGCTGCTGCTGGCCACCGGCTTCCCGCTGCCCACGCCCACCTTCCCGATCGTGCACGCCATGATCCTGGTGGTGTTCCTGGGCGTGCCGCGGCTGTTCACCCGGCTGTCGCGCGTGGTGGGGCGGTCCGGGGCCGCGGTGCAGACGGTGCTGCTGGTGGGCGCGGGCGAGGGGGCGGACAGCTTCCTGCGCGCGCTGGCCGGGGAGCGGCGGCCGGGGTTGCGGGTGATGGGGCTGCTGGCGCTGGGCCGCAACCAGACGGGACGGCGCATGGGCGGGCGGCCAATCCTGGGTGGGCTGTCCGAGCTGCGCCGGGTGCTGGAGCGGCTGGCCGAGCAGGACCGGCTGCCGGACGTGCTGGTGGTGACGGAGCCGGCGCTCGCCGGGTCGCGCATGGCCTACGTGCTGGAGGAGGCGCAGCGCCAGGGCCTGCTCGTCCGCCAGGCGCCGCGGCCGACGGAACTGCGGGAGGCGGGCGGCATCGCGCTCAAGCCGGTGGCGCTGGAGGATCTGCTGAACCGCCCCCAGGTCAGCCTGGACCGCGACGGCATGGCGCGGCTGGTGCGGGGCCGCCGGGTGCTGGTGACGGGGGCGGGCGGCACCATCGGGTCCGAGCTGGCGCGGCAGGTGGCGGGGCTGGGCCCGGCGGAGCTGACGCTGCTGGACAGCGGCGAGTACGCGCTGTGGCAGATCGACCTGGAGCTGGGCGAGAGCCACCCGGCGCTGGCGCGCACCGCGGTGATCGCCGACATCAGGGACGAGCCGCGCATCCGGGCGGTGTTCGCCTCCACCCAGCCGGAGCTGGTGTTCCATGCCGCCGCCCTGAAGCACGTGCCGATGGTGGAGGCGAACCCGGGCGAGGGCCTGCTGACCAACGCCGGCGGCACCCGCGTCGTCGTGGATGCGGCGGCGGCGGCGGGGGCGGCGGCGACCGTGCTGATCTCGACCGACAAGGCGGTGAACCCGAGCAGCGTGATGGGGGCCAGCAAGCGGCTGGCCGAGATGTACTGCCAGTCCCTGGACGACCAGGCGCGCGGGCGGGGCGGGATGCGCTGCGTCACGGTGCGGTTCGGCAACGTGCTCGGCTCCACCGGCAGCGTGGTGCCGCTGTTCCGCCGCCAACTGGCCCGCGGCGGGCCGCTGACCGTCACGCACCCGGACATGGAGCGGTACTTCATGACGGTGCGCGAGGCGGTGGGGCTGGTGCTGCAAGCCACCGTCGCCGGGCTGGCCGGGGCGATGCCGGATGGCGGCATTTTTGTGCTCGACATGGGCAAGCCGGTGCGGATCGTGGACCTGGCGCGGCAGATGATCCGCCTGGCCGGGCTGCGGCCCGACCTCGACGTGCAGGTCTGCTTCACCGGCCTGCGCCCCGGCGAGAAGCTGTTCGAGGAGCTGTTCCACGGCGAGGAACCGCCGGCCCCCACCGGCCACCCGGGGCTGCTGATGGCCACCCCGCGCACCGCCGATGCCGCCGCGGTCCGCCGCGCCATCGCCGACATCGCCGCCGCCTGCCACGCCGGGCGCACCGATGCGGCGCTCGCCTTGCTGAGCCGCTTCGTGCCGGAGTTCGAGCGCGAGGCCGGCGCGGCCGAACCCGTCAGGAGCCCCGTTTGATCCCTTTCCTCGACCTCAAGGCGCAGCAGGCCCGCATCGAGCCCGTGCTGCGGCAGCGGCTGGAGGCGGTGCTGGGCCACTGCCAATTCATCCTCGGGCCGGAGGTGCGCGAGCTGGAGGAGCGCCTGGCGGCGTACTGCGGCGCGGCGCATTGCGTGAGCGTCAGCTCCGGCACGGACGCGTTGCAGATCGCCATGATGGCCGAAGGCATCGGCGCCGGGGACGCCGTGTTCCTGCCCGCCTTCACCTACACCGCCACCGCCGAGGTGCCGCTGCTGCTGGGCGCCACCCCTGTGTTCGTTGACGTGGACCCGGCGACCTTTCAGATCGACCCGGCGCACCTCGCTGCCCGCGTCGCCGCCTTGCGCGCCGCCGGCCGGCTGCGCCCGCGCGCCGTGGTGGGGGTGGACTTGTTCGGCCAGCCTGCCGACTGGCCCGCGCTGCGCGCCATCGCCGCGGCGGAGGACCTGTTCACGCTGGACGACTGCGCGCAGAGCTTCGGCGCCAGTCTGGCCGGCGCCAAGCTGGGACGGCAGGCGGACGCGACGGCGATCAGCTTCTTTCCGTCCAAGCCGCTCGGCGGCTACGGCGACGGCGGCGCGCTGCTGACGGACTCCGCGGACCGGGCGGCGCTGTACCGCTCGCTGCGCACCCATGGCGAGGGGACGACGCGCTACGAGGTGCTGCGGACCGGCATGAACGGCCGGCTGGACACGCTGCAAGCGGCGGTGCTGCTGGCCAAGCTCGACGTGTTCGACGAGGAGCTGGCCCACCGCGAGCGGGTGGCCCGGGTGTACGACCAACGGCTCGGCGCGGTGCTTCAGGTGCCGGCGCGGGTGCCGGAGTCGGCCAGCGCCTGGGCCGTGTATGCCGTGCTGCTGCCCGACGGGGAAACGCGCGACCGGTTGCAGGCCGCACTGCGGGAGGCGGGCGTGCCGACGGCGGTGTACTATCCCCGCGCGCTGCACCACCAGCCGGCCTATGCCGCGAGCCATGACGGGTCGGCGCTGCCGGTGTCCGAGGACCTGGCCACGCGCATCCTGGCGCTGCCGATCCACCCGGACCTGAGCGAGGCGCAGGCGCATCAGGTGTGCGACGGCGTGATGACGGCATTGGGATGAGAACCGGCAGGCTCGTGGCGTCGTTGACCGGGCATGGAAAACAAGCCGCGTCAGCCGCCTGCCCCCTCTGAGTCCGGCACCTCGCCCAGCACGAGCGACCACGCCGAGCACGGCATCCCGCCCGGCATGCACGACGAGGACGCTAACGCGACCGCGCTGCCCGACAGCGGGCGGGGCGACTCGGAGATCGCACCGACCAAGCCATGATCCGGGCCGACCGTTCGCCCACTGGGCGCGATGCCGGTTGATCAATCGTTGCATAGGATGACATGGCTGCTTGAAGCATCGTTCGATCAACAGCGATATTATTGCTGTATGTGATCAATACTGTGCTGCGTCAAACTAAAGCCACGTCCAGGCGTTCGCCTGCCACCCGCAACGCAAGGCGAGCGGCAACAGTCCATGGAGCCTAAAATGGCAGCGACACCGAGCAATCTTAAAGAGCTTTACACGGCTGACTTGCGCGATCTCTGGTCAGCCAACGATCAGATGCAGAAGATGCTGCAAGCGTTCAGCGAGAAGGCGACGGACCCGAAGCTGAAGAGCTTGTTCGAGCAGTCCGTGGCCGGCATCGGCCGCCACACGGACGCGCTGCGCGAGATGGCGGGCGCAGCGGCCGGCAGCCCGTGCCCAGGCATGCAGGGGCTGATCCAGGAGGCGACGCAGCACGCCTTGCAGTCCGACCTGTCGCCTCAGCTGCGCGACCTGGAGATGATCGCCCAGTATCAGCGCATGTCGCACTACGGCATCGCCGGCTTCGGCACGGTGGCGGCCTACGCCGAGGCGCTGGGAATGACCGAGCCGGCGAACAAGCTAAAGTCGATCGTCTCGGACATCTACAAGTCCGACGAGTACTCCAGCAGCTTGGCGGAGAGTGCGCAGAAGATGGCCGCCTAAGGCCGAAAACGGCGAGGGCCGGCGCTCGCCGGCCCGGACCAATGCCGGTCATGGCGACAAGGGTGAGACAGGCCTGCCGACATCATGATTCTGGATGGCCCGCGGGACCTGCGACCCTTCGTGCAATGTCTTGGGCGTCGTCCTTGAGCGCGACGCCTGAGCCGTTCTGTGACCGCATCGCGCCGAGCAGCCAAGCCACCTTGGCCGCAGCATCCACCACGGCCAGCCCGTCCGGCCGGATGTTCGAGACGCAGTTGCGCCCGGCATCCGTCGTGCCGGGTCCGGGCCGCCAGGTGAGGTAGGCGCCCAGGCTGTCGGGGGCCGACAGGCCGGGGCGCTCGCCGATCAGCACCAGCACGGCCTGCGCCCCGAGCGCCGCGGCCACCTCGTCGCCCAGCTTCACCCGGCCCTGCCGCACCACCACCAGCGGCGCCAGCCGCCACCCGGCCAGCCGGGGCCGCAGCGTCGCCAGCAGGGCGGGGGCATGGTCCCGCACCGCCCGGGCCGACAGCCCATCGGCCAGCACCACCGCCAGGTCGTGGTCACCCCGCGGCAGCGCCGTGCCCGGGGCGAGCCGCCGCCCCAGGTCAGGGCGCAGCAGGAACTCCGCCCGGTCCCGCGCCGCGCTCCGCACCACCAGCGCCGGGCCGGTGGCGGCTTGCAGCGCGTCGGTGTCCAGCTCCGCGGCCACCGCGTCCCGCGCGCGGGCGTGGGCCAGGCGCAGGGCGAGCAACGGGGCGGTCGCCAGGCCCGCGCCGCTGCGGGACAGGCCGATGCGCGCCGCCGTCAACGGGCGCAGCCGTTCCCACGGGTCATTCACGGCAGCAGCGCCTGCATCGGGGCGGGCAGGCCGAGCGGGCGGGCGCGGCCTTGGCCGTCCAGCAGGCCTTGCCGGGTCATCCAGGCCTCGAACTCCGGCGCCGGGCGGCGGCCCATCAGCTCGCGCATCGCCATGGCGTCGTGGAACGAGGTGCTCTGGTAGCCGAGCATGATGTCGTCAGCACCCGGCACGCCCATCACGAAGGTCACGCCCGCCGCGACCAGCATGGTCAGCAGGGCGTCCATGTCGTCGGCGTCCGCGTCGGCGTGGTTGGTGTGGCACACGTCGCAGCCCATCGGCAGGCCGAGCAGCTTGCCGCAGAAATGGTCCTCCAGCCCCGCCCGGATGATCTGCTTGCCGTCCGCCAGGTACTCCGGGCCGATGAACCCCACCACCGTGTTCACCAGCAGCGGGCGGAAATGCCGCGCCACGGCGTAGGCCCGCGCCTCCAGCGTCTGCTGGTCCACCCCGTGGGTCGCGCCGGCGGACAGCGCGCTGCCCTGGCCGGTCTCGAAGTACATCACGTCGTGCCCCACCGTGCCGCGGCCGAGCGAGAGCGCCGCCTCCTGCGCCTCCGCCAGCAGCGCGAGGTCGATGCCGAAGGAGCGGTTGGTGCCCTCCGTGCCGCCGATCGACTGGAACACCAGATCGACCGGCGAGCCGCGGCGGACCAGCTCCAGCGTGGTCGTCACGTGGGCGAGCACGCAGCTTTGCGTGGGGATGGCGAGGCGGGTGCGCGCCTCCTCCAGCAGGCAGAGCAGCGCGTGGGTGCGCTCCGGGCTGTCGGAGGCGGGGTTGATGCCGATCACCGCGTCGCCCGCGCCGAGCAGCAGGCCGTCCAGGATGGAGGCGGCGATGCCCGCCGGGTCGTCGGTCGGGTGGTTGGGCTGCAGCCGCACCGACAGCCGGCCGGGCAGGCCGATGGTGCCGCGGAACGCCGTCACGACCCGACAGCGCGCCGCCACCGCCATCAGGTCCTGCAGCCGGCACAGCTTGCACACGGCGGCGGCCATCTCGGGGGTCAGGCCCGGCGCCAGGGCGGCCAGCGCCTTGGGCGTCGCCGCGTCGGACAGCAGCCAGTCGCGCAGGCCGCCGACGGTGAGGTGGGAGACGGGGGCGAAGGCGGCGGCGTCGTGCGTGTCGCAGATCAGCCGGGTGACCTCGTCCGCCTCATAGGGCACCACCGGGTCGTCCAGCAGGCGGCGCAGCGGCAGGTCGGCCAAGGCCATCTGGGCTGCCACGCGCTCCTCCGCGGACCCGGCGGCGATGCCGGCCAGCGCGTCGCCGCTGCGGTGCGGGGTGGCGCGGGCCAGCAGCGTCGCCAAGTCGGCGAAGTTATGAGTCGTGCTGCCGAGCGTGGTGCGGAACATGAAGGCAGTATAGGCACAGCCGGGACGGGTGGGGGCATCGCGTTTGAGGGTTTTGGTCACCATCCCGCACGCCTTTCTCGACCTGCCGGGCAGCGCGCGCTACGGCTCGGAGGAGGGCAATGCGGCGGTGCGGGCGGCGGCGCTGGTGCGCTGCGTGTCGGCTCTGTGGCAGGCGTTCGGCCCCGGCCACCGGCTGATCGGCCCCACCGACCCGGCGTGCAACGCCGCCCACGCGGCGCTGGCCGTGGTGGTGTGCAGCGCGGGGGAGCAGCACCTCGCCGATGCACTGCCGCCGGGCCTGGCACACCACCACCGCACGGACCTGCACCCGCGGGAACTCGGGTTCGCCTGCCACCAGCTACTGCGCGCCAACCTCGGCCTGTTCGATTGGTTCGGCTACCTGGAGGACGACCTAGAGCTGACCGACGCGCTGTGGTTCGACAAGCTTGCCTGGTTCAACGCGGCGTTCGGTCCGGATGCCATGCTGCTGCCCAACCGCTTCGAGGTGTCCACCGGCCCGGTGCCCAAGCTGTTCATCGACGGCGCGATGGACGACCCGGCGGCGGCGGCGGCGTTCCAGGACGTGGCGGTGCGGCCGCGGCTGGAGGCGCCCTGGCTCGGCCGCAGCCTGGCGTTCCGCCGGGTGGCGAACCCGCATGCCGGCTGCTTCTTCGCCGACGCCGCCCAGATGGCCGTGCTGGCGGCGCACCCGGAATTCGGCCGGTTCAGCACGGCGTTCCGCGGGCCGCTCGAATCTGCCGCCACGCTGCCGCCGCTGCGCAGCTTCGCGGTGTACAAGCCGGCGCGGGCCAACGCCTCGTTCCTGGAGCTGCGCCACCTGGACCAGCGCCACCTGGACCGCCGGGTGCGCTACGAGCGGACCCCCGGCGGGCTGCGCAAGATCGTGACGGAGGACCCATGAGCCTGGACCCGCAAGCAAGCCTGGACCCGCAGGATTGGTCGGAGCAGCGCGCGCTCGGCCATCGGATGCTGGACGACATGTTCGACCACCTGGCCGGCCTGCGGGACGGCCCGGTGTGGCGCAAGCGGACGGAGGACGGCAGCCTGACGCAGCCGCTGCCGCGGCAAGGGGCCGGCTTGGCGGAGGCGTACGAGGTGTTCCGCCGCGAGGTGCTGCCGTACTCGGTGGGCAACCTGCACCCGGGATTCATGGGCTGGGTGCACGGCAGCGGCACGGCGGTCGGCATGTTGGCGGAGTTGCTGGCGGGCGGGCTGAACGCCAATTGCGGCGGGCGGGACCACGCGCCGATCGCGGTGGAGCGCCAGGTGATCGCCTGGGCGGCGGCGGCGGTCGGGTTTCCGCCGGAGTCCTCCGGCCTGCTGGTCACCGGCACCTCCATCGCTAACCTGATCGGGCTGCTGGTGGCGCGCCGGGCGGCGCTGGGGGCGGAGGTGCGGACCGGCGGGCTGCGCGGCGCCGAGCTGGTGGCCTACGCGTCGGCCGCCGCGCACGGCTGCATCCCGCAGGCGATGGACATGGCCGGGCTCGGCACGGACGCGCTGCGCCTGGTGGCCGCCGGGCCGGACGGGCGGGTGGACGTGGCCGCCCTGCGCGCCGCCGTGGCGCAGGACCGTGCGGCCGGCCGGCGGCCCTTCCTCGTCGTGGGTTCCGCCGGTACGGTGGACACGGGCGCGGTGGACGACCTGGACGCGCTGGCGGCGCTGTGCGCGGCGGAGCGGCTGTGGTTCCACGTGGACGGCGCGTTCGGCGCGCTGGCCGCCCTGTCCCCGGCGCTGCGCCCGCTGCTGCGCGGCATGGAGCGGGCGGACAGCCTGGCGTTCGACTTCCACAAGTGGGGCCAGGTCCCATACGACGCCGGGTGCGTGCTGGTGCGGGACCCGGCGCGCCAGCTGGACGCCTTCGCGCAGGACAACGCCTATTTGCGCCGGGACACCCGCGGCCTGGCGGGCGGCTATCCCTGGCCGTGCGACCTGGGGCCGGACCTGTCGCGCGGCTTCCGGGCGCTCAAGGTGTGGATGACGCTGTCGGTGTATGGCGCCGACCGGCTGGGGGCTGCCATCGAGCGGTGCTGCGCGCTGGCCCGGCGCATGGCCGCGCGGGTGGCGGCGGAACCGGCGCTGGAGCTGCTGGCGCCGGTGGCGCTGAACGTCGTCTGCTTCCGGGTGCGCGCGCTGGACGATGCGGGCAACGCGGCCCTGGTGGCGGACCTGCACGAGGCGGGCGGCTACGCGCCCTCGACCACGCAGGCGGCGGGACGCACGGCGATCCGCTGCGCCATCGTCAACCACCGCACGGCGGAGCAGGACGTGGACGGGCTGGTCGCGGCGGTGATTGCGATGGCAGGCAGTCCAGCCGCCGAATAGCCAGCGGTTATTTCCACCGCAGCAGGACGCTCTCGCCCTTGGCCGCGCCGTGCTCAGTCAGCCATTGATGCAGCTTGTATTCGGTGAACGTGATTTCTCGCGTTATACAATCGTTAATGGCGCCAGGCTGAACGGTTTCGAACTCGCCGACTTGCAGGGCCAGAATAGCGGCGTCGTTGTCTGAATCGCCTGGTCGCAGCGCAGCAAGTTCATCGGCCTCGCGCAGGTCGGGCGGGGCGTTGGACAAGTCATAGACTTTCACCAGCTCATAAACGGACATGCTTACGTCCTCATGATGCGTTTTGCGTTGCGGCTGTTCGATCATATATACAGAAAGTTGCTTTGCAAGTCGCGCGCAGGCCAGGGCGGCGCGTCTTCATCGCGTTCCGGCAACGGCGGATGACCGGGTGGCGGGTTGTGTGCCGACGCCCTATGTCTGTGGCCATCCTGGAGGTGCCTTCATGCGTCTGCTAGCCGCCTCGTTCCTGCTGCTTGCAGCGCCTGCGTTGACCGGACCCGCCCTGGCCGAGCCGGTTCGCCTGGCCGCGCATCAGGCCACCTACACGCTGAGCCTCGCCAACGGGCGCGACGGCGACGTGGCCGGCGTGTCGGGGACGATGGCCTACGAGGTGACGGACGCGTGCGACGGCTGGGCGGTGCGGCAGCGGCTGGACATGACGCTGGCCAACCGCGACGGGCAGGACGTCCACATGGTGTCCGACTACCTGACCTGGGAAAGCAAGGACGGCGACAAGCTGCGCTTCCACATGAAGCAGATGACCGACACCGCGACCACCGAGCAGGTCGAGGGCGACGCCAGCCTGGCGGCGCCGGGCGGACCCGGCCAGATCCACTACACCATGCCGCAGGACAAGCGCATGGACCTGCCGCAGGGCACGCTGTTCCCCATGGCGCACACCGCCAGGATCATCGCCGCCGCCGAGGCGGGCACCAAGTTCCTCAGCCTGCCGCTGTTCGACGGCACGGGGGCGGACGGGGCGCAGAACACGTCGGTGTTCGTCAGCAGCTGGGGCGGCCCGACCGCGGCGCCCTACCCGGAGCTGGCGGAGCTGCCGTCCGGCCGGGTGCGCGTGGCGTTCTTCTCCCGCGCCAAGGAGGCACAGCAGCCGGACTACGAGGTGGGCATGCGCTACTGGAGCAACGGCGTGGCCGACGACCTCAACATGGACTTCTCGGAGTTCGTGGTGAACGGCAAGCTGGCCAGCTTCACCCTGCCGGCGTCGCACTGCTGAAGGCGGCGCCCATCTCCCGCACCGTCGCGACCTTGGCGTGGAAGGCGGACCAGTCGTCGCCCGCCGCGATCGGCGCCCAGATCGCCTCCACCTCGTCGATCAGCATGGTGCAGGGCTCCGCGCGCGCCCAGTAGGGATGGGCGGGGCGGCCCGGCCGGGCACGGCCGGCGAGGGCGTCGCGCACCGGATCGAACGCGTCGCCGAAGGAGGCGTCCAGCTCGCCGCCGAAGGCCGCGAAGAAGGCCCGCTCGAACGGCATCTGCGACTGGGCGAGCGCCGCCCACCACGCCGTGGCCAGCGCCGCATCCGCCTCCGGCCCGGCGGTCGCCAGGCCCAGCCGGCGCACGGTCGCGGCGTCGTATTCCGTCCGGAAGGCGGGGGCGAAGCCTTGCAGCACCGCCACCAGGGCATCCTTGCCCGCCAGCGGCAGCAGGCACTCGGCGAACCGCGTCAGGTTCCATTGCAGGGTCTCGGGCTGGCGGCCGTAGGCGTACAGGCTGTTGTGGTCGAAGTAGGCGGCGGTGAACGCCGGGTCGTAGGTCGGCAGCCAGCGCCAGGGGCCGTAGTCGAAGCTCTCGCCGGTGATGTTGATGTTGTCGGTGTTCAGCACGCCGTGCACGAACCCGGCGACCATCCACTGCGCCCCCAGCCGCGCCACCCGGGCGCAGACGGCGGCGAAGAAGGCCACGGCGCGCTCCGCCTCGTCCTCGCGCGCCGCTTCCGGGATGTAGGTCCGCACGCTGTAGTCCAGCAGCCGGCGCAGCTCGTCCTCCGCGCCCAGGGCCGCCTGGCGCTGGAACGAGCCGATGCGGACGTGGCCGTGGCTGAGCCGCACCAGCACCGCGCCGCGGGTGGGGGAGGGCTCGTCGTGCCGCACCAGGTTCTCGCCGGTTTCCACCAGGCTGAGCGACTTGGAGGTATAGACGCCCTGGGCTTCCAGCATCTCGGTCGCCAGCACCTCGCGCACCCCGCCCTTCAGCGTCAGCCGGCCGTCCCCGGCGCGGGACCAGGGGGTGGTGCCGCTGCCCTTGGTGCCGAGGTCCAGCAGCCGGCCGTCCTGCAGGTCGTGCATCTGGGCAAAAAGGAAGCCGCGGCCGTCGCCGAGGTCGGGGTTGTAGTGGCGGAACTGGTGGCCGTGGTAGCGCAGCGCGAGCGGCTGGGCGTGGCTGCCGGGCAGGGGGTGGAAGCGCCCCAGGTGGCGCACCCACTCCGCGTCGGTGAGGCCGTCCAGCCCGATGCGGGCCGCCCAGCGGTCGTCGCGGTGGCGCAGGATGGCCTGCGGGAACTCGGCCGCCGCGACCCGGTCGTAGAAGGCGTCTCCCAGGGCGGCGTGGGCGGTGGAGGGCTGGAACAAGGGAGAGATCGGCATCGGCAACCTCCGCGGCTACGGCGCGAGGCGCGCAGCGATCAGGAACTCGCGGTTGCCCTCGGGGCCGGTGATCGGGCTCGGCTCGATGCCCAGCACGCTCCAGCCGGGCAGCGCCGCCCACCAGGTGGAGATGGTGGCGCAGACCGCCTGATGCACCGCCGGGTCCCGCACGACGCCGTGCTTGCCGACCTCGGCGGGGCCGGCCTCGAATTGCGGCTTGATGAGCGCCACCGCCCAGGCGCCGGGCGCGCAGCAGGCGAGCGGGGCGGGCAGCAGCGTGCGCAGGCCGATGAAGCTCGCGTCGCACACCAGCGCGCCGACCGGCTCGTCCAGCGTGAGGTGGCGGGCGTTGGTCCGCTCGCGCACCAGCACGCGGGGGTCGCTGCGCAGCGACCAGGCGAGCTGGCCGTGCCCGACATCGACCGCGTGCACCCGGGCGGCCCCGCCTGCGAGCAGCACGTCGGTGAAGCCGCCGGTGGACGCGCCCACGTCCAGGCAGGCGAGGCCGGCCGGGGACAGGGCAAAATGCGCCAGGGCGTGCGCGAGCTTGAGGCCGCCGCGGGACACCCAAGGGTGGTCCTGGCCCTTGAGTTCGAGCGGGGCGGCTGCGGGGAGCAACTGGCCGGATTTCTCGACCCGGCGGTCCCCGGTGAACACCTTGCCGGCGAGGATGAGGGCCTGGGCGCGGGCGCGGCTCTCGACCAGGCCGCGGTCGAGCAGCAGCTGGTCAGCGCGGGTTTTCTTTGGGCTGCCACCCTCACCCAACCCTCTCCCGGAGGGAGAGGGCTTTTCGTTGCCTCCCTCTCCCTCGGGGAGAGGGGGGCTGCCCGGCAGAGCTATGCCCGCACCGCGTCAATCACTGTCTGTGTGATGGTTTCTGCGTTCAGCCCGGCGTTGTCGTATTGTGCTTTGGGTGTGTTGTGGTCGATGAAGCGGTCGGGCAGGGTCATGG
>CAXTJU010000080.1:0-13388 GCA_964244655.1 uncultured Acetobacteraceae bacterium | reverse complement strand
CCAAGGTGGTGATGGACGAGGAAGCCGGGCGCGTCGAGGTGGTGGTGCCGGACGAGCAGCTATCGCTTGCCATCGGCCGCCGCGGCCAGAACGTGCGGCTGGCTAGCCAGCTGACCCGGTGGGACATCGACATCCTGACCGAAGCGGAGGAAAGCGAGCGCCGCCAGGAGGAGTATCGCCGCCGCACCGGTATCTTCGTGGAAGCCCTCGACGTGGACGACATGATCGCCGGCCTGCTGGTGACGGAGGGCTTCACCTCCGTCGAGGAGTTGGCCTTCACCCCGGCCGACGAGCTGGCCGACATCGAGGGCTTCGATGAGAGCGTGGCCGGCGAGCTGATCAGCCGTGCCGAGCTGTTCCTACAACGCCGCGACGTCGAGCTGGATGACCGCCGCCGCGAGCTGGGCGTGGGCGACGACATCGCCGCCCTGGAATCGCTGAGCCCGGCGATGCTGGTGCAACTGGGCGAGAAGGGCGTCAAAACGTTGGACGATCTGGCGGATCTGGCTGGCGACGAGCTGGTCGAGATCGTCGGCGCGGAGGCGATCGACGAGGAGGCCGCCAACGCCATCATCATGGCCGCCCGCGCCCACTGGTTCGACGATGCAGCCCCAACCGCCGAGCCAGCAGCCCAGGAGGGTGGCGACGCCTGACCCGGACATCCCGGCGGATGCGGCGCAGGACGAGGAGCGCGGCCCGATGCGGCGCTGCCTCGTCACCCGAGAGCACGGCGAACGCGCCCGCATGCTGCGCTTCGTGCTCGGGCCGGACCGGGCGGTCGTGCCCGACCTGCTTGCAAGGCTGCCCGGACGGGGATTCTGGTTGAGCCCGCGGGCCGATGTGGTAGAAGCCGCCGCACTTCGGGGCGGGTTCGCGCGGGCCGCGCGCGGACCGGTGGTCCTGCCGCCCGCCCTCGTCGCCACGATCCAAGCGGGCCTGACCCGGCGGGTCATCGACCTGCTGGGGCTGGCGCGCCGGGCCGGTCAAGCTGTCGGAGGGTACGCCAAGGCGCGCGAAGCCTTGGCAAGCGGTCGGACCGGCGTGGTGGTGCAGGCCTCGGACGGCAGCGACGAGGAATGTCATCGGTTGCTGTCGGGAGCGCGGGATATGCCGGTGCTGCGGCCCCTGCCCGCCGCGGCCCTGGGCGCGGTGTTCGGTCGTGACCATGTAGTGCACGTGGCCGTGATGCCGGGCCGCTTGGCTGAGTCGCTGATGGCGGAAGCGTTCCGGCTGGCTTCCATGACCAGCCTCGATGCGGCGAAAGACGGTTTGAGGAACATCCCAGCGCCGAGGCGGCGCGGGTCGAGCGAACGGACGGGTGAATGAGCGAGAACAACGATCAGGATACGGCCAAGGCGCGGCTTTCGCTGCGCCCCGCAGGGCGGCTGGAACTGGGCCGCACGGTGGATGCCGGGTCAGTGCGGCAGAGCTTCAGCCATGGCCGGTCCAAGGAAGTCCAGGTGGAGGTGCGCAAGAAGCGCCAGCCCTTCGCCGCCCCGGTCACTGCGCCAGCGCCAGCGCTGCCCGGCGTGCCGCGTGCGCCGGCCGCGCCCACCCGCCCCAGCCCGGGTGCCGGGCGCGCGCTGACTGCCGGTGAGCTTGCCACCCGGCAGCGCGTGCTGGAGGAGCAGAAAAAGGACGCGGCCCGCCGCGACGTCGAGCGACGGGAGCAGGAGAAGATCTCCATCCTCTCCGCCGCGGAAGAGGCGCGTCGCCGCGACGACGAGGCTGCCCGGGCCGCCGAGCAGGCGGCACGCGAGGCCGCCGTGGCGGAGGCGGAAGCGAGGCGCACAGCCGACGAGGAGGCCAACCGGGCAGTGGACGCGGCAGCGCCCGCGGCGGCACAGCCCACGGCTGCAGTGGCTGCGGTTCCGGTGGCGACGCCCTCCACGGCCGCGCCAGCGACGCCGCTCGAAACGCTGCGCCTGAAGACCACGCGGCCGGGCGAGGAGGAGGAGGCCCCGCGCCGCCGCCTCGGCATGGCGATCCCGGTGCGCAAGATACCGGCCACCATCGCCAAGAAGGGCGCGCTCGGCCGCCGGGACGGCCGCATCGACGTGCAGGCCGCCATTGAGGGCGAGGACGAGAAGACCCGTTCGCTGGCCAGCGTGCGACGCCAGCGCGACCGCGAGCGCCGCCAGCAGGAGTTGGAGCTGTTGCGCTCGGACGGGCTGAAGGTGACCCGCGACGTGATCCTGCCGGACACCATCACGGTCTCCGAATTGGCCGCCCGCATGGCCGCCCGGGCCAACGACGTGGTGAAGTCCCTGATGCGGATGGGCGTCATGGCTACCGTCACCCAGTCGCTGGACGCCGACACCGCCGAGCTGGTGGTGCAGGAGTTCGGCCACCGCGCCCGCCGGGTCTCAGAAAGCGACGTCGAACTCGGCATCGAGGGCGACATCGACATCGACACCGACATGGAGATCCGCTCCCCCGTGGTGACGGTTATGGGCCACGTGGACCATGGCAAGACCAGCCTACTGGACGCGCTGCGCTCGACGGACGTGGTGCGCGGCGAGGCTGGCGGCATCACTCAGCACATCGGCGCCTACCAAGTGACCATGCCGACCGGCAACAAGATTACCTTCATCGACACGCCGGGCCACGAGGCGTTTACTGCCATGCGCTCCCGCGGTGCATCGGTGACGGACATCGTGGTGCTAGTGGTGGCCGCCGATGACGGCGTGATGCCGCAGACGATCGAGGCGATCCGCCACGCCAAGGCATCCGGCGCGCCAATCATCGTGGCCATCAACAAGATGGACAAGCCGGACGCGAACCCAGCCCGCGTGCGCCAGGAGCTGCTCAGCCACGAGATCGTGGTCGAGGACCTGGGCGGCGAGACGCAGGACGTGGAGGTGAGCGCCACTAAGAAGACGGGGCTCGACAAGCTGGAGGAGGCGATCCTGCTGCAGGCCGAGCTGCTTGACCTCAAGGCCAACCCCGACCGCGGCGCCGAAGGCTCGGTAATTGAGAGCCGGCTCGACCGCGGACGTGGCCCGGTGGCGACCGTGCTGGTGCAGAAGGGCACGTTGCACGCCGGTGACATCGTGGTGGCTGGCGCCGAGTGGGGCCGCATTCGTGCCATGACGGATGACAAGGGCAAGCCGGTAAAAGCTGCCGGCCCGTCCGAGCCGGTGGAGCTGCAAGGCCTGTCCAGCGTGCCCCGTGCCGGCGAGCCGTTTGTGGTGGTAGAGAATGAGGGCCGCGCCCGCGAGATCAGCGAGTTCCGTCAGCGCAAGCTGAAGGACACGGCGAGCGGCGTGCAGACGGCCGCCCGCGGCACGCTCGACGAGATGCTGGCCCGCATCCAGGCTGGCGAGCAGAAAGAGGTCGCTGTCGTCGTGAAGGCCGACGTGCAGGGGTCAGCGGAGGCGATTAACGTCACCGTACTCAAGCTGGCGCACGAGGAGGTGCGGGTGCGGGTGCTGCTGTCCGGCGTCGGGCAGATCACCGAAAGCGACATCCAGCTGGCCAAGGCGTCTAACGCGATGGTCGTGGCGTTCAACGTGCGCGCCACCAGCCAGGCGCGCGACCTGGCGCTGCGCGAGGGCGTGGATATCCGCTACTACTCGATCATCTACGAGGTCGCCGACGACATCGAGAAGATGGTGCGCGGCAAGGTAGCTCCGAAGGCGCGCGAGCGGTTCCTGGGCTACGCCGAAATCCGCAAGGTGTTCGACATCACCAAGACCGGCAAAGTCGCCGGCTGCATGGTGACGGAGGGCCTGGTCAAGCGCGGCGCCGGGGTGCGGCTGCTGCGGGCCGGCGTGGTGGTCCACAACGGCGAGCTGAGCCAGCTCAAGCGGTTCAAGGACGACGTGCGCGAGGTGGCCCGCGGCTACGAGTGCGGCTTGTCGTTCGCCGGGTTCAGCGACTTGCGCGAGCTGGACCAGGTGGAGTGCTTCGAGGTGGAGTATGTCCCAGGCTAAGAAGAAAGGGGCCGAACGTGATGGTGCTGGCCGGTCGGCGGCCAAGAGCAAGGGCTCCCGGGCCAGCAAAGCTCCAACGCAGCGGCAATTGCGGGTCGGCGAAGAGATTCGCCACTTGCTCTCCGCGCTGTTTGTGCGGGGCGAGTTCCGCGATCCGGAGTTGGCCGGTGAGCCGATTACGGTGGCCGAAGTTCGGATCAGCCCCGATCTGAAGAACGCCACTGCTTTCGTCTCGCGGCTAGGACGGAGTGATGTAGAAGCGATGTTGCCGGCTCTGAAGCGGGCGGCGCCCTACCTACGCGGCGAGCTGGCCAAGGGTATGCGGCTGCGGGTGGTGCCGCAACTCAGCTTCCAGCCGGATGCGGCGCTGGAATATGCGATGCACGTGGACGCGTTGCTGCGGCAGCCCGAGGTGGCACGGGATTTAGCGGATGAGCCGCCAACCAGCCGAGACGGTCCGTAACGTTCATCGCTGAACCCATTCTCTAAGGCTCTGCCCCATGCGCCGACGCCGCGGCCGTCCGCTCGACGGCTGGCTCATCATCGACAAGCCGCCCGGCATAACCAGCACGGACGTGGTCAACCGCGTGCGCCGGGGTTTCGACGCGCAAAAGGCAGGACATGGCGGCACGCTCGACCCACTGGCCACCGGCGTTCTGCCCATCGCCTTCGGCGCGGCTACCAAGACGGTGCCCTACGTCATGGACGGCACCAAGCTCTATCATTTCACCCTCCGGCTGGGCGAAGCACGCGACACCGACGATGCGGATGGCGCGGTCACCTCCGCGTCCGCGACACGGCCCACGGATGCCGAGCTGGAAGCCGCCCTGCCCGCCTTCCGAGGTGCCATCATGCAGGTGCCGCCGGCCTACTCTGCCATCAAAGTCGCGGGTGAGCGTGCCTACGACATGGCTCGTGAAGGCCGTGCGCCCGTGCTGGAGCCCCGTCCCGCCAGGATCGACCGCTTCGATCTAATCGGCCGGCCGGACGCCGACACCGCGATCTTCGCCGTGCAGTCCGGCAAGGGGGTCTACATGCGCTCCCTGGCGCGGGACCTGGCGGCCGCCTGCGGCGCGCTCGGCCACGTCGCCGCCCTGCGCCGCCTGCGGGTCGGGCCGTTCACCGAGGCGCAGGCGATTTCACTGGACAAATGCACGGGCGCGGAGGATACCCCGCCAGCTTCCCCGGACCTCCTGCTCCCTGTCCTGACCGCGCTGGCCGACATCCCGGCGCTGGCCTTGACCGAGGCGGAGGCCTTCTTCCTGTCACGCGGCCAGGCGATCAGCTTGGTGGACTTGATGGGGCGCATTCCACGGACGGCCGATCCCGATGGCGGGTTGGCCCGTGCCATGGCGGGGACGCGCGTTATCGGCCTGTGCCGCCTCTCCGAGGGCATGCTCCGGCCGGAACGCCTCCTGTAACCCCCTCCGGAGGATCTCCGATGTCGATCACAGCCGAGCGCCGCACTGCGCTCATGACGGACTATGCCCGCCAGGCCGCCGACACCGGCAGCCCGGAGGTCCAGGTGGCCCTGCTGTCCGAGCGGATCGGCAACCTGACCGAGCACCTCAAGACCCACGCCAAGGATTTCCACAGCCGGCGCGGGCTGCTGATGCTGGTCGGCCGCCGCCGCCGCTTGCTCGACTACCTGAAGAACAAGGACAAGGACCGCTACCAGACCCTGATCGGGCGTCTGTCGCTGCGCCGCTAGCCCGATCGTTGACCCGGCGCCAATGGTGGCGCCGGGCATGAGCCGCGCAGGGACGCCACGGCATCCGGACTGCGACGGCGCTTTCGGCCACATGGTCGCGGCTCACCCCGCGCCGCCATGCCGCCCGAGACGCCGCACCCGCACCGGCTGCCTCCCGTCGCCCGCGCGATTTGAGGAAATACCTGCATGTTCAACCACTTCCGCAAGGAACTCGACTGGGGCGGGCGTAAGCTCGTGCTCGAGACTGGCAAGATTGCCCGCCAGGCTGACGGCGCCGTGCTGGCCCGCTACGGCGACACCATCGTGCTGTGCACCGCCGTCGGCGTCCGCAGCGCCAAGCCGGGGCAGGACTTCTTCCCGCTCACGGTCAACTACCAGGAAAAGGCGTTCGCCGCCGGCAAGATTCCGGGTGGCTTCTTCAAGCGCGAGGGCCGCCCCTCCGAGAAGGAGACCTTGGTCAGCCGCCTGATCGACCGCCCGATCCGCCCGCTGTTCCCGCAAGGCTTCCGCAACGAGGTCCAGGTCGTCGCCACCGTGCTGAGCCACGACATGGAGAACGACCCGGACATCTTGGCCATGATCGGTTGCTCCGCCGCGCTGACTCTGTCGGGCATCCCGTTCTTCGGCCCAGTCGCCGCCGCCCGCGTCGGCTTCATCGAGGGCGCCTACGTGCTGAACCCGACGCTCGACCAGATGAAGGGCTTCAAGCTCGACCTGGTGCTCGCCGGCACCAGCGAGGGCGTGCTGATGGTGGAGAGCGAGGCGCACGAGCTGTCCGAGGACGTGATGCTGGGCGCCGTCGAGTTCGGCCACGCGCATTTCCAGCCGGTGATCCAGGCGATCATCGAGCTGGCCGAGCACGCCGCCAAGGAGCCGTGGACCCTGCCGGAGCCGGCGCCCGAGCTGGCCGCGCTGGGCACGCGCATCGGCGAGCTGGCCCGCACGCCGATCGCCGAGGCCTACCAGGAGCGCGTCAAGCAGGTGCGCCAGGAGAAGGTGGCCGCCGCCAAGAAGGCCGCCACCGCCAAGCTGACCGAGGAAGGCCGCGACGCCGACAAGGCCAAGGGGATGTTCAAGGAGCTTGAGGCCGACATCGTCCGCAACGCCATACTGGACACCGGGCTGCGCATCGACGGGCGCGACACCAGGACGGTGCGCCCGATCGTGGCGGAGGTCGGCATCCTACCGCGCGCCCACGGCTCCGCCCTGTTCACCCGCGGCGAAACGCAGGCGCTGTGCGTGGCAACCCTCGGCACCGGGCAGGACGAGCAGATCATCGACTCGCTGGAGGGCGAGAGCCGGGCGCACTTCATGCTGCACTACAACTTCCCCCCCTACTCCGTGGGCGAGGCCGGCCGCATGGGCAGCCCGGGCCGCCGCGAGATCGGCCACGGCAAGCTGGCGTTCCGCGCCGTGCGGCCGTTGCTGCCGAGCAAGGCCGACTTTCCGTACACGCTGCGGGTGGTGAGCGAGATCACCGAGAGCAACGGCTCGTCCTCCATGGCGACCGTCTGCGGCGCCTCCCTGTCCCTGATGGACGCGGGCGTGCCGTTGCTGCGCCCGGTGGCAGGCATTGCCATGGGGCTCATCAAGGAGGACCGCGGCTTCGCCGTGCTGTCCGACATCCTGGGCGACGAGGACCACCTCGGCGACATGGACTTCAAGGTGGCCGGCACCGAGCAGGGCATCACTAGCCTGCAGATGGACATCAAGATCACGTCCATCACCTTCGACATCATGCGCACCGCGCTGGAGCAGGCGCGCGAGGGACGCATGCACATCCTGGGCGAGATGGCACGCGGCCTGTCCGGCGCGCGCGGCGAGGTGGCGGCGACCGCGCCGCGCATCACGATGATCAGCGTGCCGAAGGACAAGATCCGCGAGATCATCGGCACCGGCGGCAAGGTGATCCGCGAGATCGTCGAGACCACCGGCTGCAAGATCGACATCGACGACGACGGCACGATCAAGATCGCCGCCACTACGGAGGAGGCGAGCCAAGCTGCCATCGACCGCATCCGCGGCATCGTGGCGGAGCCGGAGATTGGCGCGATCTACAACGGCAAGGTGGTCAAGACCGCCGAGTTCGGCGCGTTCGTGAACTTCCTCGGCGCGCGCGACGGGCTGGTGCACATCAGCGAGCTGACGCAAGGCCGTGTCAACAAGACGACCGATGTGGTCAACCAAGGCGACGCAGTGAAGGTGAAGTGCCTCGGCTTCGACGACCGCGGCAAGGTGAAGCTGTCCATGCGCGTGGTCGATCAGGCCACCGGCGAGGACATCTCCGAGAAAGTGGGCGTTAAGGGCGGCCGGCCGCGTGAGGCCGACGCCGCCTGAGCTAGTTGTTCGTTAACCCGGGCAGGAGATCGTGACCTCCCGCCCGGGCAAATCGGCTAGCCTTGCCCCTAGCGTTGGCTGCGCCGCGTTGGCATATTGCAGTTTGTTTCAGTCCTGGGGAAGCCGACGGCAATGAAAGCGATCAACGCGATCCGCATGGGCGGGGTCGATGTCCTGCCCCTCGTCGAAGGCGGCAAGGGCGTGTCTGTCTCCACCGGCGTCTCCTCCGGGCATTGGGCGCAGAGCGGCGGCGCGGGCACCTTCAGCGCGGTGAACGCGGACAGCTACGATGAGGACGGAGTGCCCCATCCGCAGCACTACCATGGCCGCACCCGGCGCGAGCGCCACGAGGAACTGGTCGAGTATGGCATCCGCGGCGGCATCGCCCAGGCGCAGCAGGCGCACGAGCTGTCCGGCGGCCGCGGGCGCATCCACGCCAACCTGCTCTGGGAGATGGGCGGCGCCGAGCGCGTTATCAGCGGGGTGCTGGAGGGCGCCAAGGGCCTGATCCACGGCCTGACCTGCGGCGCCGGGATGCCCTATCGCCTGAGCGACATCGCGGCCCGGTTCGGCGTGCACTACTACCCCATCGTGTCCTCCGCCCGCGCGTTCAACGCCTTGTGGAAGCGCGCCTACTCCAAGGCCGCCACCCTGCTCGGCGGCGTCGTCTATGAGGACCCCTGGCTCGCCGGCGGCCACAACGGCCTGTCCAACGGCGAGGACCCGGAGCGCCCCGAGGACCCGTTCCCCCGCGTGCTCGCCCTGCGCCAGATGATGCGCAGCTTCGGCCTGGGCGACACCCCCATCATCATGGCCGGCGGCGTCTGGTGGCTGGAGGAGTGGGAGGACTGGATCGACAACCCGGAGCTGGGGCCGATCGCGTTCCAGTTCGGCACCCGCCCCCTGCTGACGCGCGAGAGCCCTATCGGCGACGCTTGGAAGCAGCGGCTGCTGACGCTGAAGCCCGGCGACGTGTTCCTCAACAAGTTCAGTCCGACCGGCTTCTACTCCTCCGCCGTCAACAACGGCTTCATCCAGGAGCTGCGCGAGCGCACCGAGCACCAGGTCGCCTACAGCACCGAGGCGGTCGCCGACCACTCCGCCGCGTTCGGCGTCGGCCCCCGCAAGCGCATCGTCTACCTCACCCCCATGGACCTCGGCCGGGCCGAGCGCTGGGTGCGCGCCGGCTTCACCGAGGCGCTGCGCACGCCCGATGCCACGCTGATCTTCGTGACGCCGGAGCGGGCCCAGGAAATCCTGCAGGACCAGACCGACTGCATGGGCTGCCTGAGCCAGTGCCGCTTCTCCAACTGGTCACAGCACGAAGCCGGCTGCAGCACCGGCAAGAAGGCCGACCCGCGCAGCTTCTGCATCCAGAAGACCCTGCAGGAGGTCCGCGCCGACGCGGGCGACCCGGCGACCGTCGAGAACAACCTGATGTTCAGCGGGCACAACGCCTACCGCTTCGCCTCGGACCCGTTTTACTCCAACGGCTTTATCCCCTCGGTGAAGGAACTGGTCGAGCGCATCCTGACGGGGCGGTGACGCCGGGGCGTCACGGCTCAGCGCTGGGTGGTGCGCCCGCTTAGATCCAGCGGCGCGGCGCTCCGCAGCACGGCTGCGACCTGGTCCGCCATCTGCCCCAGCGCGTCGCTCATGGCAGACACCAGTTCCGGCGTGCCTGGGCTGGCCGGCTGGGCCGTCACCCGGATCGAGCGGGTGCCGGATGGGTCGTGGCTGCGGCCCTGCTCGACTGCCACCTGGGCCAGCAACACGACGGTCCCGGACGGGTCCAGGTCGAAGCGCTGGATGTCCAGCTCGACCGTCGCCGCCGCATCGACCGAGATGGTGCCCGCCTCGGTGAACACGCTGCTGCCGGGCAGGCGTTGTGCCAGGTCCAACGCCAGCACCCGGCCGAACATGTCGCCCAGCGGCTCGCCCCACCGCTCGCCGCTTTTCAGCTCCAACCGGCTGGAAGAGCTGTCGCGCACGATCTCCGGGCGGTCCAGGTAGCCGGCCAGCCCGGGCCGCGCGACCTTGACCGCCACCGGGCCGCCCGATGCCGGCTGGCCCGGCACGGCGCGCAACGTGTACTGCGCCGGGTCAGCCGAGGCACAGCCTGCCAAAGCCAGCATCAGCCAGGCCGCGCGCAGCCTCATCGCTCCGCCCCCTGGTTGGCGCGGCCGCGGATCAGCGCCTCCGGATGGCGGTCGAGGAAATCGGTCAGCAGCCGGATAGACCGGGCAGCGTCGTTGAACTGCGACATCAGGCGCTCCAGGTCGCGGGAAAATTGCGAGTTGCTGCCATATCCTGTGTCCACCGAGCCCACGAGCTGGTTGGCGCGGCCCAGGGTCTGCTCCAGGTCGGTGCTGATCTCGGGCAGCCGCCGCATCAGCGGGCTCAGCCCAGCGTCCGTCCGCTTGATGAGGCCTTGCAGGTCGATCAGCGTGCCGGTGGCCGCGGTCACGGCCTGTTTCAGCTCGGGGCCGCCCAGCGTCGTATTCAAGGTGCCCAGCAATGCGCTGGCGTTGTTGCCGATCTGGGCGAACGGGATGGCGTTCACGCCCTGCAGGATTTGCGTCGCCGAGGTCACCAGCGAGCCCACGCCGCCGCCGAGGGTGGGCAGCACCATGTCAGCGCCTTCAAGCGTCAGCTGGGCCGGCGGCGGGTTGGACAGGAAATTGAACGACACCGCCAGCGCCCCAGTGACGTAGCTGGTCGTCTCCAGCTCCGCCCGCATCCCGTGCGCCACTAGGCGCTTGCTGACCGCCAGCGCATCATCGACCGTGTCGCCCCCCACGGCGCTGAGCCGCTCCGGCTGCACTTCGATCGCGACGCGGACCCGCGCGGTGGCCTTGGCCGGGTCCAGCTCTAAGCGGATGTCGGTGACGTTGCCCACCTGCTGGCCGTAGATCAGCACCGGCGACCCGCCGGCTAGGCCGGCGGTGGACGACTCGAAGTACAGCACGTACGGGATGCGCTGCTTGAACCCAGCGGCATCCGCGGCCGTCTCGTCCGAATACAGCTCGAAGGAGGCATCCTGCTTAGCGCTCGGCGTGTTGCGCCCGTCCTCGGCCGTGCTGAAGGTGACGCCGCCCGAGAGGATCGCCTGCAAGGATTGCAGCTCGACGTGCAAGCCCTTGCCGCCGAACGACAGCGTCACGCCCGAGGCGTTCCAGAACCGCGAGGCGGTGCGCACCCACTTGTCGTAGGGCGCCTTGACGAACACGCGCACGGCGATGTCGCCGTTGCCCTCCGGCAGCTGGTAGCCGAGCACCTCGCCCACCACAATGTCGCGGTAGAACACGGGCGAGCCCGCGCCGAGCGAGCCGATGCGGCCGGTTTTCAGCACGAACGTCGTCCCTGGCTCGTCCGACCGCACGCCAGGGGGGTCTTCCAGGCCGGCGAAATCGTGCTGCGACTTGCCGCCTTTTTGGCCCGGATCCATTTCGATGTAGCCGCCGGAAATCAGCGTCTCCAGGCCGGACACGTTGCTGCCGGACAGCCGCGGCCGCACCACCCAGAAGCGCGCCCGGTCCGTAAGGTACGGGTCGGCCTCACTCGTCATGCGCACGGTGACGATGACGTGGCTCATGTCCGGCGCCAGGCGGATGCTACCCACGGTGCCCAGCTCGACCGCCTTATGCTTGACCTTGGTCTGCCCCGCCGTCAGCCCGTCCGCGCTCTTGAAGGTGAGCACGATCTCCGAGCCGCGCTGCGACAGGGTGGTGTAAGCCAGGTAGGCGCCGATGACCGCGGCGACGATCGGCAGGATCCAGACGAAGGAGAACGCCGACCTGCGGCGCACATTGGCTTCCGGCGCGCCAGGCTGGTCCCGGCCAGGACCGGCCACGGGTGGAGCATCGTTCATGCGGTTCTCGATCGTGCTGTCATGCCGGGCAGCCGCCTCCGGGGCGAGGCAGCCGGCTTGCCGGGCGCAGCCGCGTCGGCTGCATCCCACATCGCCCGGGGGTCGAAGCACGCGGTGGCGATCATGGTCAAGACCACAACGGTGCCGAAGCACACCGCGCCAAGCCCCGGCAGTATCGTCGCCACCGTTCCTGCCCGTACCAGGCTGGCCAGGGTGGCGAGCATGAACACGTCGATCATCGACCAGCGGCCGATGAAATCGACCAAGCGGTAGAGCCGGGTGCGGTCCCCGAGCCGCCACGACGAGCCGCGATGCGTCAGCGCCAGCATGAAAGACAGGCTGAGCAGCTTGAACAGCGGCACCATGATGCTGGCGACGAACACCAGCAGGGCAAGCGGCCACATGCCTGCCTTCAGCAGCTCCTGCGCACCGCCAATGATGGTCGAAGGCGTGCCCGCCCCCAGCCGGGTGGTGGTCAGCACTGGATAGTAGTTGGCTGGGATATACAGGATGGCGGCGGCGAACAGAAACGCCCAGGTGTTGGACAAGCTGTTGCGTTTGCGCACGCGCAGCGTAGCGGCGCAGCGCGGGCAGGCATCGCCTGCCACGGCGTGGCTCACCAGTCCGCATACGTCGCAGCCGAGCTGGGGGCCGGCACCCCCCGCCCGCGCGCCCGGCACGATGCCGCGAGCTTCCATGGCCTCCCAGATCTCATCGGGGTCGAGCAGGTAGTCAGCCATCACCATGGTCATCATGAGCGCGACCACGGCATAGAGCGCCACCCCGGTCTCGACGGTCGCAATGGCCCCGAGCCGGGTAAAGGCCACGAACACGCCGAGCAGGAACACCTCGACCATCGCCCAGGGGCCAATCACCCGGTATCCCTTGAACAGCGGGGCCAGCCAGCGGGGCGGGTTTGCCGTCCGCAGCCCCAGCAACACCGTGAGCACGACGCAAATCTTGGCAAGCGGGGCCACGATGGCCGTGACGGTGACGATGCCGGCCAGCTCCCAGGCGCCGTCCGTCCAGAGCGCACCTGGCAGCGAAAGCATGGTGGTCTGGCGCTGCTGGCCGAGGATGTTCACCGTCAGGAACGGCGACGTCACGGCGACCAGGTAGATCACCAGGGAGGTGAGCGTGAGCGACAGGCACCGCGTCGGCCCATAGGACCGGGTCCGCCGCAAGGTCCCGTCACAGCGCAGGCAGTTGGCCTCGGCGTTGGGCGGCAGCTCCGGGACGGCCTGGATCAGGCCGCAATCCGGGCATTCGCGCGCACGGTCCTGGGCGCGATCCCCGGCAGGGTCTTGGAAGGGTCTGGTCATGGCAGGGGAAAATGTCTGAACCGCGCGGCAGCTTCCAGCCTGTTTGCGAACGTACGCGCGGAAGTGCGAACCACGGCATAGGCCTTTCGAAGGCGTCCATGCAGGGCCGGAACCCGGCATTGCAGCCCGTTGGAGTGATCGATATACCCTGGCCGTGCGCCGGCGTAGCTCAGGGGTAGAGCAACTGATTCGTAATCAGTAGGTCCGCGGTT
>CAXTJU010000079.1:0-13528 GCA_964244655.1 uncultured Acetobacteraceae bacterium | reverse complement strand
GCATGTGGCGGACGATGTTCTCGATCTCCACGATCGCGTCGTCCACCAGGATGCCGGTCACCAGCGTGATGGCCAGCAGGCTGACGAAGTTGAGCGAGAAGCCCATCAGCTGCATGAAGAAGAACGTCGGCAGCACCGAGAGCGGCAGGGCGACGGCGGCGAGCAGCGTGGCGCGCCAGTCCCGCAGGAAGATGAACACCACGATCGTGGCCAGCACGGCGCCCTCCAGCAACCCGTGCATGGCGGACACATAGCCGCCATAGGTGCCGCGGACGGAGTCGTCGATCAGCGTCATCTGCACGCCGGGGTGGGCCGCGGCCAGGGCGTCCAGCCGGGTGCGCACCCGGCCCGCCACCGTCACGTCGCTGGCGCCCTTGGCGCGGTACACGGCGAACGCCACGACGGGGGTTGCGCCGTCCAGCCGGGCGAAGCGGCGGGGCTCCTCGAACCCGTCCGTGACGCTCGCCACGTCGGACAGCCGCAGCTCCCGCCCGTCCGGCAGCACGATGCGGCTGGCCGCCAGCCCCGCCAGGCTGCCGGCGTTGGCCAGGGTGCGGATCGCCTGCTCGTGCCCGCCCACCTCGCCGCGCCCGCCGGCGAGGTCCACGTTGGTGGCGCGCAGCTGGGCGTTCACCTGCCCGGCGGTGACGCCGAGGGCCGCCAGCCGGTCCAGGTCGAGGTTGACCTCGATCTCGCGCGACACGCCGCCGATCCGCTCGACCCGGCCCACGCCGGTGACGCCCTGCAAGGCGCGCACCACCGTGTCGTCGATGAACCAGGACAGCTGCTCCACCGTCATGCCGGGGGCGGAGGCGGCGAAGGTCTGGATCGCCTCGCCCACCACGTCCACCCGCTCGATGTCCGGCTCGTCGATGGTGCGGGGCAGGTCGGCGCGGATGCGGCCCACCGCGTCCTTCACGTCGTTCAGCGCCCGGTCGCTGCTGACCTCCAGCTGCAGTTCCACCAGCGTGGTCGAGACGCCGTCGCTCACCGAGGAGGTGAGGTGTTTCACGCCGGCCACGCTGGCCACCGCATCCTCCACCTTGCGGGTCACCTGGGTTTCCAGCTCGGCCGGCGCCGCGCCCGACTGGGTGATCGCGATGGAGACGATGGGCACGTCCACGTTGGGCGCGCGGGTGATCGGGATGCTGCGGAACGCGGTCACCCCCAGCACCAGCAGCACCACGAACAGCACGATGGCCGGGATGGGGCGGCGGATCGACGCGCCGGAGATGTTCAACGCCATGCGTTCAGCCTCCCGCTGCATCCATCGGCGTCACCCGGTCGCCGTCGCGCACGAAGGTGCCGGACACGGCGGCCACCGGCTGGCCTGCGTCCACCCCCGCGCTCAGCAGCACCTGGCCGCCGCTGCGCAGGGCGATGGTGACAGCATGGGTGGCGACCAACCCGTTCTCGACCACCTGCACGTGCGCGCCGTCCGGGTCGAACAGCACGGCGGACAGCGGCACCACCACGCCGGACCGGCGCGCGACCTCGACGGCGGCGCGGGCGAAAGAGCCGATGACGCCGGGTGCGGCGGCGGAGTCCGGCGCCACGCGGATGCGCCCCAGCCGGGTCGCCTGGCTGACTTCGGGCGACACCAGGCGCACGTGGGCCGGCACCGCGCCGTCCAGCGTGGTGAGCACGGCGGGCTGGCCGATGCGCAAATGGGCCAGCCGGGTTTCCGGCACGCTCGCCTCCAGCTCCACCGCCCCGTCCTCGATCAGACGGAACAGCGGCTCCCCGGCCATGGCGACCACAGCGCCCAGCCGCGCCGTGCGGCGGCTCACCAGGCCGGCGACGGGCGCGCGCAGGGTGGTGCGGTCCAGCCGCACCGCCAATTCCTGCCGCTGCGCCCGCGCCAGCGCCGAGTCCGCCTCCGCCGCCCGCAGCGCGTTCACCGAGGCGGACAGCCGCGCCGAGCCGACCTGCGCCGCCTGCTGCCGGGTGTCGAACGTCTCGCGCGAGGCGGTGCCGGAGGCGGCCAGGTCCTTGGTGCGGGCGAATGCGGCGTCCGCCTGCACGCGGGAGGCCTGCGCCTCGGCGATGGCGCTCTGCGCCTGCGCCACGGCGGCGTCCGCCCGGCCCTGCTGGGCGGTGTTCTGCGCGAGGTTCGCGTCCAGCGCCTCGTGGGACAGCCGGGCCAGCACCTGGCCCGCCGCCACCCGGTCGCCTTCCTCCGCCTCGATCGCGGTGATGGCCAGGCCGTCGATCTGCGGGCTGACCAGCACCTCCTCGCGGGGGACGAGGGTGCCGGTGACCAGCACGGTTTCCGCCAGGGTGCCCTGCGCGGCGCGCACCACGGTGATGGCGGGGGGCTGCGGCTCGGGGGCGGCCGCGGCGGCCCACAGCAGGACGGGGAGCAGCAGGAGGCGGGACATGGGTTCCAGTGGCATCAGGGGGTGGGCGGATGCAAGCGGGATGCGTGTTGGGTGGCGTAGCAGGTGGGTGTCAGTTCTCGACCCGCTTCAGCCACCAGCTGTCTCACCAAGAAGTCCTGGAAGCGGACGCTCCCTGTAGCTATGCTTGGCAGCATCGCGCCCATTCCGGCCATTCGCATGTCCTGGTTAACCGCCCGAATGCAACGTATCAACTAACTAAGCCTCTGGCGGAGAGGAGTAGTAAGCTGCATTGAACCACCCGTATCTCCCACCCATCGTAGTGGAGCAACGTAATGTCCTCCCGCTTTCGTAATGAGTTGACGGTTGTTCCACCAGTAAAGATTAGAGTGAGCCGCCAAGGCCTTACCACTACCATCGGCTGGAACACCGGCGGCGCTAAGATGGGCATGGCCCCCGCAGGCAGGCGGCCTCTTGAGCACATCGGTAATTACGCCCTGTCCGGATCTCTGCCGACCGACCGTTACCTGATCCCTGGCACAAAAAAGGACTTCGGCGGCGGGAGCATTGCCGATATGAGTTCGCCCGGCCTGAGCAGCTTTAAGGCGCTGCTGGAGGCCACGCGCCAGCGCGAGGCGGAGATCAGGACCGACATCCGCAAGGCGAAGCGTCAGGTAGCCGTGGCCTGGATGGGCTGGGCGCTAGGCTGGGCAAGCCTGGCGTCTGTCGGGCTGCCGCCTGTCCGCCGGAGTACCAGCACCGCTTTGGTCGCGCGTCGGTCGGACGTTGTGACGCTGGGCGATAACCTCGTCGGGACGCAGATTACGGTCGATTTCGATATGGAAACCGAGGTAGCCGGCCCTCACCTGCGGATGCAGGAGGCGCTGAATAATCTGTCCAAGTCGCAGGGCACCTGGACATTGCAGACCGAGCAGCAAATCAACCGGGTCAAAGCGCGAAGCTTTGCCGGCACGATCGTCGCACGCGTGGGAGCGCTCTTAAAACAGAGGGTGCACACCCTCGTGGGAACCAAGGACGCCCCCTATACGGTGGATGTGCAGGGAGGCAAGTCGACAGCCTATTTCTACCCAGGGTTCGTGCTCGTGGCAGGTGGTCTACAGGACGAGTTTGCGCTGATCGATATGTGCGAGTTTGAAGCCGTTGCAGAGGGCATTAGCTTCACGGAAACGGAAACGGTGCCGAGTGACGCCAAACAGGTCGGAACGACTTGGGCGAAAGCGAACAAGAACGGCAGCCGCGACAAGCGATTTGCTCATAACCGCGAGTTGCCGATCATGGCCTATGGCGGCCTGCATCTAACAGGCCCTGGCGGCTTTAACGAGAAGCTCATGTTTAGCCGTGTGGCGGCGTGCGCCGAATTGGCAGCGGCAATTGCTGAGCTAAAGCGCGTGCTGGCATCAGGGGGCGCCACGCGACGCCTCGGCAAGATGGAAGCGATTGGGCTACCGTCGGGGCATTTGCTGTAGCAAAACATCTGCGTCGGAGGGACCCACGCGTTGTCTAATACAATTATGGTTCTAGGCAGATGCAGCACCCGAAAATGCCTTCACCCAACTTCGACACTGATAGATCAGCAGCCAAAACTTATGCAGCTGTATGCCATACCTGGCATCGAATTCAATGACCAGTATTCGGGCGGCCTAACCGGCAAGCGAACCGGCGGCTTCCCATCAAGCGCCGAAGCCCAAGCCAAACCACCACCCCCTACCCCACCACCACCTCGATCGGCCCCGCCGCATCCCGGATGCTGATCGGGGTCGCCCCCGCCGGGTCGCCGTCCGCCTGCGCCAGCGCGCTGCCGTTGCCCAGGATCTCCACCGCCGCCGCCGTGCGCAGGCACACCCCCGGCATCCGCGGCAGCAGGTTCAGCGGCAGCGCCGCGCCGTACATCAGCGCAGCCCCCGCGCCGTACCGCTCGAACAGCGCCACGCTGAACCCCGGCTTGCTGGCGTCCGCCCCCGGCGCCAGGGTGAACCGGCCGGCGTACAGGCGGCCCTTGGTCACGATCACGCTGGCCGCCTCCGCCTCCTCGCCGTCCAGCCGCAGCCGCAGCCGGGGGTAGCGGTAGCGGCCCAGCTCGCGCATCGTCTGCGCCACGTACGCGCCCTTGCCGAACACCCGCTTCATCGCCGGGCTGAGCGCGTGCACCACCTGGGCGTCCAGCCCCACGCCGATCATCTGCACGAACAGCCGGGTCATCCCCGGCATCTGCGCCACCCCCGGCCACAGCAGCCCCGTGCGCCCGAACGCCAGCGCGGCGGCGACCGCGCGCGGGGCGAAGGGCAGCGCCAGCTCGTGCGCCAGCACGTTGGCGGTGCCGAGCGGGATGACGCCGAGCCGCGCCCCGCTGCCCGCCAGCCCGCCCGACACCTCGGCGATCGTGCCGTCGCCGCCGGCGGCCACGATCAGCCGGACGCCGGCGCCGGCGGCCTCGCGCGCCAGCTCCGTCGCGTGCCCGGCGCGGCGGGTCTCGGCCAGCTCCAGCCGCATCCCGTTGGCCGACAGCACGTCCAGCACCTGCCACAGCGCCTGCGCCCGGCGGCGGCCGGCGGTCGGGTTGAAGATGACGATGGCAGCGGAGCGCCGGAGATGCGGATTCGGCATCAGGCACCATCACGCCTTGCTGTTGCAATGACATGACAATTCGCAGTCAATTGCGTGACTTCAATGACAATACAGATGCAGCGGCATACGTCATCTAATCTTAACTGACGCGACTCCATTCTGCCGCCTAAGAGCATCCGCATGCTGAAAGACGACCCATAGCAGGTGTGGACCGCATGAGCGCCCTATCAGAGCCCCTCCGGCCAGCCCACCAGTACCGTGCGATCTTCATCTCCGACTTCCACCTCGGCACCAAGGATTGCCGCAGCGACTTCCTGGCCGACTTCCTCCGCCACAGCAGCAGCCAATACCTCTACCTCGTGGGCGACGTGTTCGACGGCTGGCGGCTGCGCAAGTCCTGGTACTGGAACGCCTCGCACGACGAGGTGCTGCGCCTGATCCTGAAGAAGGCCCGCTCCGGCACCGACATCACCTACATCCCCGGCAACCACGACGAGATGTTCCGCGCCTGGCTGCCGCTCGGCCTCGAAGTCGCCGGCATCCGGCTGCGGCGGGACGCGCAGCACACCACCGCCGACGGCCGCCGCCTGCTGGTGCTGCACGGCGACGAGTTCGACAGCGTGGTGCGCTACTACAAAATCCTCGCCCTGATGGGCGACCGCGCCTACGCGAGCGCGCTGGTGGTCAACCGCTACTTCAACGCCGTGCGCCGCCGCCTCGGCCATCCGTACTGGTCGCTGTCGGCCTGGCTGAAGCGCCGGGTCAAGGAGGCGGTCAAGACGATCGACCGGTTCGAGGCGGCGCTGGCCGCCGAGGCCCGGCGGCGCGGGTTCGACGGCGTGGTGTGCGGCCACATCCACCACGCCGAGATGCGCGAGGTCGGCGGCGTGCTGTACCTGAACGACGGCGACTGGGTGGAAAGCTGCACCGCCCTGGTGGAGCACGCGGACGGCCGGCTGGAGCTGATCGACTGGGCCGCGCTCAACCGCCTCTCCTTCGCCGCCCCGCGCCAGCCGGCAGTGCCCGAACCTGCCTGATTCCGGCCTGGCCCACGGCGCGCCCCAGAGCGTCCTGCCCCGACGCATCCTCATCGTCTCGGACGCCTGGCTGCCGCAGGTGAACGGCGTGGTCCGCACCCTGTCCACCGTGGCAGGGGAGCTGGCGGCGATGGGCCACGTGGTCGAGGTGATCGGGCCGGACCGCTTCCGCACCCTGCCCTGCCCCACCTACCCGGACATCCGGCTCTCCCTGCTGCCCCGGCGGCGGCTGGCGCGGATGATCGAGGCGTTCCGCCCGGACGCGCTGCACGTCTCTACCGAAGGCCCGCTCGGCCTGGCCGCCCGGGCGCTGGCGCTGCGGCGCGGCTGGCGCTTCACCACGGCGTTCCACACCCGCTTTGCCGAGTATCTGCACGCCCGCACCCGGCTGCCGGTGTCGCTGAGCTACGCCTGGCTGCGCTGGTTCCACGGCGCCGGCTCTGGCCTCATGGTGGCGACAGAAAGCATGCGGCAGGAGCTGACCCGGCGCGGCTTCCACGACCTCCGCCCCTGGTCGCGCGGGGTGGACCTGGCGCTGTTCCGGCCGGAGCCGCGAGAGGCCTGGGACTATCCCCGCCCGGTGTTCGCCTATGTCGGCCGGGTCGCGGTCGAGAAGAACCTCGCCGCCTTCCTGTCGCTGGACCTGCCCGGCTCGAAGGTCGTGGTGGGGGACGGCCCGGCCCGCGCCTCGTTGCAGCGCCGCTTCCCGGCGGCGCATTTCCTCGGCATGCGCCACGGCGCGCCGCTGGCGGCCTCGTTCGCCGGGGCGGACGTGTTCGTGTTCCCGTCGCTGACGGATACGTTCGGCCTGGTGGTGCTGGAAAGCCTCGCCTGCGGCACCCCGGTCGCCGCCTTTCCCGTCACCGGCCCGCGGGACATCCTGGCCGGCGGCGGATCCGGCATCGGCGCCACCGACGCGGACTTGCGCGCAGCCGCGTTGCGCGCACTCGCCACGGCGGACCGCGCGGCCTGCCGCGCCTATGCGGAGCAGTTCTCCTGGCGGGCCTGCGCGGAGGCGTTTCTGGATAACTTGGTCCCGATCGTCGGCTCCGCAAGGCTCTGCCCTGCACCCGGAAGGGGACAGGGTCCCCTTCACCCCTGATGCTATAATCAGGTGTCCAGAGGACAACCGTCCTCTGGTGGGGTTTGGGGCAAAGCCCCAACCTGCTCTGTAACCTCGTCCGCCGAGGGCATGCTCCGCTGGCTCCCTCGCCGGGTGCAGGCAAGGCCCGCCGCCGCATTGGCCCGGCGTAGCCCGTCCGCCAGGCTGTCGCCCCGGTGCAGCGCCGCCGCCAGCACGCCGACGAAGCAGTCCCCGGCGGCCGTGCTGTCCACCGGGCGCACCGGCAGCGCCGCCAGCCGCCCGGCGCCGCCCGGCCCGGCCCATTCCACCCCCGCCCCGCCCAGCGTGCGCACCACCGTCACGCCCAGGGCGGCGTGCAGGGCGGCGGCGTCGTCCCCCGTGGCGGCCTCGTGCCGGGCCAGCCAGGCCGCCTCGTCTTCGTTCACCACCAGCACGTCCAGCAGGCGCAGCGCGTCCGCCGCCAGCGGCCCGGCAGGGGCCAGGTTGTGCATGGTGCGGACGCCGCTTGCGTGGGCGCGGCGGATGAGGGCGGCGGTCTCCGCCGGGTCAGCCTCCATCTGGGTCACCAGCCACGCGCCGGGCGTCAGCAGCGCGTCCTCCACGGCGGCGGCGCGCGCGGCGGCGTTGGCGCCGGGTGCCACGACAATCTGGTTGCGCCCGGCCGCGTCGGTGCAAATGCTGGCGCAGCCGGTGGGTGCGCTGGTCCGCGCCACCCGCGACAGGTCAACCCCCGCCGCCGCCAGCCCGGCCAGCGCGGCGTCCGCCAGCGCGTCCTGCCCGACCGCGCCCGCCATCGCCACCGGCGCGCCGTCCCGCGCCGCGGCGGCGGCCTGGTTGGCGCCCTTGCCGCCCGGCTCGACGCTCAGGCCGGTGGCCAGCAGGGTCTGGCCCGGGCCGGGCAGCGCAGCCAGGGAGAAGATCAGGTCGGCGTTGAGCGAGCCGAAGACGATGATCCCGCCTGGGATCATGGCTGCGGCGCCGGCCATGGAATTGCTGTGATCCACTCTGTTCCCCCCACGCTTCGGAGGCTGGCCTGCTGCGTTGCCCGCAGGCTAACGGACCCGGCCCCGCACCGATAGGGGCAGGCCGCGGCGGCTACGCCTCCTCCGGCACCTGCCCGAGCTCGCCAAGGTGCACCGGCGCGCCGAACTCGTCCGCGTCGCCGTCATGCGTCACCTGCACGATGCGCGCGCCGACGATCGAGCCGCCGGCCATCGCCTTCTCCGCCCGCCGCAGGCCCTCTTCCGCCGTGCGGCAAACGATCGCGGTGCCGGGCTTCAGCGCCCCCCGGGCGCCGGTGACGTAGGGCTGGTAGATGATCTGCGCTGTGGTCGGCATGGCTGGGCTCCTCGGTCGCGGCGTCAACGCTCAACTGCAGGGTGCAGGTCGCACCGCAGCCGCCTGATCGCGTCGCCTGCGCGCCATCTGGGGCCGGAAGCGGTGAAATGCTCGATTCGCGGGCGTCGTTACGCCCCGACGCCGGAGTTTGGGCCAAGCGGAACGTGAGAGCTGGCGAGCGTTGTTTTGAGGTCGGACCGTCCCGAACAGCAGCGCCGGCAGCCGCAGCAGCGGATGCCTTTCGTGCCCCGTCACGTCCGGGCGAAGACGCCCAAGGGTCCGCGTGCGCGGCTCGCCCATAGTATATTGTCATGCCCGGACTTGATCCGGGCACCCACGCGAGGGTAGCGCACGTGCTCCTGGCCGCCATGACGTTGGTGCCAGCAACGGCCCGCCCCGGTCGCGCCCCCGCGGCGTGGGTGCCCGGATCAAGTCCGGGCATGACGGTGTTTGAAGGCAGCAGCAGCGTCCACCCTTGGGCGCGGCACACCCCGGACGACGTGGCCGCGCTGGCCGCCTGGGCCGCCGCCCCCGCCGGAGCCGGACTACGCCCGCATGCCGGACACCGAGCTGATGCGGATCATCGACGCAGCGCCGGGCCGGCGCGACAGCGGGTGACGCCTCGCGGCCTCACGTTGCCCTACGTCCCTGGCAAGCACCCGGCGAAATCCCGGTCGGTGACCGCCTCCGTTGGCATCACCACCCCCGCCGTCGCGTCCACGAAGCGGCGGGAGGCCGGGCTCACGTTCACCGCGCCGGCGAACCACAGTCCGCAATGCGACCGCACCGGCCCGCCCGACTGCGTGACGGCGTTGTCCCGCATCGCCACCGGCCCGGTCGCGTCATCGACGTTGATGCCGACCTGCGCCCGCGCCACCGTGTTGCCGGCGATCAGCCCGCCGGACATGGCCGACGCGTACCAGGCGCGCCCGCCCACCCCGATGCCGAAACCGCAGCGGCGGCCGGGGCCGCAATCCACCGTGTTGCCGGTGATGGCGGTGCCGGCGTAGTCGCCGCTGCTGCTCGGCCAGCCATGCACCAGCAGGCCGGCGAACGAGGCGGCGGCCGGCGCGTCCGACACCTCGATCCGGTTGTCGGCCACCGTGCAGCGCGCGCAGCCCCCCAGCACGAGCTGCACGTCCGTGTTGTCGCGGAACACATTGCCGCGGATCACGTCGTCCACCCCGTCGATCACCGTCAGCCCGTCGGCCCACATGGCGGGGCGGTCATGCGTGCCGTTGGACAGCACCGTGTTGCCCACGAAGCGCAGCCCGACCGCACCCGGGTCGGCCACCACGGCGCTGTAGCAGGCGGCGTCCCGCACCACGACGCCCGAGATGGTGACGTTGGCCGCCGTGACCGCCAGCGCGCCCATGGTGGGGCGGCCCGCGCCGCGGCAGGCCGGGCCGTCGTCGCGCGCCGGGTCCGCCTTGCCGCCCTCGATGACCAGGTGGTCCAGCACGCTGCCCGCGCCCGCCACGGTGACAGCGCGCTGCGTGGCGGAGCCCGGCCCGGCCATGCGGAGCGCCAGCACCGCGCACCCCGCCCCGTCCAGCCCGCACGCCGCCTGCGCTCCCGCCGTCATCAGCGTGACCCGGCGGCGCAGCACCAGCGGCTGCGTCAGCACGGTGCGGCCCGGCGGCAGCGCCAGCACCGCGCCGGGCGGCAGCCCGTCCAGGCATTGCTGCAACCCGGCCGAGCACCCCGCCGGCCCGGCGAGCCGGTCCCGCACGGAGCAGGCCGCCAGCGCCAGCAGCAGCGCCGCGGCGTGCAGCCAGAGTTGGCGGCGGATCACACCTTGGCGGCGGCGATCGCCTTTTCGATGACCGCCTCGGCCGCCGCGCGGTCCGCCCAGCCAGTCACCTTCACCCACTTGCCGGGTTCGAGGTCCTTGTAGCGGGTGAAGAAGTGCTCGATCGCCTGGCGGGTGATCTCCGGCAGGTCCGCCACCGCCTGCACCGTCTTGAACTGCGGGTGGATCTTGTCGTGCGGCACGCAGATGATCTTCTCGTCCTGGCCGCTCTCGTCCTCCATCTGCAGCATGCCAATTGGGCGGCAGCGGATGACCGCGCCGGGCACCACGGGGGCGTAGGGGGTGAGCACCAGGGCGTCCGCCGGGTCTCCGTCCTCGGCCAGGGTGCCGGGGATGAAGCCGTAGGCGGCGGGGTAGGCCATGGGGGTGAACAGGAAGCGGTCCACGACCATCGCGCCGCTGTCCTTGTCCACCTCGTACTTGACCTGCGATCCCTGCGGAATCTCGATTACGACGTTGATGTCGTGCGGCGGCGCCTTGCCGGTGGCGAGCTTGGTGACGTCCATGGGTGCGGCCTCGGGTTACGATGGCCGCGGACCCTAGAGGCGGGTCTCCTGCTTGCCAAGCGGAGGCGGGCTGGGGCATGGGAGGCGGGCATGCGCCCGTAGCTCAGTTGGTTAGAGCGGGCCGCTCATAACGGCTTGGTCGTGGGTTCAAGTCCTACCGGGCGCATGCGCTGCATCAGCCTATGGTGCACCGCTTGGCCATCCCCTGCACGCCGGGCCGCAGCCGCAGCAGGGCGCCGGCGTGCGGCTCCGCCTTGCGCTGGTCCGGGCTGAGCCCCTCGCTGGCGCTGGTCACGTACATCACGTCGAGCGCCTCGCCGGCAAAGGCGCACATGGTGGGCTGGCTGACCGGCAGCATGACGTCGCGGTCGAACGCGCCGTCCGGGGTGAAGCGGCGCAGCCGGCTGCCGCCGTGGATCGCGCACCAGTAGCCGCCCTCCGCATCGATGGCCGCGCCATCCGGCGCCCCGAGCGACTCCGGGATGGTGGCAAACACCCGGCGTTCGCCGATGCTGCCATCCGGGCCGCAGGCGAAGACGTAGATATCCTGGCTCTGGGTGTGGGACAGGTAGAAGCGCCGCCCGTCCGGCGACCAAGCCATGCCGTTGTGCAGCTCCGCAGCGTCCGGCTCGCGGCGCAGGCCCTCGGCGAGGGTGAAGCTGTACAGGGGCTCTTTCACCGGCGGCTGGCCGGCGGGCTGCGGCGGATCGAACATGACGCCGACCCAGAACCGCCCCGAGGCGTCGCAGGCGCCCTCGTTGAAGCGGTGCAGCGCCGGGTCGAACGGCGGCGGCGCCAGCAGCGCCAGCGCGCCGGACGCGAGGTCAAGCCGGTGCAGCCCGGTGCGCAGCGCCACCACGGCGCTGCCGAGCCCGGCCTCCAACGCGAAGCCGCCGATGTCGGCGGACACCGGCCAGCATCGCTCGCCGCCGGTGGCGGGGTGGTAGCGGTACAGCGCGGGCCGCCGGACATCCATCCAATACAGCGACGCGTCCCCGGCGCTCCAGGTCGGCGACTCGCCGATGATGGCGCCGGCGTCCAGCACGATCTCGATAGGGGTCATGGCGGCCCTCGCATCCCGGCAATGGCGCCGGGCGTCAGCGTGATGGACGCGAGCGCCATAGGATCGTTCCCGCGGCGGGCGCTCCGCCGGGCTGGCGCACGGCCCGGACGAGGTTGAGGACGATGCGTGGAAAGGCGTAGGATGTGCCTATGTCATCCGGTTCGTCGCCAACTTCTTTGCCGGTAGGGCGGTCGTGCCGCTATGGTTGCGCTTCGCCAAACTCGTCCAGCAAGGATGCGAGCGCTGCGCGCAGCTTCGGCGCGCTGCCCGTCGCCACGCCCCAAGCCCTTTCATCGTCCAAATTGACATAGCCGTGGGCCAGGATGTTGCGGAAGCCGACGATGGCAGGAAGATCAGGCACCCGGCCGGCAATTTCAGGGTCAAGCTCGCGCAACTTGCTCAATGCTTCTCCAGCAATCTCAAGCTTTCGCTCGACCGCAGACCGGAGCATCTTGTTGGCGAGGTAGTCTTCAAGCGTATGCCCTTCAACGAACTGCGCCACGTCGCACAGCCCATCATGGGCATCCCAAAGCTTGGCCAAGGCACGGTTTCGCGTCACGGGCGCGGAAACAGGCGGCGCTGGTTTTGCTCGATCGAGCGGCGCAGATAGGGATTCCGAATGGGTGCTTTGGTCAACAAATCGACGGGCCGCTCTAACAGGCGCTCCAGGGCGTCCTTAAAGCCGAAATACTGCGTGACCTTGTCTCCGCCCTGCACGTCGTCGAACTCCGCGATCAGATCAACGTCACTGCGTTGCGGATTGAAATGGGCAGTGTTTGCAGACCCAAAAAGCACGAGGCTTCGCACCCGGAACCGATGACACAGCTTGTCCAGCTCAAGGACCACACCGGACGAAAAGACAGCTTCGGTTGCCTCACTCGCTCGGCCGGTTGCTTGCGTGGCGTCGCCCATGCAGGGGAGGTTGGCACGAAAGGCCTGAGCTGGGAAATGCCTCCGATTGCCGTCTGCGCTCCGCGCTCCTAAACCATGGCGCTGCTGCACGCCCGAGGGAGCCCGCCATGGCCGCCTACCAATACGCCTACGTCATGAAGGACCTCACCAAGGCCTACCCGGGCGGGCGCGAGGTGTTCAAGGGCATCACCCTTTCCTTCCTGCCCGGCGTCAAGATCGGCGTGCTCGGCGTCAACGGCGCGGGCAAATCGACCCTGCTCAAGATCATGGCCGGGCGGGAGACCGAGTACGGCGGCGAGGCCTGGGCCGCCGAGGGCGTGCGCGTCGGCTACCTAGAGCAGGAGCCGCACCTCGACCCGGACAAGACGGTGGCGGAGAACGTCATGCTGGCGTTCAGCGGGCTGAAAGCCGCCATCGACCGGTTCAACGCCATCAGCGAGCTGTTCGGCGAGCCGATGGACGACGACCGCATGAACGCGCTGCTGGCCGAGCAGGCCGAGTTGCAGGAGAAGATCGACGCCGAGGACGGCTGGGAGCTGGACCGCCGCATCGAGATCGCGCTCGACGCGCTGCGCTGTCCGCCGCCGGACAGCGCCATCGACAAGCTCTCGGGTGGCGAGCGCCGCCGGGTGGCGCTGTGCCGGCTGCTGCTGGAGAAGCCGGAGCTGCTGCTGCTGGACGAGCCGACCAACCACCTGGACGCGGAAAGCGTCGGCTGGCTGGAGAAGACGCTGCGGGAATATGCCGGCACGGTGATGATCGTCACCCACGACCGCTACTTCCTGGACAACGTGACCAACTGGATCCTGGAGATCGAGCGCGGCCGCGGCTACCCGTTCGAGGGCAACTA
>CAXTJU010000078.1:0-13553 GCA_964244655.1 uncultured Acetobacteraceae bacterium | reverse complement strand
AGCCCAGGGAGCGGTGGCTCACCGACACGCCGTGGGAAGCTTCCAGGCCGCGGAAATTCCACCGCTTCATGCCGCCAGCAAAGCCCTTGCCCTTGGTGATACCGCAGACATCGACCATCTGGCCAATGACGAAATGCGCGGCGGACAAGGTCGCGCCACCTTCCAGCAGAGCTTCGGGCTCGACACGGAACTCGCGCACACGCTGCTTTGGCTCGACCTTTACCCGGGCATAATGGCCCTTGTTGGGCTGGGTCACGTTCTTAACCTTGGCGCGGCCCCAGCCGAGCTGGACGGCAGTGTAGCCGTCGCGCTCCTGGGTGCGCACGTCCACGACCTGCAACTCGTCGAGATGCAGCACCGTGATGGGCACGTGGGTGCCATCCTCCCGGAACATCCGCGTCATGCCGAGCTTCTTGGCGATCAAACCGGTTCGCATCGCCAGGTCCTTAAAGCTTGATCTCGACGTCCACGCCGCTGGCGAGGTCGAGCTTCATCAAAGCATCAACCGTCTGCGGCGTGGGCTCGACGATGTCGAGGAGGCGGCGATGGGTCCGAATCTCGAACTGCTCGCGGCTCTTCTTGTCCACGTGGGGGGAACGGTTCACCGTAAAACGTTCGATATGCGTCGGCAACGGGATTGGGCCACGAACCCGTGCGCCGGTACGCTTCGCCGTGTTCACGATTTCCCGCGTGCTGTTGTCCAGCACGCGGTGGTCGTACGCCTTCAGGCGAATGCGTATGTTCTGGTTGTCCATGACTCTTCTTCTGCTCGCGGCGCGCCGCTCTATTTCTGGATGCTGGCGACGACACCAGCGCCCACGGTCCGGCCGCCCTCGCGGATCGCGAAGCGCAGCCCCTCGTCCATGGCGATCGGCGCGATCAGCTCCACGTCCATCGAGACGTTGTCGCCGGGCATCACCATCTCAGTGCCTTCCGGCAGCTTGACCACGCCGGTCACGTCCGTGGTGCGGAAGTAGAACTGCGGGCGGTAGTTGGTGAAGAACGGCGTGTGGCGGCCGCCTTCCTCCTTGGTCAGCACGTAAGCTTCAGCCTTGAACTGCGTGTGCGGCGTGATGGAGCCGGGCTTGGCCAGCACTTGGCCGCGCTCCACGTCCTCGCGCTTAGTGCCGCGCAGCAACGCGCCAATGTTGTCACCCGCCTGCCCACGGTCCAGCAGCTTGCGGAACATCTCGACACCGGTGACGATCGTCTTGACCGTGTTCTTGAGGCCGACGATCTCAACCTCGTCGCCCACGTTCACCACGCCGCGCTCCACGCGGCCGGTGACCACGGTGCCGCGGCCGGAGATGGAGAACACGTCCTCCACCGGCATCAGAAACGGACGATCCATCGCGCGCTCGGGCTGCGGGATATACGCGTCCACCGCGGCCATCAGCTCGGTGACAGCGTTCTCGCCCTGCTCCGGGTTCTTGTCGTTCAGCGCCATCACCGCGGAACCCTTGATGATGGGAATGTCGTCGCCGGGGAACTGGTAGGAGGACAGCAGCTCGCGCACCTCCATCTCGACCAGCTCGATGAGCTCGGGGTCGTCCACCAGATCGACCTTGTTCATGAACACCACCAGCGCCGGCACGCCGACCTGGCGGGCGAGCAGGATGTGCTCGCGGGTCTGCGGCATCGGGCCATCGGCGGCGGACACGACCAGGATCGCGCCGTCCATCTGCGCCGCGCCCGTGATCATGTTCTTCACGTAGTCGGCGTGGCCGGGGCAGTCCACGTGGGCATAGTGGCGATTGGCTGTCTCATACTCGACGTGCGCGGTCGAGATGGTGATGCCGCGCGCCCGCTCCTCCGGTGCCTTGTCGATCTGGTCGTAGGCGGTGAACGTGGCTCCACCGGTCTTGGCCAGCACCTTGGTGATGGCCGCGGTCAGCGACGTCTTGCCATGGTCCACATGGCCGATCGTGCCGATGTTGCAGTGCGGCTTGTTCCGCTCGAATTTCGCCTTGGCCATCGTGTTGCTCCGTCGCCCCGGTCAGTGTTTCAGGTGGTGTGGCAGTTACCAGCGGTAGTGGCTGAAAGCCTTGTTGGCTTCGGCCATCCGGTGGGTGTCCTCGCGCTTCTTCACGGCCGAGCCACGGTTATTCACCGCGTCGTTCAGCTCGTTGGAAAGCCGCTCCTCCATAGTATGCTCGCCGCGCTTGCGGGCACTGTCGATCAGCCAGCGGATCGCCAGCGCCTGGCGCCGCTCGGTCCGCACCTCGACTGGCACCTGATAGGTGGCACCGCCGACCCGGCGCGAGCGCACCTCGACAGCCGGCTTCACGTTGTCCAGCGCCTCATGGAACATCTTAACGGGGTCGGCCGCGGGGCCGCCCCGCTTCTTCAGCACTTCCATGGCGCCGTAAACAATGCCTTCGGCGTTGGACTTCTTCCCGTCGTACATCAACGCGTTCATGAAGCGCGTGACGACGGTGTCGCCGAACTTGGCATCCGGCAGGATGTCGCGCTTGACCGCGCGGCGGCGTCGGCTCATCGGCTGGCTCCCTTACTTCGGCCGCTTCGCGCCATACAGCGAGCGGCGCTGCCGGCGCTTGGCGATGCCCTGCGTGTCGAGCACGCCGCGCAGGATGTGGTAACGAACGCCCGGCAGGTCCTTCACGCGCCCGCCGCGGATCAGCACGACGCTGTGCTCCTGCAGGTTATGCCCTTCGCCCGGGATGTAGCTCACGACCTCGAACCCGTTGGTCAGCCGCACCTTGGCGACCTTACGCAACGCCGAGTTCGGCTTCTTCGGGGTGGTGGTGTAGACACGGGTGCAGACGCCGCGTTTCTGTGGGCAGGCCTGCAAGGCCGGCACCTTGTTGCGCTTCGGCGCCGGCTCGCGGCCGTGTGCGATCAGCTGGTTGATGGTCGGCATACGCCCTCTTCCTTCACGCGCCGGGTTTCCCCGCCGCTCAAACCATGAGCCGCACGGTGTGGCATTGCCCACCCGCGCGGTGTCCATGCATCGTCCGGCCTTGGCCTCCCCAGTGGGAAAGCGGCGCCGCACGTCCTGGTGCCTGCGATGTCGGCGAAGCTGGGGCTCGCCAAGACGCGCGTTGTATGGGTGGGGGGGTGCCAAGTCAAGCCGATAGACGCCGCGCTGCAAGTGGTTGCAGGGCGTCAACAGCCCGTGACCGCGCTAGCGTCGCTTCCGGCGCTGTGCCACGCCGAACTGGCCGCAAGATAGGGACGCAGTCATGAACGACACGGAAGCCGGGCAGCTGGACCTGTGGTGGCGCGCGGCGAACTACCTTTCGGTGGGGCAGATCTACCTTCTGCGCAACGCCCTGCTCCGGCAGCCCCTGGCCATCGCGGACATCAAGCCGCGGCTGCTTGGCCACTGGGGCACCACGCCGGGGCTGAACTTCATCTACGCTCACCTGAACCGGGTCATCCGGGCGCGCGACCTGGACATGATCTACGTGTGCGGGCCGGGCCATGGCGGGCCCGGCATGGTGGCCAACACCTGGCTGGAAGGCAGCTACAGCGAGCTGATGCCGCATGTCGGCCAGGACGCCGCCGGCATCGCCGAGCTGTTCCGCCAGTTCAGCTTCCCCGGCGGCATCCCCAGCCACGACTCGCCCAACGTGCCCGGCAGCATCAACGAGGGCGGCGAGCTGGGCTACAGCCTGATGCATGCCACGGGCGCGGTGTTCGACAACCCAGGCCTGGTCGCCGCTTGCGTGGTGGGGGACGGCGAGGCCGAGACGGGGGCGGCAGCCACCAGCTGGCACGCCACCAAGTTCCTGAACCCGGCGCGGGACGGCGCCGTGCTGCCCATCCTGCACCTCAACGGCTACAAGATCGCCGGGCCCACGGTGCTCGCGCGCATCCCGGAAGCCGAGCTGCTGCAGCTGTTCCGCGGCTACGGCTGGGACCCGGTGGTGGTCGCAGGCCACGAACCCGGCCCGATGCACCACGCAATGGCCGCGGCGCTCGATGCGGCGCTGGACCGGATCGCCGCCCTCCAGGCTGCCGCGCGGGACGGCCAGACGGAACGCCAGCCCTGGCCCATGCTGATCCTGCGCTCGCCGAAAGGCTGGACCGGGCCGAAATCCGTGGACGGCAAGCCGGTCGAAGGCACCTGGCGCGCCCACCAGGTGCCGCTCGACAAGCTGGCTGCCCATCCCGAGCGCCTCCGGCAGTTGGAGGACTGGATGCGCAGCTATCGCCCGGAGGAGCTGTTCGACGCCACCGGCCGCCCCGTGCCCGCCATATCAGCCCAAGCGCCGGACGGCAGCCGGCGCATGGGCAGCAACCCGCACGCCAACGGCGGCCTGCTGCTGCGCGACCTGGCGCTGCCCGCCTTCCGCGACTACGCCCTGCCCGTCGAGCAGCCGGGCGGCGCCGATGGCGAGGCCACGCGCACCCTGGGCGAGTGGCTGCGCGACGTGATGGCGGCGAACAGGACGAACTTCCGCCTGTTCGGCCCGGACGAGACCACCAGCAACCGGCTGGACGCCGTGTTCGCCGTCACCGACCGGGAGAGCATGGGCGAGCGCCTGCCGACCGACGACCACGTCTCGCCGGACGGCCGGGTGATGGAGGTGCTGAGCGAGCATTTGTGCCAGGGCTGGCTGGAGGGCTACCTGCTCACCGGCCGCCACGGGCTGTTCAGCTGCTACGAGGCGTTCATCCAGATCGTGGACAGCATGTTCAACCAGCATGCCAAGTGGCTTGAGTCGGCCGCGTGGCTGCCTTGGCGGCGGCCGGTGGCGAGCCTGACCTACCTGCTGACCAGCCACGTGTGGCGGCAGGACCATAACGGGTTCAGCCACCAGGACCCGGGCTTCATCAACCACGTCGCCAACAAGAAGGCCGCCGTGGTGCGCATCTACCTGCCGCCGGATGCGAACACGCTGCTGTCCGTGGCAGACCACTGCCTGCGCAGCCGCAACTACGTCAACGTCATCGTGGCGGGCAAACAGCCCGGCCCGCAATGGCTGGGCATGGACGCGGCGGTGCGGCACTGCGCGGCCGGCGCCGGGCTGTGGGACTGGGCCAGCAACGACGGAGGCGCGGCACCGGACGTGGTGATGGCCTGCGCCGGGGACGTGCCGACGCTGGAGACGCTGGCGGCGGTCGATCTCCTGCGCCGCCACGCGCCGGAGCTGAAGGTGCGCGTGGTCAACGTGGTGGACCTGATGGCGCTGCAACCGCCCTCCGAGCACCCGCACGGCCTATCGGACGCGGTGTTCGACAGCCTGTTCACCGCCGACCGCCCGGTGATCTTCGCGTTCCACGGCTACCCGTGGCTGGTGCACCGCCTGATCCACGGCCGCTCGGACGTGCCGCGCTTCCACGTGCACGGCTACATCGAGGAAGGCACCACCACCACGCCGTTCGACATGACGGTGCTGAACAAGCTGGACCGCTTCACCCTGGCGATGGCGGCGCTGGAACGGGTGGGGCGGATGACGGACGTGTCCGCCCACCTGGTGCAGCACCTGCGCGACCAGCTGGTGGACCATCGCGCCTACGTGGACCTGCACGGCGAGGACATGCCGGCGGTGCGCGACTGGCGCTGGGCGCAAGAATGAGGGTGCTGACGCTCAACGCCGGGTCTAGCAGCCTGAAGTTCGCGCTGTTCGAGGGGGCGCAAGCGGTGCTGCGCGGCGGGTTTGAGCAGGTCACGGACGCGCCGCGCGCCCATGCCATGGGGGCGGACGGCGCGGCGCTGGAGCCGCCGGCGGTGGACGGGGCGGGACACGAGGCGGTGCTGCCCGCGCTGTTCGCCTGGGTGCGGATGCATGGCGGCGCGCCGGTGCAGGCGGTCGGCCACCGCATCGTGCACGGTGGCGACCGCACCGGTCCCACGCTGGCCGACGACGCCGTGCTGGCGGAGCTGGAAGCGCTGTCCCCGCTCGCCCCGCTGCACCAGCCGCACAGCCTCGCCGCCATCCGCGCGGCCAGCGCCGCCGAGCCGGGCCTGAAGCAGGTGGCGTGCTTCGACACGGCGTTCCACCGGACGATGCCGGAGGTGGCGCGCCGGCTGCCGCTGCCGGCGAGCCTCGGGCTGCGCCGCTACGGGTTTCATGGCTTGTCTTACGAATGGATCACCGGCCAGCTGCCGCCTCGCCTGGCCGCCGGGCACACGGTGGCGGCCCACCTCGGCAGCGGCGCCAGCCTGTGCGCCTTGCAGGCCGGGGTGAGCATCGAGACCACGATGGGCATGACGCCGCTGGACGGGCTGATGATGGGCACGCGCTGCGGCAGCCTCGATCCGGGGGTGGTTCTGTACCTGATGCAGGCGCGCGGCATGAACGTGGGCGAGGTAGAGCACCTGCTGTATCACGAATCCGGGCTGCTGGGCGTGTCCGGCGTAAGCGGCGATGTGCAGGCGCTGCACGGGGATGGCGGCGCGGGGGCGGCTGCCGCGCTGGAGCTGTTCGCCTACCGGATCGCGCAGGGCGTGGGCGCGATGGCGGCGGCGCTGGGCGGCGTGGACGGGCTGGTGTTCACCGGCGGCATAGGCGAGCACGACCCAGCGGTGCGCGCGGCGGTGTGCGCGCGCTTGGGTTGGTTGGGGCTGACGGTGGAGCCGGGCCAGGCCGGGCCGGGGCGCGTGGGCGGCACGGGGGCGGAGGTGTGGGTGATTCCGACCGATGAGGAGGCGGTGATAGCGCGGCAGACGGCGGGGGTGTGCGGGGAGTAGCGGCGACAGGGGACCGGGCCCGGCCAGGTGCATCAGCCAGCGTGGGTCATGTGAGAAGGTTTGACAGCATTGGCGCGCAGCCTGCCTGATGCGGCCACCACCATTTGCGGAGTGAGGCGATGAGTTTCGATCCCAGAATGCAAAAGGGCAACCTGGATGCGGCCGAGGCCGATCACCACGGCCTTATCAAGAAGGAAACCGTCTCGCTCAACGGGGTCGATGTCACGCGCGTGACATCCGATGTCGGCGCCCGATGGTCAAAGGACCTGAAGGACTATGCAGGCACCCATAGCTGCCAGCTTCCACATGTGGCGCTGGTCGTGAACGGCACCTTGCGGGTCGTGATGGACGACGGGTCCGCCGAGGATTTTTCAAAGAACGACGTCATGTTGCTTCCGCCCGGTCATGACGCCTGGAGCGTCGGGGGGGAACCCTGCGTCTTTATCGAGTTCTCCCGTGGCAACGACTACTATGGTGAGCATTCACACTAGGGCCTGCCATGGACCCGCGCCGTAGGCTCTTCGGCTGGTGTTGACTAAATACATGGTCAAGACCGGGGGGAACTTTGGAGAGGTGGGCGCTGCATCCTCATAAAGGCAGCAGCGCTGCCACGAGCAGTTCCGTTTCGGCGATCACGCCGTCCTCGGCCAGGGCGGCGCGGCGTTTGGCGGTAAAATGCTGCGCCTCGACCAGCGGGACGGCGGCGACTTCTTCCGCGTGGGAGGCTGCGGCAGCGAGGTCGCGGTGGAGCGGGTCGGCGTCGTTGTGCTCGCCCAGCCCCAGTTGCCGCAGGAACTACGCCTCCGCCGGCCCGCTCGGCGGCTCCACTCCGGGCTTTTCAGTGCGAATATGATGCCGCGCTTGGTGACACGAGCGAAGCGTCAAGCTTCAAAGTGAGACACCATCCGGCCCCCCAGCTGTTTGGAGGGCCGGAAAAGCTGCCTTGGTAGCTACTCCGCCGCCTGCCGCCCCGTGATCTGCGGCGTCTCCAGCGGACCCGGCGCCACGCGGGACTGGTCCCGGCGGGCCGCAACCTGGCGCAGCTTGTTCATCACGCTGCCCGTGCCGGCCGGGATCAAGCGCCCGACGATCACGTTCTCCTTCAGTCCGTTCAGCGTATCGACCTTGCCCGCCGTGGCGGCCTCGGTCAGCACCCGCGTCGTCTCCTGGAAGGAGGCGGCGCTGATGAAGCTGTGGGTCTGCAAGCTGGCCTTCGTGATGCCTTGCAGCACCGGCGTCGCCACCGCGATGCGGTCATCCTTCTGCAGCTTGGCGTTCTCCGCGTCGAACTCGATGCGGTCCACCTGCTCGCCGGTCAGGAACGTGGTGTCGCCGGGCTCGGTGATCTCAACCTTCTGCAGCATCTGGCGAACGATCACCTCGATGTGCTTGTCGTTGATCTTCACGCCTTGAAGCCGGTACACGTCCTGGATTTCGTTGACCAGGTAGTCGCTCAACGCCTCCACGCCCAGCACGCGCAGGATGTCGTGCGGCACGCGCGGGCCATCCACCAACGGGTCGCCGCGGCGGACAAAATCGCCCTCCTGCACCGAGACGTGCTTGCCCTTGGTGACGAAGGACTCGCTCTCCTCGCCCGTCTCGTCGTTCTTCACGATGATGCGGCGCTTGGCCTTGTAGTCCTTGCCGAACTCGACCCGGCCGTCGGTCTCCGCGATGACCGCGTTGTCCTTCGGGCGGCGGGCCTCGAACAGCTCGGCCACCCGCGGCAGGCCGCCGGTGATGTCGCGCGTCTTGCTGCCCTCGCGCGGGATGCGGGCCAGCACGTCGCCGGCATGCACCACGGCGCCGTTCTCCACCGAGAGGATAGAGTCGGGGTTGAGGAAGTAGCGCGCTTCCGCCCCGTTCGGCAGCTTCAGCACCTCGCCCTTCTCATCCTTCAGCTGCAAGCGGGGCCGCAGATCGACGCCCTTGGTCATCTGCTTGTAGTCCACCACCACCTTGGAGGTGAGCCCGGTGACCTCGTCCACCTTCTCAATCAGCGTCACGCCGTCCAGCAGGTCGAGGTACTCGACGGTACCGGCGCGCTCCGTGATGATCGGCAAGGTGTAGGGGTCCCACTCCGCCAGCTTCTGCCCGCGGGTGACCGCCTGGCCGTCATCGGACAGCAGGCGGGCGCCGTATGGCACGCGGAAGCGGGCGCGCTCGCGGCCCTTGTCGTCCGTGAGCACGATCTCGCAGTTGCGCGACATCACGACCTGGACCTTGGCGCTGTTCTCCACAACCACGCGGTTTTTCAGCGAGATGCTGCCGTCATGGCTGGCCTCCACGTTGGAGACCTCGGCGCCACGCTGCGCTGCGCCGCCGATGTGGAAGGTGCGCATGGTGAGCTGGGTGCCGGGCTCGCCGATCGACTGGGCGGCGATCACGCCCACCGCCTCGCCGATGTTCACCGGGGTGCCGCGGGCCAGGTCGCGGCCGTAGCAATGGCCGCACACGCCGACCGCCGCCTCGCAGGTCAGCACAGAGCGGATCTTCACCTGCTCCACCCCGGCCCGCTCGATCAGCTCGGCCTGCGTCTCCTCGATCAGCGTGTTGTTCGGCACGATGACAGCGCCGGTGACGGTGTCGATCACGTCCTCGGCCGTGGTGCGGCCCAGGGTGCGCTCGGACAGGCTGGCCACCACCTCGCCGCCGTCCATCACGGGGCGGACCGTGAGGCCGCGCTCGGTGCCGCAATCCTCCTCGTGGATGATGCAGTCCTGCGCCACGTCCACGAGCCGCCGGGTCAGGTAGCCGGAGTTGGCGGTCTTGAGCGCGGTGTCGGCCAGGCCCTTCCGCGCGCCATGGGTGGAGTTGAAGTACTCCAGCACGGTCAGGCCTTCCTTGAAGTTGGCGATGATCGGCTGCTCGATGATCTCGCCGGAGGGCTTGGCCATCAGGCCGCGCATTCCCGCCAACTGCCGCATCTGCGCCGGCGAGCCGCGGGCGCCGGAATGGGACATCATCCACACGCTGTTGGTGGGGACGCCCACCTCCTGCTTGCTGATCTCCTTCATCATCGCGCCGGCCACCTCGTCGGTGCAGCGGGACCAGCTGTCGACCACCTTGTTGTAGCGCTCGCCGGCGGTGATCAGCCCGTCCTGGTACTGCTGCTCGAACTCCTTGACCTCGTCCTTGGTCTTGCCGATCAGCTCCCATTTGTTGTCGGGGATGATCAGGTCGTCCTTGCCGAAGCTCAGGCCGGCCTTGGCGGCCTGGCCGAAGCCGAGCCCCATCAGCCGGTCGGCGAAGATCACGCATTCCTTCTGGCCGCAGTGGCGATACACCGCGTCGATCACGTCGGACACGTTCTTCTTGGTCAACTGGCGGTTGATCAGGCTGAACGGCACCGCCGGGTGCTTGGGCAGGATTTGCGCGATCAGCATGCGGCCCGGCGTGGTGGCCACCAGCGAGCGCACGCGATTGCCGTCCGCGTCCACCGTGTCGTAGCGGGCGCGGATCTTGTCGTGCAGGTGCACGGCCCCGGCGCTGAGCGCGAACTCGATCTCGCCGATGGTGCCGAACGCCGGGCACTCCTGGTCCTTGGCAACGCGGAACTCGGCGGTCTCCAGGCTCATGTAGTAGAGCCCGAGCACGATATCCTGGCTCGGCACGATGATCGGCTTGCCGTTGGCCGGGCTGAGGATGTTGTTGGTGCTCATCATCAGCACGCGGGCTTCCAGCTGCGCTTCCAGGCTGAGCGGCACGTGCACCGCCATCTGGTCGCCGTCGAAGTCCGCGTTGAATGCGGTGCAGACCAGCGGGTGCAGCTGGATCGCCTTGCCCTCGATCAGCACCGGCTCGAACGCCTGGATGCCGAGGCGGTGCAGGGTGGGGGCACGGTTGAGCATCACCGGGTGCTCCCGGATGACCTCCTCCAGGATGTCCCAGACCTCGGGACGCTCCTTCTCCACCATGCGCTTGGCGGCCTTGATGGTGGTGGCGTGGCCATACTTCTCGAGCTTGGAGTAGATAAACGGCTTGAACAGCTCAAGCGCCATCTTCTTGGGCAAGCCGCACTGGTGCAGCTTCAGCTCCGGCCCCACCACGATGACCGAGCGGCCGGAATAGTCCACCCGCTTGCCCAGCAGGTTTTGCCGGAAGCGGCCCTGCTTGCCCTTCAGCATGTCGGACAGCGACTTCAGCGGGCGCTTGTTGGCACCGGTGATGGCCCGGCCGCGGCGGCCGTTGTCGAACAGCGCGTCCACCGATTCCTGCAACATGCGCTTCTCGTTGCGCACGATGATGTCCGGCGCGCGCAGCTCAATCAGCCGCTTCAGGCGGTTGTTGCGGTTAATGACTCGGCGGTACAGGTCGTTCAGGTCGCTGGTGGCGAAACGCCCGCCATCGAGCGGGACCAACGGCCGCAGCTCGGGCGGGATCACCGGCACCACGTCCAGGATCATCCACGCCGGCTGTGCGCCGCTCTCGCCGAACGCCTCGATCAGCTTGAGGCGCTTGACCAGCTTCTTGCGCTTGGCCTCGGAGTTGGTCTCCTTCAGCTCGGCGCGCAAACGAACCTTGTCGGCCTGGATGTCGATGCCGGTCAGGATTTTCTTGATGGCTTCGGCGCCGATGCCGTACTGGAACTCGTCGCCGAACTCGTCCTGCTTGGCTTCCAGCATATCCTCGGTGAGAAGCTGGTGCTTCTTCATGTCGGTGACGCCGGGGTCGAGCACGACGTAGCTCTCGAAGTACAGGATCTTCTCAAGCTCCTTCAGCGTCAGATCAACCATCAGGCCGATGCGGCTGGGCAGGCTCTTGAGGAACCAGATGTGCGCCACCGGCGAGGCCAGCTCGATGTGGCCCATGCGTTCGCGCCGCACCTTTTGCAGCGTGACCTCCACGCCGCACTTCTCGCAAATGATGCCGCGGAACTTCATGCGCTTGTACTTGCCGCACAGGCACTCGTAGTCCTTAATCGGGCCGAAGATGCGGGCGCAGAACAACCCGTCGCGCTCCGGCTTGAAAGTGCGATAGTTGATGGTCTCAGGCTTCTTGATCTCGCCATAAGACCAGGAGCGGATTTGCTCCGGCGAGGCCATCTGGATCTTGATCTGGTCAAAGGTCGCAGCTGTGCCGGCCTGACCAAGAATCTTCATCAGCTCGTTCATGAACGGCTCCTAAGAAAGGCCAGGGCGCTGCCCTGGACCCGGCAAAGGGCAGTCGCCCTTTGCAATCTATCAGGTGTCCAGAGGACGACTGTCCTCTGGCGGGGGTGAAGGGGGCAGAGCCCCCTTCCCTTAAGCAACGGTGTCCAAATCGACGTTCAGCCCAAGGCTTTTCAGCTCCTTGACCAGCACGTTAAAGCTTTCCGGAATGCCGGCCTCGAAGTTGTCCTGCTCGCGCACGATCGCCTCATAGACCTTGGTGCGGCCGGACACGTCGTCCGACTTCACCGTCAGCATCTCCTGCAGCGTGTAGGCGGCGCCGTATGCCTCCAGCGCCCAGACCTCCATCTCGCCGAAGCGCTGGCCGCCGAACTGCGCCTTGCCGCCCAGCGGCTGCTGGGTGACGAGCGAGTACGGCCCAATCGACCGCGCATGGATCTTGTCGTCCACCAGGTGATGCAGCTTGAGCATGTAGATGTAGCCGACCGTCACTTTGCGCTCGAAGATTTCCCCCGTGCGCCCATCCGTCAGCGACACCTGGCCTGAGGTGGCAAGCCCGGCCTTGGTCAGCATGCCCTCGATGTCCGACATGCGCGCGCCGTCGAACACCGGCGTCGCGATCGGAATGCCCTTCTTCAGGTTGTCCGACAGCTCCATCAGCTGGTCGTTGTTCATCGGCTCGATCTGCTCGGCGAACTCCTGCTCGCCGTAGATGTCGCGCAGCCGGTCGAGCAACGCCTGCCGGTGCTCGCCAGTGCGGCGATATTCCTCCACCAGCTCGCCCACCTGGCGGCCCAGGTTGGCGCACGCCCAGCCCAGGTGCGTCTCCAGGATCTGCCCTACATTCATCCGGCTCGGCACGCCGAGCGGGTTGAGCACGAGGTCGATCGGCGTACCGTCCTCCAGGAACGGCATGTCCTCCAGCGGCGTAACCCGTGAGACGACGCCCTTGTTGCCGTGGCGGCCGGCCATCTTGTCGCCGGGTTGCAGCTTGCGCTTCACCGCGACGAACACCTTGACCATTTTCATCACGCCGGGCGGCAGCTCGTCGCCGCGTTGCAGCTTTTCCACCTTGCCGTCGAAGCGCGCGACGATCCTGGTCACCGCCATGTCGAACTCGCGCTTCAGCGTCTCGATCTCAGCCATCACCGAGTCGTCCTGCACGGTGATGTTGCGCCAGTTGCCGCGGCTGTACTCGCTCAGCACTTCAACCGTCAGCTCCGTGCCGGCCTTGATGCCCTTGAACCCGCCGGCAGCCTTGCGGCCCAGCAGCTTCTCTTGCAACCGGTTGCCGAACGAACGCTCCTGGATCGCGCGCTCGTCATCGCGGTCCTTGGCCAGCCGCTCAATCTCGGAACGCTCGATCGCCATGGCGCGCTCGTCCTTGTCCACGCCGCGGCGGCTGAAGACGCGCACGTCAACGATCGTGCCGGTCACGCCGGGGGGCAGCTTGAGCGAGGTGTCCCGCACGTCGGACGCCTTTTCACCGAAGATGGCGCGCAGCAGCTTCTCTTCCGGCGTCATCGGGCTCTCGCCTTTCGGCGTCACCTTGCCGACCAGGATGTCGCCCGGGTTCACCTCAGCGCCGACATACACGATGCCGGCCTCGTCGAGGTTCTTGAGCGACTCCTCGCCGACGTTCGGGATATCGCGGGTGATCTCCTCCTGGCCCAGCTTGGTGTCCCGCGCCATGACCTCGAACTCCTCGATGTGGATCGAGGTGAACACGTCGTCGCGCGCGATGCGCTCGCTGATGAGGATGGAGTCCTCGAAGTTATAGC
>CAXTJU010000077.1:0-14471 GCA_964244655.1 uncultured Acetobacteraceae bacterium | reverse complement strand
GGCCCGCAGGGCGGCGATCGCGGCGGCTTTGTCGGCCGGCAGCGCGCCGGCGCGCACGTCGTCGATGCCGAGCGCGCGGGCGGCGTGGTCGGCGGCGCCCTGGTTGTCGCCGGTGAGCAGCACGACGTGCAGCCCGCGGGCGCGCAGCGCCGCCACGGCCTGCGCAGCGCCGGGCTTGAGCGCGTCGCCGAAGCCGAGCAGGCCAAGCAGCTGCCCGCCTTCGGATGCGCCTTCCATCAAGTAGGAGACGGTGCGGCCGGCGTGCTCCAGCGCCGCCGCCTGCTGCGCCAGCGGGGCCACGTCCACGCCGGATTCACGCATGAGACGGGCGCTGCCGAGCTGCAAGGCGCGGCCCTCGACCTCGCCCGCCAGGCCGCGGCCCGGCAGCGCGCGCACGCCCCGGGCGGCGGGGACGGCCAGGCCGGCGGCGTCGTCAAGGGCAGTGCGGGCGAGCACGGCGCGGGCGAGGGGATGCTCGCTGCCGGCCTGCAACGCGGCGGCCAGGCGCAGCACGGCCTGCGCGTCCCCGCCGGGGGCGGGGTGCAGCGCCACCAGCTCGGGGCGGCCCATGGTGAGCGTGCCGGTCTTGTCGAACGCCACCGTGCGGATGGCGCGCGCCTGCTCCAGCGCCGCCGGGTCACGGATCAGGATGCCGTGCCGGGCAGCCGCGCCGGTGCCGACCATGATGGCGGCCGGGGTGGCGAGGCCGAGCGCGCAGGGGCAGGCGATGACCAGCACGGCGACGGCGTTCACCGCCGCCGTCTCCGCGCCGGCCCCGGCCAGCCACCAGCCGAGCAGGGTCAGCGCGGCGAGGGCGACCACCACGGGGACGAACACGGCGCTCACCCGGTCCACCAGGCGCTGCACCGGCGGCTTGGCCGCCTGGGCGTCCTCCACCAGCCGGACCATGCGGGCGAGCTGGCTCTCGGCGCCGATGGCCGTCACCTCCGCCACGAGCAGGGCCTCGCCGTTGAGCGCGCCGCCGACCAGGCGGCTGCCGGGCTGCTTGGGCACGGGGAGGCTCTCGCCAGTCAGCAGGCTCTCATCGGCGCTGCCGACGCCGTCGCGCACGGTCGCGTCGGCGGCGATGCGCTCGCCGGGCCGCACCACCAGCAGGTCGCCGGTTTGCAGCGCGGCGGCGGCGATGTCGCGATCCGTGCCGTCGCGGCGGATGCGGGCGCGCTCCGGCCGCAGCTGCCCGAGGGCGCGGATGGCCTCGCCGGCCTGGCGGCAGGCGCGGCCTTCCAGCCACTTGCCGAGGCGCACCAGGGCGATCACGGCGGCGGAGGCCTCGAAATACAAATGCCCGCTCCGGCCGGCGGCCAGCTCCCACGCGCTCAACCCGAAGGCCGCGCTGGTGCCGAGGGCGACCAGGGTGTCCATGTTGCCCGCGCCGCCCCGCAGGGCCTTCCAGGCGCCGCGGTAGAATCGCGCGCCGAACACGAGCTGCACCACGGCCGCGAGCGCCAGCTGCGCCCAGCCCGGCAGCGTCCGATCCACGCCGAACGGCATCAGCAGCATGGGCAGCAGGAGGGGGGCGGCCAAGGCGAGGGCCAGGGCCGCCATCGCGCCCTCCGGCAGCGAGGCCACGCCGTGGGCCGCGGCAGCCGGGCTGCCGCCTTCGGGGGCCGTGGCCTCATAGCCGGCGCGGCGCACGGCGGCGGCCAGGTCGCCCGGGCTGGCCGCCCCCGCCAGCCGCTCCACCCGCGCCCGCTCCGTCGCCAGGTTGACCGTGGCCGAGCGCACGCCCGGCACCGCCAGCAGCGCCCGCTCCACCCGGCCGGCGCAGGAGGCGCAGGTCATGCCCGCGATCGCCAGGTCCAGCGTTTCGGTGGCGGCGGGATAGCCGGCCGCTGCCAGCGCCTCGATCAGGCGGGCCGCCTGGAAGCCGGGCCCCGGCGTGACGGAGGCCCGCTCCGTGGCGAGGTTGACGGCGACGGCGGCCACGCCGGGCACGGCGGCGACCGCCCGCTCCACCCGGCGCACGCATGACGCGCAGCTCATGCCCGAGACGGCGACGCTCAGCCTCGGCGCTGCTGCCGATGCGTGCTGGCCGCGCTCGACGATGCCCTGGTCCATGCTGGCCGCTCCCGTTTGGCAGGCTGGCAGATGGGGCTTCCCACCATGGGAAGGTCAAGGGGTGGGCAGCCGATGACCTGCCTGCCTCTTCACGCGGCCTCAACCATGTGGGGGCCATGATGCGGCATGGCCGTGCCCCCCCTCGTGCATCCGCCTTGGCGCCGGCTGGCGGCGCTGGCCCTCGCCGCCGCCGCGGCGTACGACGTGATCTATCTCGCCCTCTGGCTTGCCCGCGGCGGCCTGCCCCCGTTCGGCGACTTCTTCGCGTTCTGGAGCTTCGGCCGCTTCGCGCTCACCCCCGACCTGCCCAGCCTGTACGACCCGGCGGCGCTGCAACGCTTCGAGCATGGATTGCAGCCCGCGTTCACCGCGACCTACCCTTTCCTGTATCCGCCCTCCTTGCTGCTCGTCGTGACGCCGCTCGCAGCGCTTCCCCTGCCGGCGGCGTGGGCCGGGTGGAGCCTGGCCGGGCTCGCGTCCTACCTTGCCGCCGCGGCAGGGCCTGAGTGGCGGTCGTGGCGTGGGGCCGCGCTGCTGGCGGCGCCCACGACGCTGCTGTGCCTGGTCGGCGGGCAGGCGGGGCTGCTGGTGGCCGCGCTGCTGCTGGGCGGGCTGCGCGCCCTGCCGGCGCGTCCGTGGCTGGGCGGGGCCCTGCTGGGGCTGCTCACGCTCAAGCCGCAATTCGGCCTGCTGCTCCCCGTGGCGCTCGTCGCGGCCGGGCAGTGGCGGGCGATCGCGGCCGCCTGCCTCAGCGCCGGGGCGCTCGCGCTCGCGACGGGGTGCGTGTTCGGGTGGGGGATTTGGACGCTCTGGGCGGCCTCCCTGCCGGCCGACGCGGCCCTGGTGCTGCAAAACCGCGACGGCATAGCGCAGCTCATGCCCACCGTGTCCGCCGGGCTGTACCAGCTCGGGGCGCCGGATCGCCTGGCCCAGCTGGCGCAGCTCGCCGTGGCGGCCCTGGCTGCCTGCGCGACGTGGCGGGCCTTCCGCTCCGGCGTGACGCCCGCGGCAGTGGCCGTGCTGGCCATGGCTGCGTTCCTCGCCACGCCCTACGCCTACGTGTACGACCTGCCGATCGTCACCGGCGCGCTGGCCCTGGCGCTGCCGGGCCGCCTGAAGCCGGCGCTGCTGGCCGGGTTCATCGTCACCGTGCCGGTGCTCATGCTGCGCCTGGCGCTGCCGCTGGTGGAGCCGCTGCTGCTGGCCGCGGGGCTCGTGCTGCTCCGGAGGCGGCCGGCTGCCGATGCATCCTGCCGTGTTCAGGCCGCTTCCGTGAGGTTGCGCAGCCCGTCCTGCAGCATGCGGCTGTCCACCAGCAGGCGGCGGGACACATCCGCCAGCGTCACCCAGCCGGCCACGCCGCCCGCGGCGGCATAGACGGGCAGGCGGCGGACGCTGTTGGACGCCATCAGGTCCAGGGCAGACTGCACGCCGTCCTCCTCGCTGCAGCCCACCACCGGCTGCGTCATGACCTGCCGCACGAGGGTCGCCGCCGGGTGCAGGCCGGCGGCGACGACGCGATAGAGGATGTCGCGGTCGGTCAGCACGCCCTCCAGCCGCGCCTCGCTGCCGATCGGCAGGGCGCCCACGTCCAGCTCGCCCATCATCACCGCCGCGTCCTGCACGGTCGCGTCCGGCCCCAGGAACTCGACGAAGCGGGTCATCACGTCGGCGATGCGCAACTGGGCCATCTCACGGGCTCTCCTCGGCGTGGGCGTCCGTCCCTAGCACGGCTTGCCGCCGGCCAGGATGGGCCGCGCGGGGCGGCGCTGGTAGGCTGCCGCGCATGGTCGAACATCCGCTGCTGCAATTGCTGCCCCGCCAGGACCGCCGGCTGCGCGCCGGGCATCCGTGGGCGTTCAGCAACGAGGTGGCGATGACGCCGGGCCACCGCGCCTGGCCGGCGGGCGCGCCGGTGCGGCTGGAAAGTGCGGAGGGCTGGCGGCTCGGCGCCTTCGCCTTCAACCCGCACAGCCTGATCGCCGCCCGCCTGCTCGACCGCGACCCGGCGGCGGCCATCGACGCTGCGTGGGTCCGCGCCCGCGTCGCGGAGGCCGTGGCGCTGCGGGCGCGGGTGTGCGACGGGCCATACCACCGCCTGGTGCACGCGGAGGCGGACCGGCTGCCGGGCCTGGTGATCGACCGGTTCGGCGACGTGGCGGCGGTGCAGGCCAACTCGGCCGCCATGGACCGGCTGCTGCCGGAGATCACCGCCGCCCTGCTGGAGCTGCTGCCGCTGCGGGCGGTGGTGGCGCGCAACGACAGCGGCGCGCGGGTGCAGGAGGGGCTGGCGCAGGAGGTCCGGCTGCTGCACGGCGATGCGGCGGCCGCGGAGGTGGAGGAGGGCGGCGTGCGCTTCCCGGTCGATGCGCTGGAAGGGCAGAAGACCGGCTTTTACTTCGACCAGCGGCCCAACCGGGACCGGGTGGCGGCGCTGGCGGCGGGGGCGCGGGTGCTGGACGTGTTCTGCCACACCGGCGCGTTCGGGCTGCGCGCCGCCGCCGCCGGGGCCGCCGCCGTGACGCTGGTGGATTCGAGCGCCCCGGCGCTGGACCACGCCCGCGCGGCGGCGGAGCGCAACGGCCTGTCCGGCCGGGTGACGCAGCAGCGCGGCGACGCGTTCGACGTGATGGCGGCGCTCGCCGCGGCCGGCGAGCGGTACGACCTGGTGATCTGCGACCCGCCGGCCTTCGCCAAGTCCCGCAAGGACGCGGAGGCCGGGCTGCGCGCCTATCACCGCATGACCCGGCTGGCGGCCCCGCTGGTGACGCCGGGCGGGTTCCTGTTCGTGGCCTCCTGTAGCCACCATGCGCCGCTGGACGGGTTCACCGGCCAGGTGGCGGCGGCGTTGCAGCGGGCCAGGCGGGAGGCGCGGGTGCTGTTCACCGGCGGCGCCGGGCCGGACCATCCGGTGCACCCCAACCTGCCGGAGAGCGCCTACCTGAAGGCGCAGCTGCTGCAGCTTTCGTAAGCCCGGTCACGCAACCGCGTACGGCCGCCGGGTTGCGGGCTGCGCCGCCGTTGCCACGTCATATCAGTTGGTTAAGGAGTTGGCGAATGGCGCAGGTTGTGGTGATCACGGGTGGCAGCGCGGGCATCGGGCGGGCGGCGGCGCAGGCCTTCGCGGCCCAGGGCTACGCGGTGGGGCTGATCGCCCGGGGCGCCGAGCGGCTCGACCGGGCGCGCAAGGAGCTGGAAGCGACCGGGGCGCGCGTCCACACCGTGGTGGCGGACGTGGCGGACGCGGAGGCGCTCGAAGTGGCCGCCGACGAGATGGAGACCACGCTCGGCCCAATCACCGTCTGGGTCAACAACGCGATGGCGACCATCTACAGCCCGATCAAGGACCTGACGGCGGAGGAGCTGAAGCGGGTCACGGAGGTGACCTATCTCGGCTCCGTCAACGGCACCTTGTCGGCGCTGAAGCGGATGAGCGGCGGGACCATCGTGCAGGTCAGCTCCGTGCTGTCCTGGCGCGCCATCCCGATCCAGGGCGCCTATTGCGGCGCCAAGTTCGCCCTGCGCGGCTTCACCGAAGCGCTGCGCTCCGAGCTGATCCACGACAAGAGCCCCATCCACCTGACCATGGTGCACCTGCCGGCGATCAACACGCCGCAGTTCGACTGGGCGCGCAACAAGACCGGCCGGCAGACCAAGGCGCCCGGCCCCTACCAGCCGGAGGTGGCGGCCGACGCCATCGTGTTCGCCGCCACCCACAAGCGGCGGGACGTGTTCGTCGGCAGCACCACGCCGGGCGCCATCGTGGCCGCGCGGCTGGCGCCGAGCCTGATGGACAAGGTGCTGTCCAAGACCGGCTACAGCGGCCAGCTGAGCGACACGCCGATGGAGCGGACCGAGGGCAACCTGTATAAGCCGGCGCCCGGCAGCGAGCAGGGCGCGCACGGACGGTTCGACAGCGAGGCGAAGACCAAGCGGGACATCTACACCAGCCGCCAGGGGGACGTGGTGGCCGCCAGCCTGCTGCTGATCGGCGCGATCAGCCTCAAGGCGCTGGCCACCTCGCCATTCTTCGTCGGGCCGTCACTGGTGGCGCGGGCGGTGACGAAGCGGGCGGTGCGCCGGCGGTTCGCCTAGAGAGCATAGGTCGGGGCTCTGCCCCGAACCCCGCCAGAGGACGGGGTCCTCTGGACACCTGTATGCAAAGGGGTGAAGGGGACCCCGTCCCCTTCCGGGTGCAGGGCAGAGCCCTGCCCTTCCTACGCTTCGCACCCCGCGCGCCGCAGCACCGCCTCCACCGCCTCGGGCGGCACGTCGGGGGCGGTGAAGGCCTCGCCCACGCCGCGCGCCAGCACAAAGTGCAGCTGGCCGTCGCGCATCTTCTTGTCCCGCCGCATCCGGTCCAGCAGGCCTGCTGCGGAGAAGCGGCGGTTCAGCATGGACAGCTCGGACGGCAGGCCCACCGACGCCACATGCGCCTCCACCCGGTCCGCCACCGCCCCGTCGCAGTAGCCGAGTGCGGCGGAGAGGCGGAACGCCAGGCCCAGCCCGATCGCCACCGCCTCGCCGTGCAGCACCGCGCCGTAGCCGCACTCCGCCTCGATCGCGTGGCCGAAGGTGTGGCCCAGGTTCAGCAGCGCGCGGCCGTCGCTGGGGCGCTCCTCGCGCTCGTCGTCGCCCACCACGGCGGCCTTGAAGGCGCAGGCGCGCAGCACCGCCTCCGCTTGCGCGTCGCGGTCCTCCCCCACCACGGCGGCGCCGTGACGCTCGCACCAGGCGAAGAACCCGGCGTCGCCGATCAGCCCGGCCTTGGCCACCTCGGCATATCCGGCCCGCTTCTCGCGCGGCGGCAGGGTGGCGAGGGTGGCGGTGTCGGCGATGACCATGCGGGGCTGGTGGAACGCGCCCAGCAGGTTCTTGCCGCGCGCGGTGTTGATGCCGGTCTTGCCGCCAACGCCGGAATCGACCTGGGCCAGCAGCGTGGTCGGCAGCTGCACGAAGGGCAGGCCGCGCAGCGCCGTGGCGGCCGCGAACCCGGCCAGGTCCCCCACCACGCCGCCGCCCAGCGCCAGCACGGCCGTGCGCCGCTCCGCGCCCGTGCCCAGCAGGCGGTCCACCAGGTCCCCGAACACGGCCAGCGACTTGGACGCCTCGCCCGGCGCCACGCTCAGCAGGGTGGCCGCAAAGCCGGTCTGCGCCAGCCCCTGCATCAGCGCGGGGGCGTGCAGCGCGGCCACCGTCGTGTCGCTCACCACCACGGCGCGGCGCTGCGGCAGCACGGGGGCCAGCAGCGCCCCGGCGCGGGCCAGCAATCCCTCGCCCACCACCACGTCGTAGCTGGCCGCGGCGGTGTGGACCGGCAGGCGGCGGGGCGGGCGCCAGCCGGCCAGGGCGGCGGCGACCCGCTCCGTGGTGTGCTCGGGCGAGTCGTCGGTGCAATCGACCACGATGTCGGACTCCGCGTAGATCGGGTGGCGCTGGTCCATGAGGCGGGACAGGATGGCCGCCGGGTCGCCCGCGGCCAGCAACGGGCGGTTGCGGCGCAGGGCGACCCGGCGCAGCAGCACGGGCAGCGGCGCGCGCAGCCAGATGGAGGTGCCGCCGCGGCGCACGGCGGCGCGGGTCGCCGGGTCCATGAACGCGCCGCCGCCGGTGGCCAGCACGATGGGCGGCCCGTCCAGCAGCCGGCGCACCACCCGGCGCTCGCCGGCGCGGAAATGCGCCTCGCCGAACTGGGCGAACAGCTCCGCCACCGAGCGGCCGGCCGCGGCCTCGATCTCGGCGTCGGAATCGTGGAACGGCAGGCGCAGCCGCTGCGCCAGCCGGCGGCCGATGGCGGACTTGCCGGCCCCCATCAGGCCCACGAGCACGATGCTGCGCCCGGCGGCCGGCCCCGGGACGGTTGCGCTCGGTTGGAAGCCCTGGCCGGCCGGCACGGTGTTGCGTGTCATCACGCGCGACGGTAGCACAGCCCGGTTGCCCACGGCCAAGGACGGCGGATGCGCCAGCTTTCCATCATCGTCGCCGCGGCCGTCCTCCTGCTGATCGCCGGGGGATTGCTGCTGCTCGGGGCGTTTCCGCCCCATCCGACGCCGCAGCCGGTGCAGCACACGCTGCCCAACGACCGGTTCCAAAGCCATTGATGGACCGGCACGCCGAGGCTTTCCTGGAAATGCTGGCCGCCGAGCGGGGGGCGGCGCGCAACACCCTGGCCGCCTACGGGGCCGACCTCGCGGATTTCGCGGCGTTCGCGGCCGCCCGGGGCGAGGCGGCGGGGGCGGCCGCGGCCGAGACGGCGCGCGCCTACGTGGCTGGGCTGCACGCCGCCGGGCTGTCCGCCCGCACGGCGGCGCGGCGGCTGTCCTGCCTGCGCCAGTTCCACCGCTTCCTACTGCGCGAGGGGGTGCGGGCGGACGACCCGACGCAGCTGCTCGACGCGCCGCGCCTGCCGCGGAGCCTGCCGAAATACCTCAGCGAGGCGGAGCTGGACGCGCTGCTGGCCGCCGCCGCCCTGCGGCCGGGGCGCAGCGCCGCCGTGGCCGTGGCCGCGCTGGAGCTGCTGTACGTCACCGGGCTGCGCGTGTCCGAGCTGCTGGGGCTGCGGCGGGCCGCGCTGGCGGACGGGACGGCGATGCTGGCGGTGCGCGGCAAGGGCGGGCGCGAGCGCCTGGTGCCGCTGGGCGGCGCGGCCCGGCGCGCCGCCGCGGCGATGGCCGAGGCGACCGACAGCCCCTGGCTGTTCCCCGGCCGCGACGCCAGCCGCGCCATGACCCGGCAGGGCTTCGCCCTGCTGCTCAAGCCGGTGGCGCTGGCCGCCGGCCTCGACCCGGCGCGGGTCTCGCCGCACGTGCTGCGGCACTCCTTCGCCTCCCACATGCTGGCGCGCGGCGCCGACCTGCGCAGCCTGCAAGCCCTGCTGGGCCACGCCGACATCTCCACCACGCAGATCTACACCCATGTCCAGCCGGACCGGCTGCAGCGCCTGGTGGAGGCGCACCATCCATTGTCCCAGGCGCCGAGAAAGGAACGCAGCCGATGCTAGAGGTCGAGACCCCCGCCGGCATGGACGCCTTCGTGGGCAAGCCGCTCGGGGTCAGCGACTGGCTGACGGTGACGCAGGCCATGATCGACACCTTCGCCGACGCCACCGGCGACCACCAGTGGATCCACTTGGACACCGAGCGGGCGAAGGCGGAGATGCCCGGCGGCACGACCATCGCGCACGGCTTCCTCACGCTGTCGCTGCTGCCGGGGCTGGGGAGCAGCGTCTATGCCGTCCGGCGCCGCTCGCGCGGGATAAACTACGGGTCCAACAAGGTGCGGTTCACCAGCCCCGTGCCGTCCGGCGCGCGGGTGCGCGCCAGGCTGGCACTGCTCGCGTCCGAGCCGGTGCCGGGGGGCCGCCGCCTGACGACGGAGGCGGTGGTGGAGATCGAGGGCCAGGACCGCCCGGCGCTGGTGGCCGAGGTGATCACGCTGGTTTACGACTGAGGGCGGCCCGCCGCCGCCATGCCGTCGGCAGCCATCGTATCGCGCAGGACGGACTTGGGCTAGACAGCGCCGTCCACGCCAGGACGGCCTGCCAGTCCCCGGAGACGACCAAGCTGATGCCCTGCCAACCCGTTCCGCTCCCTTGCTGAGCCTCCGCGGCGCAAGCCGGTGAACCTCACCGGGCGCCTGCTGCTGCTGATGGCGCTGGCCTTGCTGCCCCCCCTGGCCGTCCAGGTTTGGACGGGGGTTGAGCAGCATCAGGCCCGCAGCGCCGCGCTGGACGCCGAGGCCGTGGCGGACAGCCGCGACATCCAGGCGGACATGAGCCGCCTCGCCGAAAGCGCGCGGCAACTGCTGGTGGCCCTGGCGGAGTCCCCCGCCATCCGGGCCGGGGACGCCGCGGGCTGCACGGCCTACCTGCAATCCGTCGCGCGCCAGTTCGGCACGTACTCCATGCTGGCCGCGACCGACGCCGGAGGCGGCATCCTGTGCAACAGCGCCGGCAACGCGGCCGGGTCCTACAGCAACGCCGGCCGTGCCTACTACCAGCGCGCCACGGCGACGGGCGCGTTCGCCGTCGGGGATGTGGTGACGTCGGTCATCACCCACCGGCCGACCATGCACTTCGCCCTGCCGTTCCGCCGGCTGGACGGGACCGTGGGGGGCATCGTGCTGGCCAGCATCGACCTGGGCCGGCTCGCGCTCCAGCTGGCGGCGGAAGCCCATCCCCGCGAGGCGCAGACCCTGGTGCTGGACCCGTCCGGCACGGTGATGGTCAGCTTGCAGGATGGCAGGCCGGCTGCGGGCGTCGGCACGCCGTCGCCGCCCTCGCTGCGCGACGCGCTCGCCGTGCCCGCGCCACGCGCGGTCGAGGCGGAGGGGCTGGAAGGCAGGAGGCGGCTGTATGGCGCCGTGCCGGCCGACCCGTCGCTGGGCGGCATCGTGGTGGCCGTCGGGCTGGACCGGCAGCGCGCCTACGCCGACCTGCGCTTCGCGGCCGGGCGCAACATCGCCGGCATCCTGCTCGGCGCGGTGCTGGCCGCCTGCGCCGCCGTCGCCGGCAGCCGCCGCTTCGTGCTCGGCCCGCTGGCGTCCTTGGCGGCTGCGGCGGAGCGCGTGGGGCAAGGCGACCTGCGCGCGCGGGCCGATTTCGGCAGGCGGGCCGGCAAGGTGGGGGAGGTCGGCGCTGCCTTCAACCGCATGGCGGCCGCCCTGGCGCTGCGCGAGGGCGAGCGCGACCGCGCCGAGGCGGCGAACCGGGCGGGGGAGGCGCGGCTGGCCCACCTGCTGGCGGCGATCCCTGCCGGGGTGATGGAATGGGACGCCGAAGGCCAGGTGGTCTATGCCAACGCCGCCGCCGGCAAGGCTTTCGGCGTCGCCGCCGCCGCCCTGGTCGGGCGCAGGCTGGACGACCGGGCGATGCAGCTCAGCGCTCCCGTCGCCACGGCCCTGGCGGGCCAGGCGGTGATGGACCACGAACTCGCCCTGCATGCCGCGGACGGACGCCAGGTGGTGATGCTGCTGGACGTGGTGCCGGAGCGCGACGCGGCGGGGCGGGTGCAGCGGGCGCTGGGGGCGTTCCAGGACGTGACCGCCCGCCACGCCGCCGCCCAGGCGCTGCGCGAGAGCGAGGCCCGGTTCCGCCACATGGCGGACAGCGCGCCCGCGCTGATCTGCATGAGCGGCCGGGACGGCGGCGTCACCTTCGTGAACATGCATCATGAATGGATGTTCGGCCTGCCCCGCGCGGCCCTACTGGGCGATGGCTGGGACCAGGTGGTGCTGCCGGAGGACCTGCCCGGCCACAAGGCCGCGTTCGCCGCCGCGCTGGCGGCCCGCCAGCCGTTCCATGCCGAGGTGCGGGTGCGGGACAAGGCCGGCCAGGTCCGCGTGCTGCGCTGCGAGGCCGTGCCCCGGCAGGACGATGCCGGCCAGTTCCTGGGCTACACCGGCTGCAAGATCGACATCACCGAGGCCCGCCTGGCCACCGACGTGCTGGAGCTGCGGGTGGCGGAGCGCACGGTGGCGCTGCGCCATGCGGTGGACGCCCTGCACGGCGAGGCGCGCGAGCGCGAGCAAGCCCAGGCCGCGCTGCGCCAGGCGCAGAAGATGGAGGCAGTCGGGCAGCTGACCGGCGGGATCGCGCACGACTTCAACAACATGCTGCAAGCGATCGGCGGCAGCCTGGACCTCATGCAGCGCCGCATGGGGCAAGGCCGCATGGAGGACGCGGCGCGCTTCGTGGACGGGGCGCGCAAGACGGTGGACCGCGCCGCGTCCCTCACCCACCGGTTGCTGGCGTTCGCCCGGCGGCAGGCGCTGCAGGCGGTGCCGGTGGAGCCGAACACGCTGATCGAGGACATGGCCGAGCTGATCCGCCGCACCGCCGGGCCGGCCGTGCGGGTCGAGCTTCGCCTGGCCCCGCGGGTTTGGACCGTGCTGTGCGACCCGAACCAGCTGGAGAACGCGCTGCTGAACCTGGCCATCAACGCGCGGGACGCGATGCCGCAGGGCGGCACGCTGACGCTGGCGACGCAGGACGTGCACCTGCCGGACGGTGAGCCAGGGAACGGCGCGAACCCGCAAGGCCCCGGCCAGCAGCCCGTGCCACCCGGCGGCTACGTCGAGGTCACGGTTCACGACACCGGATCGGGCATGGACGGTGCCACCCTGCAACGCGCGTTCGAGCCGTTCTTCACCACCAAGCCGCTTGGGCAGGGCACCGGCCTGGGGCTGTCGCAGCTGTATGGGTTCGTCCAGCAGTCCGGCGGCCGCGTCACGCTGGACAGCGCGCCGGGCCAAGGCACCGCCGTGCGGATCTACCTGCCCCGCCACGACGCGGCGCAGGCCCTTGGCGAAGCCGCTGCGGCGCCCGCGGAGGAGGCGGGCGCAGGCGGGACGATCGTGCTCGTGGAGGACGAGGACAGCGTGCGCGCCCTGGTGGGGGAGCGGCTGCGCGAGCTGGGCTACCAGGTGCTGGACGCGCCGGACGGGCCGGCGGCGCTGCAGCTGCTGCACACGGACGCGCCCGTGGACCTGCTGGTGACCGATGTCGGCCTGCCCAATGGGATGAACGGCCGTCAGGTGGCGGACGTGGCGCGCGAGGGCAGGCCGCATCTGCCGGTGCTGTTCATGACCGGCTACGCGGGCACCGCGCTGGACGGCGGGCTGGCGCCTGGCATGCAGGTGATCGGCAAGCCGTTCGTGCTGGACGCGCTGGCTGCCCAGGTGCGGGTGATCCTGCAGACGCCTGCCGGGAAATCCTGGCCCGACGAATGAACCCCGGCAACGCTCAGCAGGCCGGAACGTTGCTGCGGCGGACGCCGAAATAATCCGCGTCGGATGGGAGCACGCCAATGTCTCGCTTATTGCTGGCCGTCACGGCCTGCCTGTGCCTCGCTCAGGCAGCCGCCTTCGCCAAACCCGCCCACCACCCGCGGCGGGCGGCGCGGGCCAGCCACGTGGCCTCCCCCGGCAGCGCTGTGAACCGCGTGCCGCTGGGCACGGACAACGGCGTTCCCGGCAGCGCCAACTCGGCCAATCCCGCTCCGAACGTCTCCCCGCTGCAGACGCCGCAGGACCCGCTCCGGACGCCCCGGCTCTGATTTGATCAGCCGACCTTGGAGATCGCCCACTTCACCTGTTGCGGGCCGTCCGCGTGGCCGGTCAGCACCACCTGCTCGCTGCGCCTGGGCTCCAGGCCGCCGAGGTAAATGCTCTCCTCCAGCGTCATGCGCGCGCCTTCCGCCCGCAGCCGCCAGCCGCCGCCGGAGGGCAGGCGCATCAGCACCGCCTCGCCGTCCTGCTGCAGGCTGGCGCTGACGGCCGGGTGCAGGTGGAAGCGCAGCGCGTAGGGCTGCGGGCTGGCCGCCTCGACCGCGTCCTCGCCGCGGATATCCTCGCCGCTCTCGGCCAGGTACAGGCGGCGGCGGTGCAGCGCGCCGAACGGCTTGCGGTAGCCGTCATGGCTCGCCTCCAGCCAATGCGCGCCGTTCGCCTCCTGGCGCTGCGCCTCCACCTTCTCCGGCTGCCGGCCCAGGCCGTCCGGCTTCAGCTCGGCGGAGTTGGTGTCCGCGATGACGAGGGTGGAGTGGGCCGCGGTGGCGCGGCACGCATCGCGCCATTGCTGGCCGGCGGCCGGGGCGGCGCCGCAGTTCACGATCATCCGCTCCCGCCCGACCGACAGCTCGAACGACAAGGCGCCGGCATGGGCCATGCGGTCCACCCCGTGCGGCGGCGGGCGGCCGCAATCCACCAGCAGCACCGTCCGCCCGGCTTGCAGCCGCTGGAAGCCGCCCTCCGCCAGGCTGACCGGCAAGCGCCCGGTGCGGCCGGCCTGGGCGAGCACCTGCTCCACCAGGGCGGGCTGCTCCTCCTTGCTGCCGTTGAACAGCGCCAGCCCGCCATCGCCGCAGCGCATCGCCCGCAGCGCCGGCCCCATCCGCTCGATCGCGCTGGCCAGCGCCGCGGGCGGCTGCGCCTGCGCCGCCTGCAACAGGGCGCGGATCTCGACCAGGTCCTGCAACGCCGCCAGCTGGACGGCGGGGCTGCGCTCGGCGTGGCAGCCGTCCGGCAGCACCTGGCGGGCCAGCTCCTGCGGCAGGAAGCGCAGGGCGCGGGTCAGGAAGGCCGCTTGGTCCGGCAGCGCCACGGCGGCGGCGATCAGGCCTTTCAGCGCCGTCAGCGCCCGGGCGTCCAGCTCCTCCGCGGGCAGGTCGGCGGCCAGGGCGCGCGCGTCGGCCACCAGCCGGGCCATCATGCGCTGCCGGAAGGCGTCGTCCGCCGACGCGGCGAAGAAGTCGTAGTGCCCGAGCCAGGCCGCCAGGCGCGCGCCCGCCACGTCCGGGCGGCGGGCGAGCGCGTCCGCTGGGAGGGTCAGCCAGTCGGCCAGCAGCGCCCGCGCCCGCGCCCGCGCCGCGTCCGTGCCGAGGGCGCGCAGGTCC
>CAXTJU010000076.1:0-14975 GCA_964244655.1 uncultured Acetobacteraceae bacterium | reverse complement strand
CGGAGATGCTGGCCGCCTGCCAGGCGGCGCTGCCGGCGGACGTGGCGGTGTGCGCCGCGGCAGTGGCGGACTGGCACGTGGACCCGGCGGAGCACAAGCTCAAGAAGCAGCCGGGCGCTGCCCCGCCCACCCTGGTGCTGCGGCCCAACCCGGATATCCTGGCGACCCTGGCCGTCCCCGGCCCGCTGCGCCCCCGCCTGGTGGTGGGCTTCGCCGCCGAGACGCAGGACTTGGCCGCCAACGCCGCAGCCAAGCGGGCGCGCAAGGGCTGCGACTGGATCGTCGCCAACGACGTGCGCCCGGCCACCGGCATCATGGCGGGCGAGGCTAACCAGGTGCGCCTGGTCACGGCGGAGGGCGCCGAAGACTGGCCCATGCTGCCCAAGACCGAGGTGGCCGCCCGCTTGGCCGCCCGCATCGCTGACGCCCTGGCATGAGGGTGGAGCTGGTGGTGCTGGACCCCCGCCTGCACGAGTGGGGCCTGCCCCGCTACCAGAGCGCCATGGCCGCCGCCATCGACCTGCACGCCTGCTTGGATGCGCCGCTGCGGCTGGCGCCGGGTGCCGCGCCGGCGCTGGTGCCGGCCGGGTTCGCGCTGCACCTGGCGGACCCGAACCTGGCGGCGCTGGTGCTGCCGCGCTCGGGGCTGGGGCATGGCAAAGGGTTGGTGCTGGGCAACACGGTGGGGCTGATCGACCCGGACTACGCCGGGCCGCTCCTGGTCAGCGCCTGGAACCGCAACCCGGCCGGCGGCGCCGCGATCGAGCTGCAGCCCGGCGAGCGGTTCGCCCAGCTGCTGTTCGTGCCGATCATGCGGCCGGAGCTGCACGTCGTGGAGGCGTTCTCGGCCCGCAGCGCGCGCGGCGGCCAAGGGTTCGGCTCGACCGGGCGGGCCTAGCTTCAGGGGACGCCCACGCACTGCCGGGTCATCGCCGGTGCCCGAAGCGCCCGTTTGAGCGCTAGCAGCTGGGCGATCATGTCCTGCGAGAGCTTCTGGAACTCGCCTTCGGTGATCGAGTGCTCCGCATCGGCCCGCTTGCCGGTCCGGCACAGGCACAGCGCCACGTAGGCCGCCTGGTGGAACCGCTTATGGACAGCCTTCAGCGAATGGTACTCCGGCAGCGCGCTGTGCCGCATCCCCTCGGCCCCGTAGATCCACACGCCGAACTCGCAGGTCCGGTCCGTCCGGATCGTGCTCGGGTCCACCCCCTGCGGCGCACGGATCGCCGCCTTGAGGCCCGCACTGATGCGCGCATGGATCGCGAGCGCGTCCTCGATGACGTCCATGGGCGGCTCCTCGCGCAAAGTGCATCGTAAGCAGGTGTCCCTTAACGCTTGGTGACCACGCGGCCTCGGCCCATGCCAGCCGCGCCCGGCGTGACAGCGCCGCGCCGCATCGCTATGGGCAGGCGGAACCCTGGCCGCACCCGGCACTGCGAGGACCGCCCATGTCCGGATCAACCTTCCCGGCCTTCGCCTCGGTCCGCCGGCTGCCCAACCTGTTCGACCTGGCCGCCATCCTGTGCATCGGCGGGCTGCTGTTCGCGGTCGCCACCGGCGCGCGCAACACGGTGGTGCCGCTGGACCAGGTGGCGCAGATCAGCCTCGACCCGGCCTACCTGCCCGGCTATGCGCTGCGCACCACCATGCGGATGTTCGCGGCCGTCGCCTGCTCGCTGCTGTTCACCTTCACCTACGCCACTTGGGCCGCGAAAAGCCGGCGGGCGGGCAAGATCCTGGTGCCCATCCTCGACATCCTGCAATCGGTGCCGGTCATCGGCTTCCTCACCTTCACCGTCGTGTTCTTCATGGGGCTGTTCCCCGGCCGCGTGCTGGGGGCGGAGCTGGCGGCCATCTTTGCCATCTTCACCAGCCAGGCCTGGAACATGGCGTTCAGCCTCTACCAGTCGCTCAAGACCGTGCCGGCGGACCTGGCCGAGGCCGCCACCGCCTTCCGCCTGTCGCCCTGGCAGAAGTTCTGGCGCATGGAGGTGCCGTTCGCCATGCCCGGGCTGGTGTGGAACACCATGATGTCGATGTCCGGCGGTTGGTTCTTCGTCGTGTACAGCGAGGCGGTCAGCGTGGGCGACACCACCTGGAAGCTGCCCGGCATCGGCTCCTACGTGGCGACCGCGCTGGACCACAAGGACCTGGCCGCCGTGGGCTACGCCATCCTGGCCATGCTGGTGGTGATCCTCGCCTACGACCAGCTGCTGTTCCGCCCCCTGGTCGCCTGGTCGGCCAAGTTCCGCTTCGAGCTGACGGCGCAGGTGGAGGCCGAGGACCCTTGGGTGCTCAAGCTGCTGCGGCGCACCCGGCTGCTGGCCCGGGGCGTGGACGCGCTCGGCGTCGTGTTCGGCACGCTGACCGGGCTGCGGCTGGCCCGCGCCGCCAACCGGCCCGCGCCGGCGCCGCGCGCGCCGTCCCGCGCCGGGGATGCCGCCTTCGCCGTGGTGCTGGCCGCGGTCGCGCTGGCCGCCGTGTGGAGGATCGCGTCCTATGCATCCGCCACGCTGGCGTGGAGCGACCTGGGCACGGCGCTGCTGCTCGGCTGCTGCACCATGGCCCGGGTGGTCGTGCTGATGGTCCTGGCGACCGCGCTCTGGGTGCCGGTCGGCGTCTGGCTCGGGCTGCGGCCGAAATGGGCGCGGCGGATGCAGCCTGCGGCGCAGTTCCTGGCGGCGTTCCCGGCCAACCTGTTCTTCCCGATCTTCGTCATCGCCATCGTGCGCTGGCGGCTCAGCCCGGACATCTGGCTGACGCCGCTGATGGTGCTGGGGACCCAGTGGTACATCCTATTCAACGTCATCGCCGGGGCCGCGGCCTTTCCGGGGGATTTGCTGGAAGCGTCCAACAACTTCCGCATCGGCGGCTGGCTGTGGTGGCGCCGGGTCATGCTGCCGGGCATCTTCTCGTATTACGTCACGGGGGCGATCACCGCGTCCGGCGGCTCCTGGAATGCCGCCATCGTCGCCGAGGTGGCGACCTGGGGCACGGACCACCTGCACGCCCACGGGCTTGGCGCCTACATCGCCGAAGCCACCGCCGACCCGAACGGCACCCCCCGCGTCGTGCTGGGGGTCGCCGTGATGAGCGGCTTCGTGCTGCTGTTCAACCGCGCGGTCTGGCGGCCGATGTACGGCTACGCCGCCCGCCGCCTGACCTTCGCGTAGGGGCGCGCCGCCATGGACACCACCCCGGCCCTCGCCACCGCCAACCTGGTGGAGGTGCGCGGCGTGCGGCAATCCTACCACAAGGACAGCACCGCCGACCTGCTGGTGCTGGACGACGTGGACCTCACCCTGCGCCCCGGCGAGATCGTAGGGCTGCTGGGCCGCTCCGGCTCCGGCAAATCGACCTTGCTGCGCATCGTCTCCGGCCTGCTGCGCCCCACCGCCGGGGAGGTGCGCTGGCGCGGCGCGCCCCTGCTCGGCCCGGCGGAGGGCGTGGCCATGGTGTTCCAGTCCTTTGCCCTGTTCCCCTGGCTGACGGTGCAGCAGAACGTGGAGCTGGGCCTGGAGGCGCAGGGCGTGGCGCGGGCCGAGCGCGAGAAGCGGGCGGAGGACGCGATCGACCTGATCGGCCTCGGCGGCTACGAGAGCGCCTACCCCAAGGAGCTGTCCGGCGGCATGCGCCAGCGCGTCGGCCTGGCGCGCGCCCTGGTGGTGCACCCGGACCTGCTGCTGATGGACGAGCCATTCTCGGCGCTCGACGTGCTGACGGCCGAAACGCTGCGCACCGACCTGATCGACCTGTGGGTGGAGGGCAAGCTGCCGATCCAGTCCGTGCTGATGGTGACGCACAACATTGAGGAAGCGGTGCTGATGTGCGACCGCGTCCTGGTGTTCAGCTCCAACCCCGGCCGGGTGGCGAGCGAGCTGCTCGTCCCGTTCCCGCACCCGCGCGACCGGCTGGACCCGGCGTTCCGCCAGATGGTGGACGACATCTACGCCCTGATGACCCGGCGCGCGCCCACCCGCACCGCGCTCGCCGCCGTCACCACGGCCACGGCGCTGCACCCGGTCTCGACCAACATCATGGCCGGTCTGCTGGAGACGTTGGGGGCGGCGCCCTACGACGGGCGCGCGGACCTGCCCGCGCTGGCCGCCGCGCTGCAGCTGGAGCTGGACGAGCTGCTGCCGCTCGGCGAGGCGCTGCAGCTGCTGCGGCTGGGCACCCTCGCGGATGGCGACCTGTTGGTGACGGACGCCGGCCGCCAGTTCGTCGCCGCCGACACCGAGCCGCGCAAGGCGCTGTTCGGCGCGGCCCTGCGCGCGCACGTGCCGCTGGTGGCGCAAATCCGCCAGGTGCTGGACGAGCGCTGGAACCACCGCGCCTCCGCGGTGCGTTTCCGCGACGAACTGGAGGACGTGATGAGCCCAGACTACGCCGACGACACCATGCGCGCGGTGATCGCCTGGGGGCGCTACGCCGAGCTCTACAGCTACGACGAGGACGCGGACCAGTTCTACTTGGATGAGGACGGCAAATAGGCCGGCCAGTCCGGCCGCCATATCGATTTACCCGGCCGAAGCCCGTTTGGCTGTTGACCTACAAACGCACTTTATATCCTATGATTCATGAACCGGTCACGAATGGCCGGGAAACAAAAATCATCCGCTGTTTGCCGCACTCGAGTTCGGTGGCCCTGACGGGCTGCGCAAAGCCGCCCGTTGGCGCGCTGTTTGGCTACTGATACGCAGTTCAAACCCTTCCGGAGGTCTCGTGCCGAATCGAACCGTGATCAAGTCCATCGTCTGCGGCGCGCTCATCACTGCCGCGCTGCCGGGAGCCGTTGAAGCGGCTGTGCCGGCGGTGCCCGCCACCTCCCTGATCACCGCGCCGCTTGACGCCGCGCACGGGCAATCCCTCGACTACGACGCCCCGCTCGCGATGCACGTCGTGTCCGACGCCGGCGCCCTGGCGGCCGGGGCGGCGCTTGGGCACCTGCAGCTCGTGCTCAACCGGCCGGCCGAGCGGCAGGCGGCGCTGGACGCGCTGGTGAAGCAGCAGCTCGACCCGGCCTCGCCCAACTTCCACAAATGGGTGGACCCGGCGGAGTTCGGCGCAGCCTTCGGCCCTTCGCAAGCCGACGTGCAGCAGGTCGCCGGCTGGCTGCGCGCCGAGGGCTTCGCCGTGGGCCAAATCTCGCCCAACATGATGTCGATCGACTTCTCCGGCACCGCCGGGCAAGTGGCGCACACCTTCCGCACCGAGCTGCATGACGTGGTGAACGTTGCCGGCGAGCACCACATGGCCAACGCCTCGGCCCCGGTCATCCCGGCCGCCCTCAGCGGCGTGGTGCACGGCGTGACGCTCAGCAACTTCTTTCCCAGGCCGGCCCTGAAGCCGGTCGGCGCGGTCCGCAAGAACGGCTCCACCGGGCAGTGGAGCGTCACCCAGCCGGCGCCCGGCTTCACCGTGCCGGCTGGCTCCACCACCTACTTCGCCGTCACCCCGTCCGACTTCGCGACGATCTACAACGTCAACACGGCGCGCAACGGCTCGCCCAACATCTTCAACCCCAACACCGGAGCCTCGCACTACAAGCTGACCGGCAAGGGCGTCACGCTGATCGTGGCCGAGCAGACCGACATCAACCCGGCCGACTGGAACACCTTCCGCTCCGGCTTCGGCCTGTCGGGCTTCGCCGGCACGTTGCAGAGCGTGCACCCCGGCGGTTGCGCCGACCCCGGCTTCACCGGCGACGAGGGCGAAGCCGCCCTCGATGCCGAGTGGTCGAGCGCGGTCGCGCCCGACGCCACCATCATTGAGGCGAGCTGCGCCGGGACGGACACCACCTTCGGCGTCATGACCACGCTCCAGGGCCTGGTCAACGTCGGGCCGCGCGGCTCGGTGATCACCGTCAGCTACGGCGGCTGCGAGATCGGCAACGGCCTATCGTTCCTGTCGATGTGGACGCAGCTGGTCGAGCAGGCTGCCGCCGAGGGCATCTCGGTGTTCGTCTCGACCGGCGACAGCGCCGCCGCCGGGTGCGACAGCCCCAGCGCCAAGGAGGCGACTGGCGGCTTGGCGGTCAACGGCCTGGCCTCCAACCCATACGTGACGGGCATTGGCGGCACCGATTTCAGCGACACGGCCGATGGCAAGAACAGCACCTATTGGACGACGGGCAACACCGCCAGCGACGGATCGGCCAAGTCCTACATCCCCGAGATCCCGTGGGATGACAGCTGCGCCAGTTCGGTGATCTGGACGGCTGCCGGGGCCACGGGAGCCATCCCCTACTGCAACCTGCCAAAGCAGCCCTTGCTGAACCTCGTGGGCGGCAGCGGCGGCAAGAGCCTCTACTACACCAAGCCCGACTGGCAATCGACCGGCGTGCTGGGCGTGCCGAATGACCATGTGCGCGGGCTGCCGGACGCCTCGCTGTTCGCGTCGAATGGCATCTGGAACCATTTCTACGTGTTCTGCATGTCCGACACCAACGAGGGTGGCACGGCCTGCGACTTCACCAACGTCAACGACGTGCTCGGCAACGCGGCCGGCGGCACTTCCTTCTCGGCGCCGATCTTCGGCGGCATCGAGGCGCTGGTGGTGCAGTACAAGGGCGGCAACGTGGGCTTGGCCGCGCCGCGGCTCTACCAGCTGGCTCAGTTGCAGTTCAGCAACCCGACCCTGCTGAGCACCTGCAAGTCCAATGAGGGTGCCGCCATCTCGGTGGCGTGCGTGTTCAACGAGATCACGCGCGGCGACAACGCCCTGCCGTGCCAGGCCGGCTCGCCAAACTGCTTCACCAACGCGGCCTCCACGGCCGGCATCGGCGTGCTGTCCACGACGGCCAACAAGCTGACGCCCGCCTACTCGGAAAGCCTCGGCTGGAATTTCGTGACCGGGCTGGGCAGCGTGAACGTGACCAACCTGCTGATCAACTACTGACGCTCCTCTGACGGCTGCCGTGTCGGGGTCCCGGGCTTGCCAGCCCGGGACCCCGATCGCGTTTGCGGCCTGCACCCGGCAACCAGCGCCGGACCATCACGTTCGGCACAGCAGAATGCCGCCATCCCCCTTGCTCGCCCGGGTTGACGCCCTCCTGCCGGCCATGCGGGCAAGGGCCGCGGCCTTGGACACCACCGCGGCATTTCCCACCGAGGACTTTGCCGACCTGCGCCAGGCCGGCGTCCTGCAGGCTGTCCTGCCCATCGGCTCAGGCGGCTTAGGGCTCGGCACGGAGCCGGCGGGCGCTCAGGACCTGCTCGCCCTGCTGGTCCTGCTCGGACGTGGCAACCTCGCGCTCGGCCGCCTGCTGGAAGCGCACGTGAACGCCCTGCGCCTCATCGTCCGCTTCGGCGATCAGGCGCTTCACGAGCAGGCGGCGCGGGATGCCCAGGATGGGCATCTGTTCGGCCTCTGGGTGACCGACCCGCCCGGCAGCGGATTGCGCCTGCTGTCCGGCAGCACACTGGACGGGGACAAGCAGTTCTGCTCCGGCGCCGGGCACGTCACTCGCGCCGTGGTGACGGCGGAGGACGCCACCGGCCAGACGCACCTGGTTTACACCACCTTGGGCGAGGAAGTTGCGGCCAGCCCCTTGCCAGGCGGGCTGGCCGGCATGCGGGCCGCCACCACCGGGCAGGTCGGCTTCCGCCACGCCCCCGCCACCCCGTTCGGTGAACCCGGCGACTACCTGCGAGAGCCGGACTTCTCCTGCGGCGCCTGGCGCACTTCCGCCGTCACCCTGGGCGGGTTGCAGGCGCTGGCCGAGGAGCTGCGCCGCCAGCTGGTCGCCCGCGGCCGGCAGGACGACCCGCACCAGCAGGCGCGCGTCGGCGAAACCCTGATCGCCGCCGAGACCGCCCGGCTCTGGATGACCGCCGCCGCCGCCCGGGCCGAAAGCCCGCAGGCCGACGCTGCGGCAGTCGCCTATGTCGGCCTGGCCCGGCTCGCCGTGGAGCGAGCCTGCCTCGACACGGTGGAGCTGGCGCAGCGCTCCCTGGGCGTCGCCGCCCTGCTGCGCTCCAACCCGGTGGAGCGGCTGTGCCGGGACCTTGCCACCTACCTGCGCCAACCCGCTGCCGACATGGTGCTGACGGAGGCCGCCAGCGCTGCCATGCGCGCGTGACGACGGTTGGCGTGACGACGGTTGGCGCCCTGTTGGCCACCGCTTTCCCGTGCGTGCCGGTGCGCGCCATCACCGGGGGCTGCGCGCTGATCCTGGCGCCGCATCCGGACGACGAGAGCCTGGGCTGCGGCGGCCTGATCGCGGAAAGCTGCGCCCGGGGCGAGCCGCCGGTGGTGGCCGTGCTCACGGACGGCGCCGGGTCCCATCCCAACTCCCGCAGCCACCCGGCCGCCGCGCTGCAGGCGCTGCGGGAAGCGGAGACGCTGGCGGCGGTGCAGTGCCTGGGCCTGGCGCCGGACCGGGTCGCCTTCCTGCGCCACCCCGACACGCGCGCGCCGGTGGCCGGGCCGGCATTCGATGCCGCGGTGGATCAGGTGGCCGGCCTGCTCGCCCGCACCGGCGCACACGCGCTGCTGACGAGCTGGCGGACGGACCCGCATTGCGACCACGAGGCGGCGTCGCTGATCGCGGCCGCGGCGGCGGCGCGCGCCGGGGTGCCGCACCGGGCGTATCCCGTCTGGGGCCGCACCCTGCCGCCTGACACCGCCATCGAGCCAGCCCGCGCCGTCCGGCTGGACGTGGCGGCGCACCGCGAGGCCAAGCGCCGTGCCATCCTGAGCCACCGCTCGCAATGGGCCGGGCTGATCATCGACGACCCGGCGGGCTTCCAGATGCGGCCGGACTTCCTCGCCCTGTTCGACACCGCGCACGAACTCTATCTGGAGACGTCATGAGCCGCCGCACGCAGTCCATCGAGCCGGCCTATTTCGACGCGCTCTACGCCGCCGACCCCGACCCATGGCGCTTCGCCACCAGCGACTACGAGCGGGACAAGTATGCCGCGACCCTGGCCGCGCTGCCCCCCCGGCCCTTCGCCGCCGGGCTTGAGGTGGGCTGCTCCATCGGCATCCTCACCCGCCAGCTGGCGACGCGGTGCCAGGCCCTGCTGTCCCTGGACGTGGCGGAGGCCGCGTTGGCCAAGGCGCGGGAGCGCTGCCCCGGCGTCACCTTCGAGCGCCGCGCCGTGCCGGGCGAATGGCCGCCGGGGCGCTTCGACCTGATCGTGTTCTCGGAAATGCTCTACTACCTGGACGAGGCCGGCATCCGGGACACCGCGCGGCGCGCGATGGCGGCGCTGGAGCCGGGCGGCAGTATCCTGGCAGTGCACTACCTGGGCGAGACCGACTACCCCAGCACGGGCGACGAAGCGGCCGAGTGGCTGATCGAAGCCTCGGGCCTCAGTCCAGCCTTTCAGGTGCGAGAGCCTGGCTATCGCATTGACCGCCTCGACCGTCCCGGCGCAACCGCTCCAGGATAGCCAGCGCCGCCGCAGTTTGCGCCGCCAGGCCGGACACCGGGACCAGCCGGCGGCGCAGGGCCGGGGACGCCGCCTCCACCGCTTCCCACGCCGCCCCGAACGCTGCCGTGCGCAGCAGCGGCCACAGGGTGGAGGTCGGCAGGCGCAGCTGCGCCGCCAACTCCGCGCCGCCAGCGGACGAGTCGGCGTAGAACCGCCGCAAAGCGCCGCGGCACCCGGCGCGGTGGGCGCAATCGGCCGCAGGCTCCAGCCGGTCGTCGAGGTAGGGGTCCTGTTGAGTCATGCGCCGGCGGATGGTGTCCGCCATGCCGCCAGGCGCCCGCCCGACGACCCGGCCCGAGACGGTCACGTGCACCTCGGGGGCGTGCCGGATGCGGGCATCGATCCGGCGCAGCGCCGCCATCAGCGCCCGGTCCTCGCCGGACGGCACCGCCGGCACCCCGCCGCAGCGCGCGTAGGCCGCCGCGGTGACCGCGATGCTGGCACCCGAATGCTGCGTGTGCCGGGGCATCGGGTCGTAGGGGTCGGGGTCGAGCCGGGCGTGGATCTCGTCGCACAGAGCGTCGTACGCGCACTCCCGCGCGTCGTCCTCGTGCAAGGTGTTGGGGATCATGCCCCACTCGATCGGGTGCAGCTCCACCCAGCCCGCCACCACGTCGGCCCCGGCATGCAGGGCTGCGAGGTTGGCGGCCAGCCAGTCCGGGTCCACCAGCCCATCCGCATCGGTGGTCAGCAACACGCCCTCCGCTCCCGCCAGGGCGGCGGCGGCCTGCATGGCAAGCCGGCGCGCCATGCCGGCATTGGCCTGCTCGGGCGGCAGCCTGCGCTCGATGACATGGAGCCGGGTGCCAGGATGCAGCGCCACCGACCGCGCGGCATCCGCCGTGCCGTCCGTGCTGTTGTTGACGAGGAGCAGGATGTGATCGAGGCGCGCGCCGCACTGGGCGTCCAGCGCCTCCAAGCAGGGGCCGATCCGGTCGGCTTCGTCACGGGCAGGAATGGCGGCGATGGCCGGCGCGAATCGCTTCACGCCCAAATGACGTATTACAGCTTTGTAAGTTGCGTCGGTTCGGGCCAGAAAATCGAAAGGCCCCGGTATGTGCTGCCGAGGCCTTTCCATTGCCGGACGGTCACGCCGTCAGACGAGAAGTGCTTACGCCCCGCGCATCGGCAGGACAGGCACCCAGGTCACGGCGGCGGACTGAGCGATCTGACAATGAGACACTGGATCACCTCCTTTCGTTAAGTTTCGGAAGTCATCGACATGGGCCACCGCACCGCGTTCGGCAAGGGGCGGCGATGGACGCCGCCGCTGCCGCGGGCGATGCTGCGGCAGCAACGCCAGGGGCCGCATGCAATTCGACTTCGACGCACTCTCCGCCAGGGATCGCTACAAGCTCATCACTTCGACCGTCGTTCCCCGCCCGATCGCCTGGGTGGTGACGCAATCCGCCGCCGGAGTGGTGAACGCCGCGCCATACTCGTTCTTCAACGCCGTCAGCAGCGACCCGCCCTTGCTGGCCGTCAGCATGGGCGCGCCCAGCCCCGGCGAGCACAAGGACAGCGCGGCCAACATCCGCGAGGGCGGCCAGTTCGTGGTCAACCTGGTCAATGAGGCAAGCACCGCCGCCATGGTCGTCACCGCCATTGAGTTCGGCCCCGAGACCAGCGAGGTTGCGCAAGCCGGGCTGGCCACCGTGCCCTCCCTGCGGGTGGCCCCGCCGCGCATCGCCGGCAGCCCCGTCGCGTTCGAATGCGAGCGCTACCAGGTCGTCGATCTGCCCAATGGCAGCCTGGTGCTCGGCCGCATTCTGTGCCTGCACGTGGCCGATGAGGCGGTGCTCGACGCCGCCCGCTGCCACATCGACACGCCCAAGCTCGACCTGGTGGGCCGGATGCACGGCGGCGGCTGGTATGCCCGCACCCGCGACCAGTTCGAGGCGCCGCGCATCTCGGTGGCCGATTGGCAGGCCCGCGCTACTGGAACGGCAGGTAGCGCAGGCTGAACAGGACGATGTTGTTGTCCGTGAAGTTGTTGCCGGAGCCGCCAGGCGCCGCCACGCCCTTGAAGATGTCGCGACGGGTGTAGGAGTACTGGATTCCGCTCTGCACCGTACCGAAGTTGCCCTTCAGGAACCGCCACCACGCGCCAAGCGTGCCTTGGGTCAGGCCGGAGGTGTCGCCGGTGCAGGCGGCGGCGCTGAGCTCGATGTCGCACCCTGCATTGGAATAGAGCGGGTTGCCGTAGCCGAAATGCCCCGTGCCTATGTTGAAGAACTTGCGGCCGACCCGCTCGGTGCCGACATACGAGTAGAGGTCAACGGTGGGAACCGGATGGCCGGTCAGCCCGATGAGGGCCTGCACTTCCGGCAACAGGTCGGGCGCGCCGCTCGGTCCGATGGTCGCGTCAGGCAGCTGCCCCGAGCCATACCGGCCGATGCCGTAGCCTGCCAAAGCGCTGGCTTGGAAAGCCAGGTTGTTGCCGATGATCGGCAGGATCGTGCCGCCGCCGACGCCGCCGCCGAAGCGGGTGTTGTTGGTCCCGGTGCCGAGGAAGGACACCCGGTCCTGGGCGAACTTCGCGATCCCGAACACCTCGTAATGGCCGTAGCCCGGGTCGGCTGCCGCCTTGACGATCACGTCGGGCGCGATGTCGGTGCTGTAGTTGGCGTTGGGGTCGAGCTGGGAGACGCCGGCATTGGTGTAGTTGACCGTGCCGCGGTTGCCAGTGGTGTTGGTGGCGGTGCCGAGCGAATAGACGGTTTGCGGGGTCTCGAACGACGCTGCCAGCCAGTACTTGCCACCGAAATCCTTCGCGATGCGGAATTGCGGCTGGCGCGCCCAGGTGAAGCCCGGGACGTACTGCGCGTCGATCGTGTAGGGCACGTCCTCCTGATGCGGCGTGACGCCGACCCTGTACAGCGTGGCAAGGCTCCAGCTCTGGCCTGCCAAGGCGTGCAGCCCTAGGTCGTCGTTGTCGTAGCTGGCGTAGAACAGGCGCAGGCGAAGGTTGTAGCTATTGCTCTCGTTGCTGTTGGCCGTCGGCGCAGCCCCCAGGAAGTCCGTCTCGACATAGCCCTCGACGTGTTCGGTCGGGCTGACGTCGCCATGCGCCAGCATCGAGAGGCGGCTCTGCTGCGCGGTCTCACGGAACTCCGGTTCGTGGTTGGTCTGGCTTTGCACGAACGGGATCGCGTTGAAGTTGGTGCCGATGCTCGTGCTCTCGTTGCGGGACCGGAAGACGCCTTCCGCCGCGACGAACCCACCGAGCTGCAAGGTGAGGCCGCCGATGTGGAAGGTGCCGGCGGTCCCGGTGTCGCCGGCGTTCTGTGCGCTGGCCGAGGCGCCGGTCAGGTTCGTGTTGGTCCAGTCGGTCTTCGGCGAGGGATACTCCGGGTGCGCCGGGCCAATGCCGACGCCGAAGTCCAGCTTGCTTGACCGGCCGTCACCAGGCTTGAAGCCGCTCGGGAGGGGCAGGCTGGCGACCGCCGCCTGCGCCTGCTCCGCCGTGGCGCGCGCCTTGGCGGCGTCCTCCTGCGCGGCGCGCACCGCCGCGTCCTTGGCCGCCATGTCGCGGCGCACGCGGCCCAGCTCGGCGTTCAAGGCGCGGATTTGCGCCTGGATGCTGTCGATCTGGTTCGCGGACTGCGCCAGCGCCGGGCTCGCGCCAAGCAGCGCCGTCGCGGCCAGCAGGATTGCGCGCAAGGTGTAGGGCCGCATCGCTCGGGTCTCCGTCGTTCGTGCGGCCCTCCGTTAACCCGGCGGCAGTCAAGTTTGCGTGGCATTCCCATGACGCCGCAATGACAGCGCCCCGCTGTGGCCGAGAGGCGACACCCCTGGCGAAGCCGGCCCGTCGCCCTTAACATTCCCAGCCATGGATGCCCTCGCCCCAGCCAGCTTCAATGACGATCCCATCGATGACCTGGGCACGGCCGAGCTGCTGGCGGACCGACCCATGCTGCGGATGCACGCGATGGACGGCCTGCTGCTAGAGGGCGTGCCGCTGCTCGCCGTCGCCGCCGCGGTGGGCACGCCCTGCTGGGTGATGTCCGCCGGCACCCTGCGCGCCCGGCTGGCCCGGCTGCGCGCGGCGATGGACCCGGCCGGCATCCACGTCCACTACGCGGTGAAGGCCAACGACCACCTGGCCGTGCTGCGCCTGATGGCTGCGGGGGGCGCCGGGGCGGACGTGGTGAGCGGCGGCGAGCTGCAGCGCGCCCTGCTAGCCGGGATGCCGCCCGGGCGGATCGTGTTCTCCGGCGTCGGCAAGCAGCCGGCCGAGCTGCTGCTGGCGGCGCAGGCGGGCATCGCGCAGGTGAACGTGGAGAGCGCCGCGGAGCTGGACATGGTCTCGGCCGCCGCGTCGGCCGCCGGGTGCACGCTGCCGGTGGCGCTGCGGGTGAACCCGGACGTGGCGGCGGGCGGCCACGCCAAGATCACCACGGGGCGGGCGGACAACAAGTTCGGCGTGGCGCTGGCCGACGTGCTCGCGCTGTATGCCCGCGCCGCCGGGTTGCCCGGGGTGCGGCCGGTCGGCCTGGCGCTGCACATCGGCAGCCAGATCGCCGCCATGGGGCCCTACCGCGAAGCCTACGCGCGGGTGGCCGGGCTGGTGCGCGCCCTGCGCGCCGACGGCCATTCGGTGGCCCGAGTGGATTGCGGCGGCGGCCTCGGCGTGCGCTACCGCGACGAGCCGGAGGGCTCCCCTGCCGCCCTGGCCGCCACCATCGCGGCGGCGTTCGGCGGCATGGGCCTGGAGCTGATGGTCGAGCCGGGCCGCTGGCTGGCCGGGCCATCTGGCGTGCTGCTGGCCTCCGTCGTGCTGACCAAGGCCGCAGGCCGCCGCTTCACCGTGCTCGATGCGGCGATGAATGACCTGATCCGGCCGGCGCTCTACGAATCCTGGCACGGCATCGTCCCGCTGGACGCCGCGGACGCGCTGGCCCCCACCGTGCCGACGGACGTGGTGGGGCCGGTCTGCGAGACCGGGGACACCTTTGCGCGACACCGTGCGCTGCCCATCCTGCCGCCCGGCGCACGGGTGGCGATCCTGGACGCCGGTGCCTATGGTTCGGTCATGAGCTCCACCTACAACGCGCGCCCGCTGGCCGCCCAGGTGATGATCGACGGCGGACGCTGGGCCGTGATCCGCCCGCGCCAGCCGGTGCAAGCCCTCTGGGCGGACGAGGCGGTGCCGGCATGGCTGTGACCGGGTTGCAGGCCCGGCTCGCCGGCCGCCGCGCGCAGGCCCGCCGCGTGCTGTGGTTCGAGCGGGTGTGGCCCGCGCTATGGCCCGCCTTCGCCCTGGTCGGCGCCTGGGTCGCGGCGGCGCTGTTCGACCTGCCCGCGCTGCTGCCCCCCGTGGGCCGCCTGCTGCTGCTGGCCGCCGCGTTGGCGGGCCTGGGCTGGCTGCTGTGGCGGGGCTTGCGCCCGCTGCGCCGCCCGACCGACGCCGAGGTGGACCGCCGGCTGGAGCGCGCCTCCGGCCTGCGCCACCGCCCGCTGACGGTGCTGGAGGACCGCCCCGCCGCGACGGACGCCGCCGGGTCCGCGCTGTGGCAGGCGCACCTGGAC
>CAXTJU010000075.1:0-15046 GCA_964244655.1 uncultured Acetobacteraceae bacterium | reverse complement strand
CGGTCCTGCGGGCAGATGCGGCCGCAAATCTCCGGGAAGTTGTTGGTGGCGGAGCTGACCTCGTAGGCCTCCTGCAGCCGTCCCTCGGCGGTGAGCTTCAGCCAATCCGGGATGTTGTTGGAGAGCGGGCAGTGGATGGAGCAGAACGGGATGCCGCACTGGCTGCACCGGCTGGCCTGGGCGCTGGCCGCCGCCGGGTCGAACCGGCGGTAGATCTCACTGAAATCCTCACGGCGTTCCGGCGCGGTCCGCTTTTGCGGGGTCTCTTGCGGCAAGCGAACGAACTGCAACATGCGGTCGGCCACGGCTTCGTCCCCAACGGTTCTGTCGGCATGCGATATAGTTCAGGCTGATTGCGGTGGCGAGAGAAAAAAGCCGCATAAGCCAGCCATGCTGGCCTTAACTTCGCGGTTTGCGCTCTGATTCGCTGCCTACGGCCTTTGTTCTCTCCTATAATGGGCCGAAATGGTCCCAATCAGGTCGGAACACGCTCCAGCTTGCCGCCGCCGGGCCGGTAGCGGTCCAGGTACTCTGGAACCACCAACTCGACCGGAGTGGCCGCGATGCCCAGCTCCGGCAGGCCCGGCGTGCCCGGCGTGACCACGTTGTCACGCGACAGCAGCAGCAGCTGGTCCCGGGTGAAGGGCCGGGTGGGCAGCTTCTCGGCGAGGGAGGCTTGCAGCCGCGCCAGCCCCATCGGGATGTTCACCAGGGGCCGGCGACGCCGGGTCTCCTTGACGATGTAGGCCAGGATTTCGCGGAACGTCCACACGGCGGGGCCGCCCAGCTCGTAGGTGTGGCCGGCGGTGTCCAGGCCAGTCAGCCCGGCCATCACCGCGTCCGCCACGTCGCCGACATAGACGGGCTGCATCCTGGTGTCCCCGGCGATCACCGGCATGATGGGCGAGAGCTGCGCCAGGGCGGCGAAGCGGTTGAAGAACTTGTCCTCCGCTCCGAACACCAGGGAGGGCCGCATGATGGCGGCGGCCGGCAGGGCCGCCCGCACCGCCGCCTCGCCCGCGGCCTTGGTGCGGGCGTACAGGCTGGGGCTGTCCGCGTCGGCGCCGATGGCGGAGACGTGCACCATGCGCGTCACGCCGGCGGCGGCGGCCTTGGCGGCGATGCGGCCCGCGCCCTCGGCCTGGATGCGGTTGAAGTCGCCGGCGCGGCGCTCGGCCAGGATGCCGACCAGGTTGACCACCACCTCCGCGCCGTCCACCGCCTGGGCCACCGTGGCGTCCTGGCCCAGGGAGGCGAACATCGGCACGATCTGCCCCACCCGGCCCATCGGGCGCAGGAACATGGCGCTCTCCGGGTCCCGCACCGCCACCCGGGTGATGTAGCCGGCCGAGGCCAGGCGCTGGACGACGTAGCGGCCCAGGAAGCCCGATCCGCCGAACACGGTCGCCACGTTGCGCACTGCCATGAGAAGCCCTCTCGATCGTTCCCCTCCCATATGCGGCGGGGCAGCGGACCTCAAGCCGGATAGGAGCATTGACGTTCCACGCCCTGCCCGCTACATCGCCGCTCCACCGCACGCCGAGTGCATGCCCAGGTGGCGGAATTGGTAGACGCGCAGGTTTCAGGTACCTGTGTCCGAAAGGACGTGAAAGTTCGAGTCTTTTCCTGGGCACCACCCGCCATTCGGTCCACCCCACCGAAGGCGCTCCCGACGTGACGACTCAATTCCAGGCCAACGCGACCATCCACTTGCACAAGGGCGACCTGCCCGACGGGCTCGACCTCGGCCCGGTCGTCGCCGTGGACACGGAGGCGATGGGGCTGAACTGGCACCGCGACCGGCTCTGCCTGGTGCAGCTGTCCGCCGGGGACGGCACGGCCCACCTGGTGCAGATCATCCCGCCCGCGCTCGGCGGCACGGGCGCCCACTGCCCCAACCTCAAGCGCCTGCTATCGGACCCGGCCGTGGTCAAGCTGATGCACTTCGCCCGTTTCGACGTGGGGCTGTTGCAGCACGCCCTCCATATTCCAGTCGGCCCGGTGCGCTGCACCAAGATCGCGGCCAAGCTGGTCCGCACCTTCACCGACCGCCACGGCCTGCGCGACCTGTGCCGCGAGCTGCTGGGCGTGGAGATCAGCAAGCAGCAGCAGACCTCCGACTGGGGCGCCGTCGAGCTGACCTCCGAGCAGCTGGCCTACGCCGCATCCGACGTGCTGCACCTCCATGCGCTGTGGGCCAAGCTGGAGGCGCTGCTGGTGCGGGAGAACCGGCTGGCGCTGGCGGAGGCGTGCTTCGGCTTCCTGCCCGCCCGCACGCTGCTCGACGCGCTGGGTTATGATGAGCCGGACATCTTCTCACATTAAACTTGGCACAGTTTTTGAACGAACTGCCGGGCCACCTCCACAGCTTCATTGACCCGGCCCGGGCGCCTGGCCATACCATGAGCGCCATGAGCGCCGTTGTTTCCATCGCCGACGACCTCGCCGTCGCCCGCTCCGTGCTCGGCACCGAGGCGGCCGGGCTGCGGGCGCTGGCAGCCGCGCTGGATGCCTCGTTCGGCCGCGCCGTGGCGCTGCTGGCCGGCTGCCGAGGCCGCATCGTGGTGTCGGGCATGGGCAAGTCGGGCCACGTCGCGCGCAAGGTCGCGGCTACCCTCGCCTCCACCGGCAACCCCGCCCTGTTCGTGCATCCGGCGGAGGCGTCGCACGGCGACCTCGGCATGGTGCAGCCGGGCGACGCGCTGCTGCTGCTGTCCAACAGCGGCGAGACGACGGAGCTGGCGGACCTGGTGGCCCATGCGCGGCGGTTCGGCCTGCCGCTGGTCGCCGTCACGGGGCGCGCCGGGTCCACCCTGGCGGTTGCCGCGGACGTCGTGCTGCTGCTGCCGGGTGCGCCGGAGGCCTGCGCCGTCACCTCCGCGCCGACCACCAGCACGGCCATGCAGATGGCCCTGGGCGACGCGCTGGCGGTGGCGCTGCTGACCCGGCGCGGCTTCACCGCCACCGACTTCCACGCCTACCACCCCGGCGGCCGGCTCGGCGCGCAGCTGCGCCGGGTGCGGGAGCTGATGCACGAGGGCGACGCGGTGCCGCTCGCCGGCCCGGCCATGCCGATGCGCCAGGCGCTGCTGCTGATGACCGGCAAGGGCTTCGGCTGCGTCGGCGTGTTGGAGGGCGGGCGGCTGGCCGGCATCGTCACCGACGGCGACCTGCGCCGCGCCATGGGGCCGGACCTGCTGGACCAGCCGGTGCGGGCGGTGATGACCGCCAACCCCCGCACTATCCGCCCGGACGCGCTGGCCGCCGATGCGCTGCGGGCGATGAACGGGGAGGACCGGCGCATCACCAGCCTGTTCGTGACCGACGCCGGCGGCGCGCCGCTCGGCATCCTGCACGTGCACGACCTGCTGCGCGCCGGTGCTGCATGAAGGGCGCGGCATGACGGTTGCTCCCCTGCCGCAGCCGCGCGCCGACCGGCTGGCCACCGCCGCCCGCGCCCGCCCGGCGCCGACCCGGCGCAGCCTGTCCGTGCGCCGCCGGGTGCGGTGGGCCAAGCGGCTGCTGCCGGTGTTCGCGCTGCTGCTGCTGTCCAGCGTGGCGCTGTGGCCGGAGATCGCCCGGCAGCTGGCCCAGGTGCGCGTCGGCATCCACCAGGGCGGGTTCTCGGCGGACATGGAGACTGGCAAGCTGCTCAACGTGCGCTACCACGGGGTGGACGCGCGCAACCGGCCGTACACCGTGACGGCGGACGAGGCGGCGCAGGTCGGGCCGGAGCGGATCAACCTGGTGCAGCCGAAGGGCGACATGGTGAGCGAGGCCGGCTCCTGGACGTTCGGGGAGGCGGAGCGCGGCGTGTACATGCAGCACACCGGCGAGATGGACCTGTCGGGCAACGTGACGCTGTACCGGGACAGCGGCGTCACCCTGCACACCGCCGTCGCGTCCATGGACCTGAAGACGGGCGCGGGAGCGGGCGACGCGCCGACCCACACGGAGGGGCCGTTCGGCACGCTGGATTCGCAGGGCTTCGCGCTGACGGACAAGGGCGCGGTCATCCAGTTCTACGGCCGCTCGCGCCTGCTGCTGAACGAGCAGCATCCATGAGGTGGCTCCTTCTGGCGCTGCTGTCGCCGTTGGCGGCCCACGCGCAGGGCATCGACATGACGAAGGGCGGCCCGGTCGAGGTCACGTCCGACAACGGCATGGAGCTGCGGCAGAACGAGCAGGTCATCATCGCCAAGGGCAACGCCAAGGCGGTCCGCGGCACCGTGACCGTTACCGCCGACTCGCTGGTCGCGCACTACCGCAAGAAGCCGCCCGTCCCCGGCGCGCCTGCCCCGGCAGCGCCCCCGCCCCCCCCGGGTGCCGGTCCGGATGCAGATACGGGCAGCAACGAGGTCTACCGGCTCGAAGCCGAGGGGCACGTTCACATCTACACGGCGACCGACCAGGCGTTCGGCGACCACGCGGTGTACGACATCGACCAGGCCGTGCTGGTGATGACCGGGCACGACCTGCACATCGTGACGCCGCAGCAGGCGCTGTCCGCCCGTGACACCATGGAATACTGGTCGCAGAAGCACATGGCGGTCGGCCGGGGCAACGCCGTGGTGAACACCAGCGACGGCCGCCGCCTCGCTGCCGACGTGCTGGTGGGCTACACTGAAGACCCGAACGCTCCTCCGGCCCCCGGGGCGGCTTCTGGAAAGGCCCCCGTGCAGAAGGTGGCCGCAGCCCCGGCCAAGCCTGGCGCGGACCCGGCGGCGGACTCCGGCAAGCTGAAACGGGTGGATGCGTTCGGCCATGTCGAGGTGCGGACCGCAACGGAGATCATCCACGCCGACAAGGGCGTCTATGTCCCGGACACCGGCATCGCCCGGCTGGCTGGCAACGTGCGGCTGACGCGCGGGCAGAACGAGCTGAACGGCGACGAGGGCGTGGTCAACCTGCACACCGGCATCTCCACCGTGACCCGCAGCCCGGGCAGCCGGGTCGAGGGGCTGGTGGTGCCGACCCAGGCCGCGCCGGCCCCCGGCCCAGGCGACAAGCAAGGCGGCAAGCCAGGAGACAAGGCGAAGTGAGCGGTCCATTGCGCGTGATCGACGGCGGCGGCGGCCTGATGGCGAACGGGGTCGGCAAGACCTACAAGAAGCGCCCGGTGGTGCGCAACGTGTCCATCAACGTGCGCCGCGGCGAGGCGGTGGGGCTGCTGGGGCCGAACGGCGCGGGCAAGACCACCACCTTCTACATGATCACCGGCCTGGTGCGGCCGGACACCGGCTCCATCAGCCTGGACGGGCACGACATCACCGGGCTGCCGATGTATCGGCGCGCCCGGCTCGGCATCGGCTACCTGCCGCAGGAGGCCAGCGTGTTCCGCGGGCTGACGGTGGAGGGCAACATCATGGCCGCCCTGGAGGTGGTGGAGCCGCACCGCGACCGGCGGGACACCATGCTGGACGAGCTGCTGGCCGAGTTCGGCATCGGCCACCTGCGACGCACCCCGGCGCTGGCGCTCTCCGGCGGCGAGCGGCGCCGGGTGGAGATCGCCCGGGCGCTGGCCACCCAGCCCGGCTACATCCTGCTGGACGAGCCGCTGGCCGGCATCGACCCGATCGCGGTGGGCGAGATCCGCGACCTGGTGGGCCACCTGAAGCACCGCGGCATCGGTGTGCTCATCACCGACCACAACGTGCGCGAGACGCTGGAAATCATCGACCGCGCCTACATCATGCACGACGGCAAGCTGCTGATGGAGGGCCGCCCGCAGGAGGTGGTGCAGCACGAAGACGTGCGCCGCGTGTACCTGGGAGAAAGGTTCAGCTTGTAGGCTGGCAGCATGGCATTCGGTCCCCGGCTGGAGTTCAGGCAGTCCCAAGCCCTCGTGATGACCCCGCAGCTGCGGCAGGCCATCAAGCTGCTGCAGTTCACCAACATGGAGGTGACGGCCTACGTCGAGGAGGAACTGGAGCGCAACCCGCTGCTGGAGCGCGACGAGCGGACCGAGGCGCAACCGGAGCATGCCGCCCCCGACCAGGGCGCCGAATCCCTCGTGCAGCTGGACGCATGCGACCTGCTGCGGCGGGAGAAGCTGCCGGAAGTGGTGGAGGCGGACCACGCCAACAGCTTCGACGCCGGCAGCCTGGGAGACGGCGCGCCCGCCTTCAGCCGGGACGGCGGCAGCGGCAGCTTCGACGGCGGCGACCGCGAGCCGGCGGACCTGGCCGAAGCGCCGCGCTCCCTGCGCGACTACTTGGCCGAGCAGCTGCGGCTGAGCTTCGACGACCGGGTGGACCGGCTGATCGGCGCGCACCTGATCTCCCTGCTGGACCCGGCGGGCCGGGTGCCGATCGCCAGCGCCGCCCTGGGCGACGCGCTCGGCATCGAGCCCGCCCGGGTGGAGCAGGTGCGCGAGCAGATGCAGCGGTTCGACCCGCCGGGCCTGTTCGCGCAGGATTTGCGGGAGTGCCTCGCCGCCCAGCTGGCCGACCGCAACCGCCTGGACCCGGCGATGCAGGCTCTGCTCGACAACCTGGACCTGCTCGCCCGGCGCGACCTGCGCAGCCTGCGCGAGCTGTGCGACGTGGACGCGGAAGACCTGGCGGACATGATCGCCGAAATCCGCGCGCTCGACCCCAAGCCGGGCGCGTCCTACGACATCGCGCCGGCTAGCGCCGTGCTGCCGGACGTGCTGATGCGGCGCGCGCCGATCCAGACCGAGGACGGGCTGGAGTGGCTGCTGGAGCTGAACCCGGAGACCATGCCGCGCGTGCTGGTCAACCAGGGCTTCCACGCCCGCATCCTGACCCGGGCGAAGCGGGACGAGCGCGCCTTCCTGGGGGAGCAGCTCTCCTCGGCCAACTGGCTGGTCAAATCCTTGCAGCAGCGGGCGCAGACCATTCTGAAGGTCTCGGCCGAGATCGTCCGCCGGCAGGACGGGTTCTTCCAGCACGGGGTGGCGCACCTGCGCCCGCTGATCCTGCGTGACATCGCCGAGGCGGTGGAGATGCACGAGAGCACCGTCAGCCGGGTGACCGCCAACAAGTACATCGCCACCCCCCGCGGCACCTTCGAGCTGAAGTACTTCTTCACCACGGCGATCGCCGGGACGGACGGGGACAGCCACAGCGCGGAGGCGGTGCGCCAGCGCATCCGGCGCATGGTCGATGCCGAGCGCCCGGAGGACGTGCTGTCCGATGACGCCATCGTGGCGGCGCTGCGGCGGGAAGGCGTGGACATCGCGCGCCGGACGGTCGCTAAATACCGCGACGCGCTGCGGATACCCAGTTCGGTGCAGCGCAAGCGGGAGAAGGCGCTGTCCTGACCGGCTGCGCGCTCTCACCACCATGGGAGTCATGCCGATGCAGATCACGGTTTCCGGCAAGCAGGTTGACCTGTCGGACGCGCTGCGGACCCGGGTGTCCGACGGGCTGGACACCATCGCGGGCAAGTACTTTGATCATGCGCTGGAGGCCAACGTCACGTTCAGCCGGGCGCGGTCCTTCTTCACCTGCGATATCAACGTCCATGCCGGACGCGGGTTGACGCTGCGCGGCGAGGGTGAGGCGGCGGACGCCAACGGCGCGTTCGACGACGCGGCGGAGCACATCGCCAAGCGGCTGCGCCGGTATCGCCGCCGGGTCAACGACCATGCGCGGGACGCGGCGCAGCGCGAGCGGCCACAGCCGGCTCGGCAATACGTGCTGCGCCAGGAGGATGAGGCGTCGCCGACGGCTCCAGAGGGCCAGGCGCGGGCATTTGCCACCGTGATCGCCGAGATGGCGACCAGCATCGACCAATTGAGCGTCAGCGAGGCGGTCATGCGGCTCGACCTGGCGGACCAGCAGGTGCTGATGTTCCACAACGGCACGACGGGGGAACTGAACGTGGTGTACCGGCGCACGGACGGCCACATTGGCTGGATCGACCCGGCCGCGCGCGGGGCTTAGCCTTGCAGGGCTCTGCCCTGCACCCGCACGGGGACGAGGTCCCCTTGACCCCTATTGCTGTGAATCAGGTGTCCAGAGGACTTCGTCCTCTGGCGGGGTTCGGGGCAGAGCCCTGAGCTTACCTTCCGCCGCCCGTCAGTGAACGAGCGTCGCGATCATCTCGTGCTCGATGATTGCGGCCAGGGCCAAGTTGCGGTCCTCGGCGACGGCCATTGGCGCGCCGTCCGCAGCGTGAATGGCGAACATGGCGGTCCCGTTCATCATCACCGGCTTCACGTAGGCCAGCTGGGACATGCCGAGCTGCTGCAGCTGGTCGGGTGTTATGTGCCGCACGTCGATGCGGGTCTCGGTGGTGGTGTCAGTCGCGTTGATCATGATGTGCTCCTCACACCGGCCCCCGGTTCGGCAGGCCACGGTGCACGTTTAGCCTTCGGGTGCGATTGCAAGTCCCGAGATGAAGATGTCAGCCCTTGTCGGCCTTGAACGGGTCGGCCTTGGCCTGCACGAAGCGCTGCTCGGCATCGACGACGCGCGAGCCGCCAGAGCGGGTGATCGGGATGGACTTCACCCTGATCTCAGGCTGCGGGCGGGCCAGGTCGATGTGCAGCAGGCCGTTGTCGAGCAGGGCGCCCGTCACCTCGATCCCCTCCGCCATCACGAAGGCACGCTGGAACTGGCGCGCCGCGATGCCGCGATGGAGGAAAACGCGGCCCTGCGCGTCGTCAGTCTGGCGGCCGCGGATGACCAACTGGTTATCTTCCTGCGTGATTTGCAGGTCGTCCATGCTGAACCCGGCCACCGCGAGCGTGATGCGCAGCGTGGCGCTGCTCAGCTGCTCGATGTTGTACGGCGGGTAGCCGTCGGTCGAGGTCTTGGAGGCGCGCTCGATCATCTGCTCGAGCTGGTCGAAGCCGACGAAGAGCGGCGACGCGAAGACGCGGGTGGACGACATGCAGCCTCCTCCTGGGAGCGAGACGGGCGGTGGAACCCGGACAGGCGTTCCGATGCGCTTGATTTTGGCCCGCGGCCCCGCCGATGCAAGGCCATGTTGATAGGCTCCCGCCGCGAGGCTACATGCGGCCGGTGATGCCCGACACCGCCCCTCCCCTGCCCATCCTGATCGCCCCGCACGCCTCCCTGCGCACCAAGGCGCGCCCGGTCACACCCGCCGACGCCGCCGCCGTCCAGGCGCTGGCGCCGCGCATGTTCAAGGCGATGTATGACGCGCCCGGCATCGGCCTGGCCGCGCCGCAGGTCGGCGTGGGGCTGCGCCTGGTGGTGATCGACCTGATGCCGGACAACACGCCGCACCCCGTCACCCTGGTGAACCCGAAGGTGGTGGCGGTCAGCGACGAGTGGGCGATCCGGGAGGAAGGCTGCCTGTCCGTGCCGAACCAGTACGCCGAGGTGTCGCGCCCGGCCCGGGTGACGGTGCGCTACCACGACCTGGACGGCGCGCAGCAGCAGATCGAGGCGGACGGGCTGCTCGCGGCCTGCTTGCAGCACGAGCTGGACCACCTGGACGGCGTGCTGTTCGTGGACCACCTGTCGGCGCTGAAGCGCAACATGCTGCTGCGCAAGCTGGCCAAAGAGGTGAAGCTCAAGGCGGCCGGCTGATGCGTCTCGCCTTCATGGGCAGCCCGGCCTTCTCCGTGCCGGCGTTGCAGGCGCTGCACGCCGCAGGGCACGAGATCGCCGCCGTCTATGCCCAGCCGCCCCGTCCCGCCGGGCGCGGCCAGAGCGTGGCGCGCTGCCCGGTGCACGCGGCGGCCGAGGCGATGGGGCTGCCGGTGCGCCACCCAGCTTCCCTGAAGCGCGACCCGGCGGAGCAGGCGGCGTTCGCGGCCCTGGCGCTGGATGCGGCGGTGGTGGCGGCCTACGGGCTGATCCTGCCGCAAGCCATGCTGGACGCCCCGCGCCGCGGCTGCCTCAACATCCATGCCAGCCTGCTGCCGCGCTGGCGGGGCGCCGCGCCCATCCAGGCGGCGATCCTGGCCGGGGACGCCGAGAGCGGCCTCACCATCATGCAGATGGACGCCGGGCTCGACACCGGCGCTGCCCTGTTGCGCGAGGCGATGGCGATCGGCCCGCGCGAGACGGCCGCCAGCCTGCATGACGCCCTGGCTGCGATGGCCTGCCCGCTCGTGCTGCGCGCCCTGGCCGAGGACCCGGCGCCGCAGCCGCAGCCGGCCGAGGGCGTCACCTACGCGGCCAAGCTGGGCCGGGCAGACGGCGCGCTCGAATGGCGGCGGCCGGCGGCCGAGCTGGACCGCCAGGTGCGGGCGCTCAACCCGTGGCCGGGCGCCTGGTGCCGCCTGGGGGACGAGGTGCTGAAGGTGCTGGAAGCGGAGCCGGCGGAAGGAGCGGACGCGCCCGGCACGGTGCTGGACGGCCTGGTGGTCGCCTGCGGGACGGGGGCGCTGCGGCTGGCCCGGGTGCAGCGCGCCGGCCGCGCGCCCATGCCGGCGGATGCCTTCCTGCGCGGCACGCCGGTGGCCGTTGGCACGATCCTAGGCTGAGCGGGCCAGCTCCTTGAGGCTGTCGCGGATCACCGCGTCCAGCCCCGCCGCCTCGCCCAGCCGTTCCCGCACCCGCAGCACGATGGGGTGCGCCTCCATGCGGCGGTAGCCGAGGTTGCCCAGCGCGGACAGCGCGTCCGCCTCCACGCCCGCCGGGGCGGCCATGGACGGCATCATCGTGCCGGTAGGCATGGCGCCGACCTTGGCCGCCAGCTCGGACAGCAGCCGCACCGCGAGCTTGGCGCCGACGCCGGGCGCCCGGGTCAGGCTGGCGCGGTCCCCGGCGGCGACGGCGGCGACCAGGTCGCGCGGCGACAGGGCGGAGAGCAGGCCCAGCGCCACCTTGGCGCCGACCCCCTGCACCGTCAGCAGCAGCCGGAACCAGTCCCGCTCCGCGGCCTCGGCGAAGCCGTACAGGGTGATCGCGTCCTCGCGCACCTGCGTCTCCACCAGCACGCGGGCCGTGGCGGGCGGGGTGGGCAGGGCGGCGAGGGTGCGGGAGGAGGCCTGCACCAGGTAGCCGACGCCGGACACGTCGATGATGCAGCGGCCATCCTCCAGGCCGGACACCTGGCCGGTGAGCTGGGCGATCATCCGGAAGGGGCGGTCAAGCCATCACCGTGCCGCTCGCCGCGCGCAGCCGGCTGGAGCGGTGGTGGGCGTGGCAGATCGCCACCGCCAGGGCGTCCGACGCGTCCGCCCGGCGCAGGGTGGCGCCGGGCAGCAGGCGGCGCACCATCATGGCGACCTGCTCCTTGCTCGCGCCGCCGGTGCCCACCACGGCCTGCTTCACCGCCATCGCGCCGTACTCCAGCACCGGGATGCCGACCAGCGCCGGGGCGAGCAGGGCCACGCCGCGGGCGTAGCCGAGCTTCAGCGTCGCCGTGCCGTTGCGGTTGACGTAGGTCTCCTCCACCGCCGCCTCGTGCGGGCGGTGCTCGCCGAACAGCGCCGTCAGCGCGTCATGGATGCATTTCAGCCGGTCCGGCACGCTGGCGTCTCCGTCGGTGGCGATCACCCCGTCGGCCAGGTGGCACAGGCGGTTGCCGTCCACGGCGATCACGCCCCAGCCGGTGAAGCGCAGCCCCGGGTCGATGCCCATCAGGCGGATCACGCCGCCACCTGCTCCATGATCCCGTCCGGGATGTCGGCGTTGGAGTACACGGCCTGCACGTCGTCGTTGTCCTCCAGCGCGTCCAGCAGCCGCACCAGGGCCGCCGCGCGGTCCGGGTCATCCAAGGTCACGTTCACGCTCGGCCGCCAGTCGAACTTGGCCGACTCAGGCGCGCCGAAGCGGGCCTCCAGCGCGTCCCGCACCGCGAACAGCGCCTCGGTGGCGCAGGTGACCTCGTGGCCTTCCGCATCGCTCTCCACGTCGTCCGCCCCCGCCTCGATGGCGCCCTCCATCATGGCGTCCGCGCTGGCGGCGCCTGGGGGATACTGGACCGCGCCCACCCGGCTGAACTGGAACGCCACGGAGTTGCTCTCGCCCAGGGTGCCGCCGTTCTTGTTGAAGGCGGTGCGCAGGTCGGAAGCGGTGCGGTTGCGGTTGTCGGTCAGCGCCTCCACGATCACCGCGACGCCGGCCGGGCCGTAGCCTTCGTAGCGGACCTCCACGTAGTCGCTGCCGGTGCCGGCGTCGGACGCCTTGCGGATGGCGCGGTCGATCGTGTCCTTCGGCATGTTCATCACCCGGGCGGCGGCCACGGCGGCGCGCAGGCGCGGGTTGGCCACCGGGTCAGGCAGGCCTTGCTTGGCGGAGACGGTGATCTCGCGGATCACCTTGGCGAACTGGCGCGCCTTGCGGGCGTCCTGCGCACCCTTGCGGTGCATGATGTTCTTGGAATGGGAATGGCCGGCCATGGCCTGCTGTCTCGTCCGCTGTTGCGTGGGGCCGCCCTTGTATCAGGCCGGGGCGGGCCGCGCCAAACGGTTCGGCCAACCGCGTCAGGCCAATTCGCGCATCCGGGCCGGGGCGCGCCACTGCTCGGTCGGGACCAGGCAAGTCGGCAGGGCGCCGTTGCCGCCGCGCGGCGGGGTGGGCGACGGCTCCGGCGGGCGGCGGCGGCCGTCATCGTCGCCGCCGCGGTTGCGCCGGATCGCCCGCCATTCGTGCAACGCCACCAGCAAGGGCACGCCGAGGCTGAGCCCGCCGGACACCGCCACCTGAACCGCCGACTGCATCACCGTCATCGCCCGCTCCCTTCCTGCGGCATCGCCTGGGACAGGCGGCCGCCACTCCGCACCGGTTCGGCCCGCACCGCCAGGCCCGTCGCATCGTCCGTTTCCACGAACAGGCCGCACACGGTGGCCGGGCCTTCCGCCGGCGCCAGCCGCTCGCCAGGAACCTTACGCACGAACCGGGCCGCGGACCCCTCTTTCGTCATGCCGATCACGCTGTCGTAATCGCCGCACATCCCGGCGTCGGACTGGAACGCGGTGCCGCCTGCCAGCACCTGGTGGTCCGCCGTGGGCACGTGGGTGTGGGTGCCGACCACGAGGGAGAGCTGGCCGTCGAAATGATGCGCGAAGGCGAGCTTCTCGCTGGTGGCCTCGGCGTGGAAATCGACCATGGCGGCATGAACAGTGCCGCCTAACCGGTAGCGGGACAGGATCTCGGCCGTGCCGCGGAACGGGCAGTCGAGCGGGTCCATGAACAGCCGGCCCATCGCGTTCATCACCAGTGCCCGGCGGCCTCCCGGCACCTCCACCACCACGGAGCCGGCGCCCGGCGTGCCCGGCGGGAAGTTGAGCGGGCGCAGCAGGCGGGGCTGCTGGGCGATGTAGGGGATCACCTCCTTGCGGTCCCAGGCGTGGTTGCCGAGCGTGATCACGTCCGCCCCGGCGGCGAACAGCGCCGCGGCCATGTCCGGCGCCAAGCCGAAGCCGTGGCTGGCGTTCTCCGCGTTCACCACGGCCAGGTCGATGCGCAGGCGCTCGCGCAGGCCGGGCAAGGCCGCCGCCGCCCCCTCCCGCCCGCTGCGGCCCACAGTGTCGCCCAGGAACAGGATGCGCATGTCAGGCCTTGCCAGTGTGGATGATGCCGCTGTGGATGATGCCGCCCTCGGTGGCGATCACATGGAGTCGCACGTCGGTCGGCCCAGCGGGAACGCAAGCGATTTCCTGGGCGGCGAAGGCGCAGCCGATGGCCAGCACGCCGGGCATCGCGGCCAGGGTGCGGTCGTAGTAGCCGCCGCCGTGGCCGAGCCGGTTGCCTGCCGAGTCGAAGGCAAGCATCGGCACCAGCACCACATCGGGCGTCACGGCCGGGCCGGTGGGATGGGCGGTGCCGAAGCGGCCCGGCAGCAGAAGGTCGCCGGGCGACCAAGCGTGAAAGGCCAAGGGCTGGCCAAGGGGCGGCGTGCGGGGCAGGGCCAGGGGCTGACCGCGGCCGTGGAGGGCGGCAAGCAGCGGGCGCAGGTCAATCTCGTCCGGCAACGGCCAGAAGCAGGCGACGATGCGGCCGGGCGGGATGAGCGCCGCTGCCATGATGTGGACCGCCAGAGCGGAACTGGCGGCCTGGTCGCCGCCGCAGCGCAGGAGCCTAGCGGCAGCGCGAGCGGCATGCTTGCGAGCGTCCAGGTCTGAAGGAATGTGCGGAGCCGCCCTGGCCGTTGGAATTTGTCATGCTCCTCAGCCTGCTTGTGCAGGTGGGAACCAGATACCATGACCAGGATCACAGCAGCGCCAGTCCCCGAGGAGAATGCTTATCGGCCGAGGCATGAACGACCTGACGAACCGGGCAGCCCCGCATGCCCTATCTAGGGCTGATCGAGCCCCGCCGCAATGTCCTCCGCCTTGCGCGCCAGCCGGGCGATGCGCTTGACGGACTTCGCGTCGAGCGCCTCGGCCTCCGCGCCGAGTGCGGCGCCTGCCTCGCCCGGCGCCAGGCTCAGCTGGCGGCGCAGGCCGGCCATCTCGGCTGTCAGGTCATGCAGCTCGTCGGCCATCAACAGGGCGGCCAGCACCAGCGCCCTGCCCTCCCCTGCCGCGCCGCCGATCGGCCGGTTGGCCTCGATGCGCGCCTCGACCTGGCGCGCCATCTCCTGGAGATGGGTTTCCTGGCCGTTCTCGCAGGCCAGCGTGTAGGCGTAGCCGTTGATCTTGAGCGTCAGCTGCGCCATCGGCTCAGCCCTCGGCCGTGAGGGCGTCGCGCACCTGGTCGATCAGCCCGTCCAGACGGCTGGCCAGGGCGGCGGCGTCGAAGGACGGCTTCGGAGCGAGGGCCTGGGCGGCGATGCGGTCCAGGGCCGCTTCCAGCCGGGCCAGGCTGTCCGCCGCGTCCGCTTCCTCGCCTGCCATCCGAACACTCCCAGACCCTTACGATTGACCATGAAGCGCCGGACCGCTTGAAGGTCAAGTATGACGCCCTCTCCGGCCGTGGTGGTGCACGGCCTGCCCCACCTGCTTGCCGCCACCGCGCCGGGCCGCCCGGTGACGCTGCTGTCCGGCCCAGGGGCCGCGATTTACGCCGGGTGCGGCTGGTGGCGGGCGCTGATGGCGCTGGGGCCGGCAGGCAACCCCGACATCCTGGACTGCGCCGACGCGCCCGGCCGCGCCATGGAGGCGCTGCGGGCCGGCTGCCGCCTGCTGGTGCTGGACCCGGCCGTGCCGGCC
>CAXTJU010000074.1:0-15572 GCA_964244655.1 uncultured Acetobacteraceae bacterium | reverse complement strand
AGGTTCCTGCCCGCGCCTAAACCCAAAATGCCCAAGGTAGTGATAGGCGGTATTAAGACCCTGGGCGGCTCAATTGGACACTGAAGTGACACCCACTTCACGTCACCAGCCACCAGCGCGGGTGGAGGCTTCCCCGAAATCGTTCATGGTAGAAATTGTCAGCCGACGGATCTGGCGTCAGCGCCGGGTCAGCGCCTCCCAATTGCCGTGCGCAATCCTTGCCTTAGACTCCGGGGCCAACTCGGCTTGCTCAAGGAAAGCGCGCGCCCCGCCGTTTGGGGCGAACCGGTAGGGTTAGTCGGACGAGAACATGATGCGCTCAATGCCCATCACCTCGACTGTCCACCGAAGGTAGCGCGCGCTGAACATGCCGCTGGGCGTGACGTAGAGATTTTCCCGCACGTACTCCGCCACAGACCGCTGGAGCTTCGCGGCCTTCTCCATCCCGGCGATGCGCTCAAGGTAGAACAGCACGACTTCGCCCCAGTGCCCGGTGATAATTTGCAGGTCAGGGAAGCGGTCGAACACGCCGGCCAGAATGAGGCGTATGATCTGCAGCCCGGTCTCGTAGTGCCAGCCAAGGCCGCTATTGGCGAACATGACATCGAGCTGATCACCAAAGCCAGAGTAGTAGGCTTCGCGCACGGCCAATGGCGGCGTCTGCGGGTGGACGTAGATCGGCACGCGGAGCGAGGCTGCAGCCTCGAACACCGGCATCATGTCCACGTGGTCGAGGTTGCGCGCTCGGGTGCGCCCATAGACGAAACCGCCTTTCAATCCAAGCTTTTCCACGCCCCGCTCGAGTTCGCGCGCGGCCTGCGCCGGATCGGGCGTGGGCAGCACCGCGAAGCCGTCGAAACGGTCGGGTCGCCGCTTGATCGTCTCGGCGGTGAGGTCGTTCAGCTCGCGAGCCAGAGGCACGGCCTCAGCTGGCTCCGCCCCCTGCACGCCCGGGGCGGGCGACAGCACCTGCACGTCAACCCCGGTTTCATCCATGTTCCGGATCCTGAGTTCGCCAAGCTCATTGACGCGCGTGTCGACCTCGGCGGAGCTCATCTTTTGGCTGCTGTCGCCAAAGGCGGCAGGCGCGCGCCCCTGCGCCCGCAACAGCGCGGGAATGACGAAGTGCTCTTCGAGTGCGATGATTTTCATGGTGGGTATCCGGCAAGATCGGACGTTGCGCGTCCTTGCCGCCATAACGCTGGGGAAGGTTGTTCGCTCCGATCCAAGCATGTGTAAAAGCGTCCACTACCACCGGTGTGCAAGCTTCCGACCGATTGCGTTGAGAAAGGCCGTTGTACGCCCGAAAGCGGATGGGGTGGATGGCTCCCGCTCACGGCATCTGAGTGCCAAGCCGGGTTGCTGTCAGGCAAACCCGAGCGAAGGAGTCACCCACGATGGACGTTACAACGATCGGCATTGATCTCGCCAAGCACGTTTTTCAGGTCCATGCCGTCGATGCCGCGGGCCGTGTTGTCGTTCGAAAAGCACTACGCCGCGGGCAGGTGCTGCCGTTTCTCACCAAGCTGGCGCCCTGCCTGGTCGGCATGGAGGCATGCGGCACGTCGCATCATTGGGCACGCGAGCTGCTTGCTCTTGGGCAAACGGTGAAGATGATGCCGCCGGCTTACGTCAAAGCCTACGTCAAGCGGGGCAGGACCGACGCGGCCGACGCCGAGGCGATTTGCGAAGCTGTGACCCGGCCGACGATGCGGTTCGTGGCGGTCAAGTCGCGCGAGCAGCAGGCCGCGCTGTCGATGCATCGCGCCCGCCACCTGCTGGTCAAGCAGCGGACCCAGTCGGTCAACATGATGCGCGGACTGCTGGCCAAGTTTGGCATCAACATCCCCAAAGGTCTCGAGCGTGCGTTGACGATGGCGCACTAGGTCGTTGGCGGCGAGACGCCCGAAGTGCCAGCGGCGGCTGCCAAGATCGTCTTTGCACTTTCCCAGCAGGCGCTCGACTCGCATTCCCATGTGCGCGAGATCGCTCGCGCTCTCGCGGCCCAGCAGCGGAGCGACGACATGGCGCGGCGTCTGGCGACCATCCCGGGCATCGGTCCGATCGGCGCCACCGCGCTGGCCGCATCCGTCACGGACCCTGGTCAGTTCAGCTCGGGCCGACAGTTCGCGGCCTGGCTCGGCCTGATGCCGCTGCAGAACTCGAGCGGCGGCAAGGAACGGCTTGGGCGCATCAGGAAAATGGGCGACAAATATCTGCGCAAGCTGCTCGTGATCGGTGCGACGGCGCTGATCCGACGCGCCAGGGCCAAGCCCGAGAGCGCTCACCCGCATCTTGTCAACCTGCTGGCGCGCAAGCCCGTGCGGGTGGCGAGCGTGGCGATGGCGAACAAGACGGCGCGGATCGTGTGGGCGATCATGGCCCGTGGTGGTGTCTATCAGGCAGGTCATGTGCCAGCGCTGTCGGCCTAGGCGGTCGTTCAAGGTTTAACTGAGGGATCAGCTTCAGGAGGTTGCGGGCGCGACGCGCAGTGATGGCGAAATCGGTCAGACCGGGAACAGGAACACCCCAGCGAATGTCCAAGGCGTCATAGCCTGATAAGCAGAATGGGACTTGGTTTGCGGAACCCATCAGGGCCAGCAGTCCTTCGACTGCATCAACAGGCCGGACAGAAGACTGCACCCGACCAAATTCGCCAGATCATCCAATCGTGCTTGCAACGCGGGAGCCATCCACAGAAGACATTCGTCGTTAGAAGCTTGGCCATGCTCTCAGTTTGATCTGATCCCACATAGACACCGTGTTCTACTTCAGCGCAGACTTCCAAAAATGCCGCCGACGCCCCTGTATCCCATTGCGCCGTTGACCCCGGGAAACTGCCGACGCACCACAGTAGAATCCCGGCCGGCGCCGAGAACTCTAAACTCGGCATGTTCGACGGATACGAACCCGGCCTATAAGCGGAGATGACTTACCACGCTCCGCCTGTCGGTTCCATAAACAGCTATCGGCGATGAGTGCAGGGCCGACCCTGCAGTTGCAGGCGATCCGCGAGGCGCACGACGCATGAACCCCAGCCCGAACGTGTCCGCCGCACCGGACGTACAGCCCGCCGTTACAGCAATCATGACCCCCTGGCTTGCGGTGGTCCTGACTGTCGTCCTGCTGTCGGGCGCGTTGTTCGGCTATGACCAGGGCGTCGTCTCCGGTGCGCTGACCAGCATCAAGGCGGAGTTCTCATTGAGCGCGTTGCTGGTGGAGGTCGTGACCAGCTGGGTCACGCTCGGCGCGTTGTTCGGTGCGCTCGTAGGAGGCGAACTGGCCGATCGGCTGGGGCGCCAACGCGCGGTGTTGGTCGCCGGCGTGGTTTTCACCCTTGGTTCGCTCGTGGAAGCGCTGACTCCTGGCACCGTGGTGCTCGTCGTCGGGCGTCTGATCGTGGGCTTCGGGGTAGGCATCGCTGCCGTGGCTGCGCCGCTGTATGCCGCCGAACTGGCGCCCACGGCGCTGCGCGGGCGTTTTATCTCCGCCTACCAGCTCGCCGTGGCCGGCGGCATCTTTGCCGCCTACCTCGTTGACGGATGGCTGTCCAAAACCGGGGCTTGGCGCTGGATGCTGGGCTTGTCCGCAGCACCGGGCCTGATGCTCGTCGCCGTCGCGCTGTGGGCGCCGCAGTCGCCAAGGTGGCTGATGCGGATGGGCCGTCGGGCCGATGCCGCCACCCAAATGCGGAAAATACACCCGGGCGTAGACCCTGGTCTTGCCCTCGACGCAATCGCGGCCACGCTGGCGCATGATCGCGGCCGGGCATCATGGGCCGAGGTGTTCGGCGCGCAGTGGCGTCGCCCGTTGCTGGTTGGCGTGGGCCTCGCGGTGTTCCAGCAGGTCACCGGCATTAACGCCATCATCTACTATGCGGACCAGATATTTCAGGCGGCTGGCTTCACGACGCAGGCAGCCCAGACAACGGTGACGACCTGGGCCGTGGGCGGAGTCAACGTGGCCGCCACGTTTATCGCCATTGCCTTCATAGACCGCCTGGGACGGCGCAAGCTGCTGCTTGCCGGGTTGCTGGGCATGGCCCTGAGCCTTGCTGTTGTCGGAGCTGCATTCGAGTTCATGGCGAGCGGCAGCGCCGCGCACGAGGCTGTTACGAGCACAGCGGGGATCGTGACACTCGCGGCGCTGGTCGTGTTCATCGCCTGCTTCGCGTTCTCAATGGGACCAGTGGTCTGGACCGTTATCAACGAAATCTTCCCCGGCCATATTCGAGGACGCGCGGTCGCGGTCGCAACCGCTTGCAACTGGGCTTCGGCATTTATCGTCAGCCAGGTTTTCCTTTCGCTAATCGACGCGCTCGGCAACTCGTTCACCTTCTGGTTGTTCGGCTCGTTCTGTGTGCTCGGCTGGATCTGGATCTTCTACGCCGTGCCGGAAACAAAAGGTCGATCCCTCGAGCAGATCCAGCAGCTATGGAAGCACGCTGGTCAGCAGGCCGGGCATACAACGACGTAGCCGCGACGTGCTCGGTCAGTTCGCTGCCAAGTAGGCAAGGCCCACTTCGAACCTCGACAAGCAGTTCTCCGCCATGCTTGGCCATCCTGATCCCTGGCAGCCATGTCCGCTTTTGGGGCACCGGGAGCAGCGTCTAGATGCCGGAATAAGGCGCAGAGCGGTCATTTCCGACTGCTTCCTACCTGCGGATGACCCCTGACTCCCACCCCTGCGGCTCGATCGGAGTGGCGCTTCTCCTTCCTACTCTTCTTCTTGACCCTGCGCTCCCGACAGGTTCTCTTCCAAGGCGTTGCGCGCGGCTTCAGCCTCTGGATCCATCGGTTCAGGTTCCTCAACGGCAACCCCGGGCGGCACGCCATCACCCGGATCGACATCCTTTTTGCGGCCAGGCGGCCGTCCTCGCCGGTTGGCTTTCACCTCCGCGTCGAAGGCTGGAGGTACAACAGGCTTGGCCGCTTCCCCTTGCAGCTGCTCGACCTGTGCCTCCAGTTCAGCAATCCGGCGCTGGGCGAGGGTCGCGGCTCGGCTGGCCTCACGCCCCTTCGCCTTCAGCGCGGCATTGGCCACCTCAAGCCTCTCGGTCGCAACAGCAGGGTCAACAGCGCTGGCTACCTCTTCCTGGAGTTGCGCGACCTGTCCCTCCAGCTCGGTGGTGCGACGGGCTGCAGCCTTGGCCGCGCGGTTCGCCTCGCGGCTTTTCGCTTTCAGGGCGGCGTTCGCCGTCTCAAGCTTCTCGATCTGCGCCCGCAGCTCGCCCTTGCTCGGCGGCAGCACCCGGGTCGCGGGGGCAGGAGAAGCCGAAACAACGGCGGCTTTGCTGCGACCGGTAGCGGGCGCAGGGGCGGCCTCGTCAGCGACCGCCGGCGCAGTCTTGGCTTCTACGTGAGCAGCAGCCGGAGCGGTCGTTGGGATGGCAGCTCGAGCCTTCGCACGGGTCGCCTTGGGCGAACGCGGCGTCTTGGTCGTCGGCTTCGTGGATCGCGCCACCTTCGTCTCCTGCTCGTCCGGCATCACCGGTGTGGTTCGCTGTCTGACGATAGGACTTGATGTCGGTCAAGGTCTCATCCCGCAACGACCAACAGCAAGGAATTCCCATTCAGCCACAAAGGACTCAGACTCCGCCTATCCTTCGCAAGGCCGTTTAAACCCTTTGTCGCCCCACCGCCCACTCCGCACCCATCAGGCCCAGATCGCTGCCATCGTGCACGCTATAGCCGACGGCTAGCGTTGGTTGTCACAGCCGCAATGAGTCACCATGCGCCGGCGTAAACCCCACAGGGCTCTGCCGTCTCAGGAGTGCCTTAGCGCTGCGTTGGGCCGACTGAACACGGCAGCGAGGAAGCGGCCGAAATCCCGGTTGGACTGCGCGCGCACGGCGTCGTCGCGACCAATCGGGTAAGGATCGACCGACACGCACAACAGAAGCAGGGCCCGCCGCGTGACCGGGCCGGACATCGCCACGCCGCTGCCGGCCGCATGGATGCGGCCGTCGCGGTCCACCTGGAACGAGCAGGCCGACAGGTTGTGGCCGATCAGCATTCTGGGGAGCCCGCCGTCCCATTGGTGCACCGCGCCCGGGTAGGAGACGATGTCCATCATGCTGCCACCGCCACGAAGATCCTGCGCGACCTGCGCGCAGCGGTCGGGCTGGATCAGCTCGTCTCCAGCGCCATACAACATCAGCAACGGCGCTCCCGTGGTGCGGCTGTCGTCGAACCGAGCGAAGCACGGGCCATAGAACGCGATGTGCCCGGCAAAGCGCAGGTCGGGCGGCACGAAGCGGTCCGCCATCTGCGCGTAGAGCGCGCACATCCGCGTGTAAGGCAAGCTGCACCATCTTTGGCGTGCAATCAACCAACACGGCCACGTGCTGGACATCCTGGTCCAGAGCCGGCCCGATGCCCGGGCCGCTAAGCGGTTCTTCCGCAAGCTGCTGCGGGATCTGCAGTGTGTGCCAAGGGTGATTGTGACAGACAAGCTGCGCAGCGATGGCGCAGCTAAACGTGAGACCCTGCCCGGCGTAGAGCACCGGCAAAGCCGCTATCTGAACAACTGGGCCGAGGTGTCGCACCAGCCGACGCAACGACGAGAGCGGCAGATGCAGCGGTTCAAGTCAGCGCGACATCCCCAACGCTTCGCGTCCGTTCATGCCCGCATCCACAACCACTTCCAACTCCGTCGCCATCACCTGACCGCCCACCAACATCGCGATGCCCGTGACGCCGCCTTTCGGGTCTGGCGAGACGTGACCCGCACTGTCGCCGCGTAGCAGGCCCGTCCAACCTCACGCCACGCCGGTTCGTGCTCATCAACCTGACAACGCCCTTTGAACCACATCTTTTCTTTAGAAAGGAACTCCGAAGAAGGCTGCCGCCGCTGTCGCCATGCCGAGCAGGGTAAAGCCCACATTGCTCACGTTGCGGGAGAGAGCATTGCGCCTTCGCCTAGCTTGCATTCTTTGGCGCAGAACCTCGATGTCGCGCTCCATCTGCTTTTTTCCCGCCTGGCCACTCTGGCACCTTAACGACAGCACTGGTCACCAAGCGATAAACAAGCCGCTAGGAGATGTTTGATCCCAGGCTTTGATGGTGCAGTCTTCTCCCCGGCATGGAAGGAAGCGCTATGGGCCAGGTTCTCCACGGATGCGCCACAACGACACAGGCAGTCCGTCGAGCGATGCAGCATAGTCAAGCGAGCCTGAGGACCTTGGCCGTCCGCTACGGCGTCAACCAGAAGACCATCGCCAAATGGAAGAAGCGCAGCTCCGTCGCTGATCTGCCCACCGGCCCCAAAGATGCTAAGTCCACCGTGCTCTCAATCGAGGACGAGGCAATCGTGGTAGCATTCCGCCGCCATACGCTGCTGCCGCTCGACGATTGCCTCTGTGCGCTGCAGCCCACCATCCCGTAGCTGACGCGCTGCTCATTGCATCGCTGCGTGCAACGGCACGGCATCTTCCGCTTGCCCGATGTCGAGGGCGACAAACCCGACAAGCGCAAGTTCAAGACCTATCCACTCGGCTACTTCCACATCGACATCGCCGAAGTCCGCACCGAACAGGGCAAGCTCTGTCTCTTCGTTGCCATCGACAGAACAACCAAGTTCGTCTTCACCGAGCTGCATGAAAAGGCCACCCGGCGCGTCGCGGGCGACTTCCTGCATCACCTAATTCAGGCTGTGCCCTACAAGGTCCATACCGTGCTGACCGACAACGGCACCCATTTCACTACGCCAGGCAACGTCTGCTCAGCCGCAGCAGACATTCGCCTCGCGCTAGATCACGGCGAACCACTCTGGGCGCACAGCTTCGAACTCGCCTGCGCCCAGAACCACATCGACCATCGCCTCACCAAGCCGAAGCACCCGTGGACCAAGAGGCAGGTCGAACGCATGAACCGCTCCATCAAGGACGCAACCGTCAAGCGCTTCCACTACGACAGCCATAATCACCTTCAAAACCACCTTGCGACCTTCGTGGCCGCCTATAACTTCGAGCGCCGACTGAAGACCCTCAAAGGCCTCACATGGCCGCTCTGATCGAGTTCACTCAGCAAAGGCCAGACTTGAACGATAATGGGGCTGGCTAGCCGGAGATACACATTCGTGGCCTTTGCATGGCATTCGGCGCGAAAAAGGTGTTGACGGGCGTGAACCCTGACGTCGAACGCGACCGATCCCTGGTTGTCATCGGCGAGTTCGGCAGCGGCAAGTCGGTCTTGCTGAAATGTATTCTCGGCTTGCTTCAACCTGATGCCGGGATTATCGAGATCGACGGCCGCGACGTGCTGCACATGCGGAAGGCGGACCGTGAGGCGGTCAATCGGTAAATCGGTATGCTGTGTAAAGTAACCAATTTTTAAGGCGAAATTTGTAAGTCTGAGCAAGCGCTGCACGGCGGCGTTTGGTGGAGCTGACGTGTCAAGGCTTGCGCAAGATCCTCGCCTCACGATCATCGGAGGTGGCCCGGCCGGCTTGGCGCCCCTGCTCGCCGCTCACCGTCAAGGACGGCTCGACGATGTCTTGAACGCGGGTGTCACCATCATCGAACAGTCCGATCAGTTGGGCTGCGGCGGCATCGGCAATTACGCCATCAACTCCGACAGCACAGGCACAACCTTCGCCGAATGCTTGCGCAGCATCCGCGACACCGAGCTGACCGTTTTGCGCACACATCCGCTCGCCGTGCAGGTTGCCGCAGCCGGGGACGGACCGGTGCCGCTGACCTTGGTCGGGCGGTTTATGTCGCTTGTGGGCGACGCGCTAGGCAGGATGGTCGCCGCACATCGAAACTGCACCGTTCTAGCTGGACACCGCGCCACAGCCGTCTGCCAAACGGCCGAGGGTTGGCTGACCTGGGCCGAGGACAGGGACGGCCGGACTGTAGCGATGCCATCGCGCCACGTGGTGTGCGCCACTGGCGCACATCAACCACAGGACCGGCTGGCACGTGAGGCCGTGGGCGGAGCTAGCCTGGCTGGATGCCATGGCCACAAGCTGTTGCAATCGGGCGATGTATTTTCGCCTGGCGGTCTCGAGGCGGTTGCCGAACAGTTGAGGCAGGTCGACAGCCCCCGCGTCGCCGTCATCGGTGGCTCCACCAGCGCGGCCGCCGTTGCCCATGCGTTGCTGCACCGGTTGCCTTCCGTGCGGTTCGGCGAAGGCGCGATCACGCTGCTCCACCGCCGGCCGCTGCACATCTACTACCCGTCCGCCGCCGAAGCGCTGTCCGAAGGCTACCAGGATTTCGGCGAAGCGGACATTTGCCCAATCAGCCACCGAGTGTTCCGCTTGGCCGGCTTCCGGCTGGACTCGCGCGAGCTGATCATGCAGGCGCGCGGCATCGGCGGCCGCCCGCCCGAGCCGCGTCTGGTGCTGCACCGGCTGCAGCGCGTGGACCCGCAGGCGATTGCCGTGTTGGACCGTGCCGACCTGGTTGTTGCAGCCCTGGGCTATCGTCCGCGCGCGCTGCCTGTCTTCGACCTCACAGGCCACCAGATCGAGCTTCATGCCGCCAAGGGGGCGCAGGCGCCGCTGGTGGACGGGCAATGCCGCATCTTGGACGCTCAAGGTGCGCCGATACGGGGCTTGTTCGGCATTGGGCTCGCGGCGGGCTTCGTGCCGCGCGGAGTCTTGGGTGGCGAGCCAAGTTTCTCCGGCCAGGCAAACGGTTTGTGGCTGTGGCAGAACGAGGTGGGCCTGATGATCGTGGACGCAGTTCTCGACCAGCCTACGCCCGCTCGGGCGCTTAACGCGCCGTCCGTGTCCCCAGCTTGGACACCGCCCACTGCGTTACCGTCTTTAGCGCCAGCACGGGCCGCCAGCATGAGGGCGCCATGACGATCCCCTTGATCCGGCCCCGTCCACCGCGCTTGAGCGAGGCGGCAGACGCGCTGCGCAGCATCGAAGACCACGGCATTTTCAGTAATTTCGGCCCAGTCAACACCCGGTTCGAAGAGGATCTGACCGAGCGCATGTTCGGCGGCACGGGCGGCTGCGTGACCGTGTGCAACGCGACCATCGGGCTAATGCTGGCCATTCGCAACGCGACCGAGGGCCAGAAGCCGCGCCAGAGATACGCGCTGATGCCGTCCTTCACTTTTGCCGCCACCGCCCAGGCCGCCCTGTGGTGCGGGCTGACGCCGCTGCTCTGCGACATCGATCCGTAGACCTGGGTGTCCGACGCCGCAGCCGAAGAGCGCCTGCTGCAGCGCCATCGCGGCGAGATCGCGGTCGTAATGCCTTACGCCACGTTCGGCGCCGACATCGACCTTGCCCGTTACGAGTTGCTCCAGGCCAAGCATGGAGTTCCCGTGGTCGTCGATGCCGCAGCCTCCCTCGGCACCCGGTCAGCCGCTGGGGTGGGATTCGGCACCGGCTTCTCCGGCGCGATCGTGTTTTCGATGCATGCAACTAAATCATTCGCCACCGGGGAAGGCGGAGTCATCTACAGCGCCGACCCTGGCGCGATTGAACGGCTGCGGGCAATGGCCAACTTCGGTTTTGGCCAGCCGCGTATCGCGACCATGCCTGGGCTGAATGCCAAGCTGAGCGAGGTCGGCGCGCTCCTGGCCCAGCTGCGGCTAGGCGGGTACGACGCCGTCATCGAAGTCCGCGGCGCGCTGCTGAACCGCTACCGGGCAGGCCTGCCGGAGCTGGTCTTCCAGCGCATCGCCGGCCCGCCCGCTCCAGAACTGCCCCTCCTGGGCTGCGCGGTGCAAGCCCATCAGTTCGCCTCGGTATTGTTGCCGAGATCACTCGCGCCATTTCGCGGCAAGGTGCAATCCTGGTTGGCAACCCAAGGTATCGGCACGGCGACTTACTTCAGCCCTCACCTGGCGCAGCAGCCTTTTCTCGCGAGCTGCAGCAAGATGGGCAGGCTGAACGTGACGGACGACATCGGCGCGCGGATCATCAGCCTGCCGATCTACGATGACATGACGTTTGCTGATGTCGACGAGGTGGTATCCTGCCTGTCTGCCACGATCCGAACTCTGGAGCGTGAGGTTGTTGCCTTGGAACCGTCGGTCGTGGCGCCTTGCCCGATTGCCTGGGGCGCCTCGGCGTCTGGCAGCGCCGCCGCACAGGCGGGCCTTGTCTAATCGGCGGCCCGGTCGGTCGGCACGGCGCCTTGTCGCACTGGATTTGACCCACCCTAATGGTGTAGCGGAGTGCTTCAGCCTGTGGCTGCAAAGTAGCTGCTTCGAACAGGGCAAAACCTAGTGTGACAAGTCACCAGCCGTCAAGCGGGCGACGCAAGTGTGCTCAGCTGACATGACCACCGACGCCGTTGAAGATCGTGTGCTCAGCCATGACGACACGCAACTAGCCGCCTCAAACCGGCCGTCTTTCGCGGTCGTTGTGCGAACATACCAATGGGACGCCTTTATCGGCCGTCAAGTCCAGCGCTACCGTGAGGTGTCGGAGGGAGGTGACCTGTTCATTTCCGTCGACGAGACAAACGGCCCGGTCGGACCCATCCACCACGATCGCATCCTGGTCACCACGGATGCCAGCCTGTTGGCGATAGGGCTGGCAAACCGTTTCGAGAAAGGATCGCTGATCTGGTGGAACAACGACTACCCGCAATATGCATTCTATAGGCAGCATCCCGGCTACGACTTCTACGTCTTTGTCGAATACGACAGCCTGGTCGGCCAACCGCTTGCGCCGATGATCCGCGTCGCCGCCGCACGAGGCTTGGATTTTGTCGCCGCGCCGATCGATGCACCGTTGAACGGTTGGTTCTGGTGGCCCTACGCGCGGCAGACCTACACGGAGGCCGAGCTTCACGCGACGCTGAACTGTGTGTGCCTCCTGTCCAACCGCGCGCTTCAGCTGCTGTTCGCGCGTCGGCTGGCCATGGGGGGCGACCGTTTAGTGCGCTGGTGGCCGCTCAGCGAAGCCTTCGTGGCGACCGAGATTGCACGCGCAGGTTATGTCTTCGCGCCGCTCGGGGAGTTTGGTGACGACCGAGCGTATGATTGGTTTCCACCCTTCTTGGAGGAAGACATCGCGCAGTTAGGAGGCGCGGTGTTTGTCCATCCCGTGCTTGATCCGCCACGCTACCTTGCCTCTCTGCTGCGGTATGGCGGTTCGTGGCGGGATTACTTCAACCGGTCGAGCCAGTTGCGGCAGCGCTTGGCACGGTTGCCGCAGAACGCTTATGCGCCATTGCTGGCGCGTGCGTCTTGGCGCCGGCTGAAAATCATGCAGCAGGAGCGGATCGAACGCCGGCTGTTGCGGGCCAGGTTTGTATTGAAACGGTGAGTGCCCGTTGAGAATGCTCGTAAATAGGCGACGCTGTGGGTCAGAAGTGCGCCTACACGAGATTGCGTTGCACGGATCCGTTGGCCGGTGCTCTGCTGGTCGCGCAGCACACTCGCATGCGTGCCTTTCGCCAGCAGCTCGCGCAGGACAGTCTCTTGATCGGCCATCGTGTCGCAATCTAGCCCTACCCAGGTTCACCGCGATGACCGCTTGCTACACCACGTCCAGGGACCGCCCTGGCGACACATTAACGAACGAGGATGAAAGATATGGAATATCGGCAACTCGGCAGGTCTGGCCTCAAGGTTCCGGCCTTGAGCCTCGGCACAGGCACCTTCGGCGGCAGCAATGAGTTCTTCAAGCGTTGGGGCCAGACCGATGTGGACGAGGCAGAGCGGCTGGTCGACATCTGCCTCGACGCCGGCTTGAATTTCTTCGACACGGCCGACATCTACTCGGACGGCGCGTCTGAGGAGATCCTGGGCGCGGCGCTGAAGGGCAGGCGCGACTCGGCGCTGATCGCCACCAAGGCGACCTTCCGCAACGGCACGGGAGCCAACGATGTCGGCTCCTCGCGCTTTCACTTGGTCCGCGCCTGCGAGGCGAGCCTGAAGCGCCTCGGAACCGACCATATCGACCTCTACTTCATGCACGCGTTCGACGCGGCGACGCCGGTGGATGAGACGCTGCGCGCGCTCGACGACCTCGTGACTGCGGGCAAAATCGGCTACATCGGCGCGTCCAACTTCTCCGGCTGGCAGCTGATGAAGTCGCTGGCCACGTCCGAGCGCCATGGCCTGGCCCGCTATGTCGCCTACCAAGGCTACTACTCGCTGGTTGGACGCGACTACGAGTGGGAGCTGATGCCGCTCGGGCTCGATCAGGGTGTGGGCTTGATGGTGTGGAGCCCGCTCGGCTGGGGCCGCCTGACTGGCAAGATCCGACGCGGCCAGCCGAACACGAGCGGCCGCATCGCCGCAGGCGGCTCGGTTGGCGGACCCGAGGTCGATGACGAGTACCTGTACGACGTCGTTGAGGTTCTGGCGGCGGTCGCCGACGAGACGGGGAAGACGATCCCGCAAGTGGCCCTTAACTGGTTGCTCGCGCGCCCTACGGTCGCCAACCTAGTGGTCGGCGCGCGTAACGAGGAGCAGCTCCGTGCCAATCTCGGCGCGGTCGGCTGGACCCTGGCACCCGAGCAGATCGAGCGGCTTGATGCCTCGAGCCGCCGCACGCCCGCTTATCCTTACTGGCACCAGATCGGCTTTGAGGAGCGCAACCCCAAGCCGACCCGTTGGTGACAGGTCATGAGACCTGTGCGTGGGTGTCTTGCAGACAACGCTAAACCAGTTCGATTGTGCACACCATTGATTTCACTCCGTTGTCCCGCGACCGGGCGTTGGTGCATGGAGGCAGCCGGCGGCCTTAGACCCTTGACTCGGCTCCGTCGCGGGGATGCCTTCCAGGCAAAACGCTGCCCGTCGTCATCGCGTTCCGAAGCAGTGTTACCGGGTGATGAACTGGCTCGCCTGCGAGGCCGGGCTTTGGCGACGCGGTGAGCTGACGTCCTGGTTCTGTCAGCCCTCGCGCCAATGACGGATTTGGTGGCAGCCGGGAGGCTGACGTAGCGTCAGCAGTGATGGCAGCGGGCGGAATATCGGGATGAGCTGCGTGTGCTGTGGGTCTGCCGCCGTGACGGAGCGGCGAGAGGTGACGCCTCGCGGCTACCGGCGGTTCCGCTGCCGGACCTGCGGGCGGCAGTTCAACGAGCGCAGCGCGGGCGTGCTGAACCGGACCTGTCTGCCCAGCGACGCCATCGCCTTCGTGGGACTCTGTTGCAAGAACCAGGAGGCGGACGCATTACGCCATATTAGTTTGTTCTTAAGCAAAGCGGACATAGCTCAAAACACGGCGGTCGTGGCGCAAGCTGCACCTCGCCCTGGGTGCCGACACCGGGCAGATCGCGGCGGCAATGCTGACCACCGGCGACGTGGACGATGCCTTGCAGGTTGGACCTTTGCTCGATCACGTAGAGGGTTTGGCCGCTTCAGGCATCGCCGAGGGTGCATACGATCAGGACAGCGTCTGTAGCCAGGCTGCCGCGCATTATGCCGAGGTGTCCGTCATTGTCCCACCACGGTCCAGCGCCGTGCCGAGCGAGAGGGCCGAGACGACGCCGACCATGAGATGCGCATTTCAACGATTGCAGCCGGCGACTCCGAGCGAAACCAGCTACCTGTTCCGATCGAAGCCAGCCGGGAGTTTCGATGATCCCAGCCGGGTAGCAGCGCGTGTCGCGAGCGAATGAAATTGGGCTACGTGGCGGCGTCTTCGTCAAGCTTGGCTTTGGCGGCTTTCAGCTTTTGCGGGTTTTGTCGGCACTCGCGCCTGATTTTCAGTTGTTCCTCATAGGAACTTGCTGGGTCAAGCGTCTTGCATGATCCCGAGTGCAACGCGCGCGCCTCTTGCGAAGCGGAAGCGGCGGAGGGAGGCGGAGGCGACCTGGTTGTGACGACGGCGGGGACGGAGGAGATCTCGGAGTTCGCCGTGCTTCCTGCAGAAGCGGTGGGCGGCATCGTGGTTCTTGAAGCCGCGCATACACCGGATCCTGCCCTTGATGCCACGATGGTCCTGTTCGAGGCAGTTGTTCAGGTAGGCGCTGGTCCGGTGCCGGACCGCCTTGCCCAGCACGGTGCGGATCGCTCTCGGGTAGGGGCCATGGCCGTCCGTCATCACCCGGTCAGGACGGAAGCCCATAGTCGCCCGCGCCGAGCGGAAGAAGGTCATGGCGATCTGCATGTCGCGCGTCTCGCTCAGCATGGCGTCGATCAGGTTCCCGTTCCGGTCGATCGCCCAGTAGAGGTAGATCCAGCGGCCACGGACCTTCAGGTAAGTCTCGTCGACATGCCAGCTGGTGCCGGAGCCGCGCCGCGTGCCGTTCCGGCGCTTGCGCAGCACGTCACCCATCACCGGCAGCAGCTTCGCCTCCCAGTCGCGAACGGCTTCGTGGCTCACCTCCATCCCGCGCAGCGCCATAATCTCGCTCAGGTCCCGCAAGGTCAGCCGGTAGCGAAGCCGGCAGAGTCCCACGAAGGCGATGGCGTCGCTGGGCAGACAGGTCCGGTTCAGCACGCCCGCGCTGCGCTCGTTGAACTGCCGCCCGCAGGTCCGGCAGCGGAACCGCCGGTAGCCGCGAGGCGTCACCTCTCGCCGCTCCGTCACGGCGGCAGACCCACAGCACACGCAGCTCATCCCGATATTCCGCCCGCTGCCATCATTGGCGCGAGGGCTGACAGAACCGGTGAGCGTCACCGTCGAGGTACTGAACT
>CAXTJU010000073.1:0-15812 GCA_964244655.1 uncultured Acetobacteraceae bacterium | reverse complement strand
GCCCCCGGCAGCCACGTCAAGCGAGGCGTTGTCGCCGCCGCCGGTCTCGTGCACGTGCACCATGGCGCCGCTGTCCACCAGGTTGAACCACGACCCCGTCACGTTGGCGGTCACCGTGGCGCCGGATTGCGCCTGGATCAGGTCGGTGCCGGAAGACTGGCTGTTCACCACCGCCGTCCCGCTCACCACGTAGTCGTTGGAGCCAGAACCGCCCGTGATCGTGGCCACGCCGCTCACTGTCACGGTCGAATTGGCGCCAGTCGTCACCCCCGCTGACCCGGCCACCATGACAGTGGCGTTGGCGCCCGCCGTGATGGTGTCCTGGCCCAGACTGCTGACCGTCGCGGATGCGCCCACAGTCACCGTGTTGGCCGAGCCGCTCGCGGTCCAGACCTGGTCGGAGGCGCCGGAGGAGTTGAGCGACAGGCCTCCCGACCCGCCCACGACGTAGGCCTGTCCGCCAGTGTCGTTGATCGACAGCGCAGACGCCCCACCCACTTCGACGTGGACCGGCGCGGTCCAGGTCAGCGAGGTTGCAGCATTCGGGATCGATCCCTGCGTGTCCGCGTTCTGCGCGACCCAGAGCGCCACGCCGGCGACGGACTCGGGATCGGTTTCGCTGCCGATCACCGTGGTGCCGTCGGTGGCATAGGTTTCGACCGCCCAGTTGTCCGGCAAAGCGCCGTTGGCGGCCAGTTGGGCGATGAATTGCGCCGTGCTCTCGCGAAAGCTGCTATCGAAGTCGGCGGCGGTCGGCGACAGGATAACGGTGCTCGTGATGTGGTTGGCGTTGGCCCAGGTGATCTCGCTCTCGATCGTGCTGAGATAGGACGCGCCGCGGGCGAGCGAGTAGCTGGGCGGGCTGTCGAGCGTGATGCCGCCGCCGAGCAAAGCGGCCGCGCGCATGCTCGCATAGGCGGGCAGCGTCGCGAAGTTGCCGAGCGGGTCGGACGCATCGTTGGGCGAGAAGATCGGAGTGACGTGGACGATGCCGACCGCCGCGGCGGCTTGGACATACGCGCTCCACGAACTGTAATCGACCGTGTAGGAAGAAATAACGACGCCAGCGATGGCAGGCGTGAGGTGGTTATCGATATCGACCTGGTTATAGTAGCCGCTGAACCAGTTCGATGCGTCGGTCTCGAATGGAAGCTCAGCAAAGCCGCTGCCATCCCCAGAGAACGCCGAGACGATGCCGGACAAGGCTCCAGTGTCATACACCTGCTGAACCGCGTTGGCGTGAGCGTACAGACCCACGCGGCCAGTAGCGCGCAAGGTGGCCGTAGCAGTCGCTGAAGCAAAGGTGTTGAATCCCTGTACGCCGCCAACAAATACGTCGATCATGACAACCCCAATGAACTCGGGGGTGACCATATTCAGCAGGATTGAAAGATGGGTTAAATATTCTAAGTGTTCCAACGATTTATACTGTGTAAACATAGTATAAACTACACTGGACCGTGACCGGTACTGTTTGTTAACACATATCTATGCAGGCTGCATGGACCGACCAAGAGGCTTTGCGCGACTGTGCAAGCAAGTGCTGGCAAGCTGCCTCAAGCTTCGATGCAGCGGTCCAGCCTGTGTCCCGCGCTCCTTTACCTGGAGCTGCAACTCGCGAGCGCCTGCTGCGGCATGGCCGGCGAGCGGGAAACCAGCGTGGAACTGGCCAGCGAGAGAGCCACCGTGTCGAGGCTGCCGGGATCGCCCGCCACGCCGGGTCCCGCCACGTCGTTCTCCGAGCCGCAGCCTGGGCCGGCGGCACCGTAATTCTCCACCGCCCACTGCGTCGGCAGCGCGCCCGCATTCGCCAGGTCCGCCACCAGGCGACGGGTGTTCTGCATAAAGGCGGGATCGTAGCCGCACGCGCCGCTATGGCCGGCCGCATCCGGCTTCTCGGCATAGGGCGAGACGATGAGGCTGCTGCGTAGGCCGTTCGCGTTCGCCCACGCGACCATCCGCGCCACCTGCGCCTGGTAGCCGGCGCCCCGCAGCACCCAGTAAGTCGGTGGCACGTCCAGGCCGATGCCGCCGCCGAACAGCGCCGCCATGCGGACGTTCGCCCAGAACGGCGACGCGGCGAACCCGTCCGCCAGGTCCTCGCCGCCGCCGTTGGGCGTCATGACGACAGCCACGCTGTGCGCGCCGTGCCGCACGGCGCCGCAGATCTGCCGTTCCAGCCTCGCCAGCCCGGCGGCGCTGACGTAGTCGCCATACACGTGGCCGGGTTCTGTCTCACCCGCAGTGGAGCTGTAGGACTCCATCCCGTCGTCGGATGCCAGCGCATTTATATTGACTTCGGCAGGGTAGCGGCCGCCGAAAAATTGGAGATAGCCGGGCGCCTCGATGGCACTGCCGCCCACCTCCGCAACGGTGCCGTCCGCTGTCGTATCCTGGCCGTTCCAGGTCGCCCACAACGCCGAGCGTTGAGCGATTGTGAGACCGGCATTGCCGTTGGCGTGCTGGTACAGCCCGATCCTGCCGGTTTTCAGCATGGCTGCGCTCACGGCCGGGTCCGCCAGGGTGGCGTAACCCGGACCGACGCTACCGATGAACACGGTCTTGTCCTCGGGGCCATTGGCATTCGCAGACGCGGCGGAATAGCCGCCCAGCAGGGCCGCAAGCAGCAAGCAGGCAGCAGAACGCCTCAACACGAAAGGCTTGCCGGACAAGTCAGTCGTTGCCGCGCTTCTCAGTGCTGCGAGGCTTTGCATCGGCCACGGGAGCATGGGCTGCCGCGCGCAACTTGCGGATGGGCGAAGGCCCGGCAGCATCAGGTTGTTCCCGGCCGACCCTGCCCCGCGGCGGCTCGGCCGGCTTGGCCGCGCCGCGCTTTACGGCCTGGCGCCCCGGGGCGGCCATGCCGCCCTTGCCCGAAGCCGGTGGCATGACCGCCTTGGTGGACGCGACGGGCTCCTTGGGCCCGAGATACGCCGGCTGCATCGGATCAACGCGGGTGGAGGGCGGCTCAGCCAGCTTGACCCAGTCGATGGCGACCGCCTCCTCCGGCGGCAGCAACTCGGTGAACGGCGCGCGCTCCAAGCTGAAGTTCTTGTTGTAGAACGGGTCCAGGACGAGCCTGCCATCCCACCGTTCCTTCATGGTTTCAGCTTCGTGGAAGAAACGAGCTTCCTGCGCCGGCCGCTCGTCGTCACCGCGGCTGAGCGACTCATGATGTTCGGCGATGAAGTCGGGCGTCCAGATGACCTTGTAGCCGGCCGCCCGGACTTTCAGGCAGAAATCCACGTCGTTGAACGCGACCGGCAGGTTCTTCTCGTCCAGGCCGCCCACTTCGTGGAACACCCGGGCGCGGACCAGCACCGCAGCGGCGGTGACGCCGGAATATTCCTGGGCGAACAGCAGCCGCCCGCCGAAGCCGTGATCGTTCTCCTGCAAGCCGACGCCCAGATGGCCCGCGACCCCGCCCAGCCCCATGATGATGCCGCCGTGCTGGACGGTGCGCGACGGGTAGAGGAACTTGCCGCCGACCATGGCGACCGCCGGGTCAGTCAGCGCCTCGTTGACACAAACCCGCAGCCAGTCCGCGTCGCCCACGAACACGTCGTTGTTCATCAGCACCAGGAAGTCCGCGGTGGAGCGGCTAGCGGCCAGGTTGTTCAGCCGGGAATAGTTGAACGGCTCCTCGACGCGCATGACGCGCACCCTGGGGAGCAGCGCCGCCTCGGTGCAGAAAGCGACCGCCTCGTCGCTGGTGGACCAGTTGTCCACCAGGGTGATGCGCATGTTCTCGTACAGCGTCCTGGTGAGCAGGGTGCGCAGGCAGCGGCGGGTCGTGGGCACCTGGTCCTTGAACGGGATGATCACCTCGACGGACGGCTCCCAGTCGATCAGCCACTCCTGGCGGTAGAGCGTGCTGTCCCGGATGTTGGACACCGTCGCCGGCCGTCCGATGCGTTGGAGGTGGTCGCGCACGGCGGCGATCCCGGCGTTGAGCGCGTAAGGCTTGGCGCTGGTGTCCGACGCGGTCGAGTTCTCCGTGATGCGCCAGTGGTACAGGACTTCCGGCACATGGAATATCTCGTGCGGCGGCACGTGCTCAGACAACCGCAGGATCAGGTCATGGTCCTGCGCGCCGTCATACTGGCTGTCGAGCGGGCCGGCCCGCTCCAGTGCGCCGCGCTCGACGAACAGCAGGTGGCAGACGTAGTTCACCCCCAGCAGCAGCCGATGGTTCCAGTCGGGCTTGAACGCGGGCGTGGTGAAGCTGCCGGCTGCATCGACCTTGTCCTCGTCCGAGTAGAGCAGCTTGGCGCCTCTCGCCTGGGCCGCGCGCAGCATCACTTCCAGCGCCGTTTCGGCGAGCAGGTCGTCATGGTCGAAGAAAGCGATCCATTCGCCCTTCGCCACCTTCAGGCCAAGATTGGTTGAGCGGCTGATGCCGCCATTCTTGACCATGGGACGGACGACGACGCGCGCGTCGCAGGCGGCGTATTCCTCGATGCAGGCGGTGAGGGCAGCGTTCTCGCTGCCGTCGTCAACCAGGATCAGCTCCCAGTTCTCGTAGGTCTGGGCGATGACCGAGTCCACCGCCGCACGGAACTCGTCCAGCTTGGGGCGGTATACCGGGCACACGACGCTGATCAGCGGCGAGCGGGCGCCAGGGTCTCGATCCGCCAGCACGCGGGCCTTCAGCAGAGCTGCGTATTCGGGAAACCACTCGGAGTAGTCCGCCAGCAGGTAGGTCTTCTGCGGGATCAGACTCAGCAGGTTGCGCCTAAGCCGCGTCAGCCGGACGTGCATGTAGTTGATCTCGTCCGACAGCTCGACCAATTGGGCCTCCGCCTCGTCGGAGATCAAGCTGACGACGAGGGGGCTTTTCTCCAGCTCCTCGTTGTCGGGCATCAGGTAGAAGCGGTAGCTCTGCTTGCGGCCCCGCCGCATGGAGGGCGGCAGCACGAAGCGGAAGCCGCAATAGGCGGAGCCGTTCAGCAGGCGGCCGACATCGGTGCGCACGCGGTTGGCGCGGACATGGCCGATGGTGATGCCGTCGCAGGCGATCCGGACCATGCAGTTGCCGTCGAGCCTGCCGGTCTCGTAGCTGGACCGCAGCACCCAGCCTTCCAGCCCGCTGCCGCGCAGACCATCGACATGGCTCTGCACCTGGGGACGCCACTTGTAGCTGTAGTCGAACGAGTCCGCCGTGTTGCCTTGGGAGCGGATAACCATCGGCATGCGCCGGGTGTCGCGGAACTCCACGCGATGCGGCTCGCCGTCCAGCGCCTGCAACGGAAGCTTCACGCTGTAGCCGACGGCCTCGGGCGCCGAACCGGTGTTGGCCACGTCCGGGCGCAAGCCGTCGCACACCACTTCCGCCGTCTGCTGGCCGTCCACCAGCACGTAGAACCGCGCCGGCTGCGAACGGCTGTTCGGATCGTGCGCCCAGCCGACGATCACCCCCTCCTCCACCGAGTCGAGCTGGCAATTGATTGGCGACCGCATCGATTCAGCTATCATATGCGTTCCATCTAACGTTGTCCCAACCTGGGCAAGCCATTCTCCCCACCGTTATTGCATTGCAACGCGGCAGACAATCCTGCGTATGACCGGGCCCGCTTGCACTCCCGGGCCTGGCTGCACGACCAGCGGCAAATCTGGCTCGACGCCTTGCCGCGAAGTGCCCTGCACCGTAGCTTGGCGGTCGGATGTTGCGAAGTCGGACCAGTCATGCCCCCGCCGCGACGATGGCCGCAACCGGGAATGCGGGCGCGCTCCAGTCCACTCGCTTCCCCCCCGACATGCTGTTCGGGACACAAACTCCGCACGCGGACTTGCCGCAGCCCGACGCTGCCCAGGCCGCCCTGGCATCCAGCTACGACGATCCCGTCGAGGCGACCATCGCCGGGCAATTGGACGCCGGGTTCTATTTCGGGATGTACGACGACATCCGGCGCGCCGGGATCGACCCGGTCCGCCATTACTGCGCCCATGGCTGGGCGGAAGGTCGCAATCCCGCAGCGTGGTTCGACACCCGCTACTACCTCGACGCCAACCGCGACGTGGCCGAGCACGGGATCAACCCGTTCTGGCACTACCTGGCGCATGGCCGCTCCGAAGGGCGCAACCCAAGCCGCCCCGGCGGAGCCCGGCGCCAGACTATCGAGGCAGCGGTCGATCCGGACGTCATCACGGCGGCCTACACCAGGCCGGAGCAGGCCGGGACGCTGACCCGCGTCCGGCTGGCGGCGCTGCTGCGCCCTGCGGCTGAGGCAGCGTGTGGGCTGGTCATCTCCGCCGGGCACGACTGCTACATCCGTGTCACCGGCGGCATCCAGCTCTTCATCGCCGATGAGCAGGCGAAGTTCGCGCGGCAGAACCTGGCCTACCTCAACGTCTCCCCGTTCACCCCCCTGCTCCGCCTCGCCGACCCCGGCGCCGCGGACTTGCTGCTGAACCTCGTGCTGAATGGTCGCTTCATCGGAGTGGCCAGCGGTGGCGACCTGGCCGCCGCGCTCCGCCGCATCCCGCCGCGCCCCGGCGAGCAGCGCTGGTTCGTCCTGCACTGCCTGCTGGGCCACAGCATCGCCGACCTGGTGGGGCTGCACCGCGCCAGCCTGGCCACCCGCGCCGTGTTCTGGGTGCACGACTACTCCTCCGTGTGCGTCGGCTACACCCTGCTGCGCAACGACGCCGCGTTCTGCCACGCGCCGCCGGCGGGCAGCATGGCCTGCCGGGTCTGCGTCCATGGCAGCCGGCGGGAGGCCCATGCCGGCCAGGTTCACCACCTGTTCCAAGCGGTGCCGTTCCACGTCGCGGCCCCCTCGCAGGCCGCGCTGTCGCTCTGGCTGGCCCATGCCGGGCTACCCTTCGCCACGGCGCAAGCGCACCCGCACTGCACCCTGCAAGCCGACCCGGCGCCCGCGCCCACGCGTTCGGCTGGGGCGCCGGTCCGCGTCGCCTTCATCGGCTATCCCCGCCCGCAGAAGGGCTGGCCGCTGTGGCGGGAGCTGATCGCGCGCACCTGCCACACCGGGGCATACCGCTTCTTCCACCTGGGCAGCGGCGAGGCGGTGCGCGACCTGCCGGGCATGAACTGCCACCAGGTCTCGACCTCCCCGGAGCGGCCGGACGCCATGACGGAGGCCTTGGCCGAGCTGGAGATCGACTTGGTTGCGGCGCTGTCGCCCTGGCCCGAAACCTTTTCCTATGCCGCCTACGAGGCGCTGGCGGCGGGGGCGGACTTGGTCTGCCTGGCCGACAGCGGCAACGTCGCGGCGGCCGTGCTGCGGCTGGGGCGCGGGGTCGTCGCGGAGGGCGAGGCGGCCCTGGTCGAGTTCTTCGAAAGCCGCCAAGCCGTCGAATATGTCAGGTTGTGCCGCGAGCAAGGGACGGGACGGGGCCGGCTGGCGCACGAGGGCACCACGGCGAGCCTCGCCCTCGACGCTCCTGCCTGACCCGCCGCTTCAGGACGGCGGCACCGTCAGGTACAGCGTCGCCGCCCCGAACTGCCGGGTCTCGAAGGTGATCCGCACCGGCACCAGCGGCGAACCCGGCGCGAGGCGGGCGAACCAGGCGGAGCCGCGCTGCGGCCGGCGCAGCACCGCCTCGTCCGCGTCGTGGATGAAGCCGGCCAACTGGCGCCCCTCGAAGTCGCAGCGCAGCGCGGCCCCCTGGAACGAGGAGCGGCCGGTCGGCTTCAGCACCTCCTCGCCCACCGTGCGCACGTCGATCTGCGACAGGCGGCGGCCGTCGAAGGTGGTGGCTCCCCCCTCGCACCTGCCGGTGTCCGACAAGCGGCGCAGCAACGCCGCCATGGCGCTCAGCGAGTCGATGGTGTGCAGCTGCTGCTCCACAGGCACCGGGTCCCGCTCCTCGTCCACCGGCGGCACGAGCTGGCTCAGGACCGGCTTGCCGTTCTGCCAGTCGATCTGCGTCACCCGCGGCTCGCCGTGCATGTGCCCGGCGCTGAACAGCTCCCGGGGCTCCGCCGCCTCGCCATGGAAACGCCCGTCCACCGTCGTGGTGGCGTCCGCATGGACCAGCAGGCCGACCATGCCCGTCAGATGGTAGGACACTTGCAGCCGATAGCTCTCCGGCGACATCGCCAGGCTGGCCTGCATGTTCATGACGTTCAGGCCGTCGGCATAGGCGGAGTAGGCCAGCCTCACCGGCGCGTCATCCGCCCAAGCGGGGAACGAGCCGAACAGGGCGAGCACGGCGGCGGCCAGGCAGGTGCGCATGGGTGCCATGATGGCTCTGGACCAGACAGTTTGTAACGTGAAATTAGGTAACTGAGCCACGCACGAGGAAAGCCGCACCATGCCGACCCTGCTCCAGCTCTCCCCGCTCCGCCCGGACATCCAAACCGCACTGAACCAAGCCCATGCCGTCCACCAGCACGCGGACGGCTGGCTTGCCGGGCACGAGGCGGAGGTGGACGGGCTGGTCACCGGCGGCCACGCCGGGGTGCCGGCCGGGCTGATGGAGCGGCTGCCCAACCTCAAGATCGTGGCGATCAACGGGGTGGGCTACGACAAGGTGGACCTGGACGCCGCCCGCAGCCGCGGCATCCGCGTCACCAACACGCCGGACGTGCTGACGGACGACGTGGCGGACCTGGCGGTGGGTCTGCTGATCGGCGTTATGCGGCGGCTGCACCTGGCCCACGCCCACGTGGCCGCCGGCCGCTGGCCCGGGGGCGACATGCCGCTCAGCCGCAAGGTCAGCGGCAAGCGGTTCGGCATCCTGGGCATGGGCCGCATCGGCCAGGCCGTTGCCCGCCGGCTTGCCGCGTTCGAGGGAACCATCCGCTACACCGGCCCGGCGATCAAGGATGTGCCCTACCTGTTCGACCCGACCGTGCTGCAGTTGGCGCAACGGTCGGACGTGCTGGTGGTCTGCGCCGCAGCCTCCACGGCCACGAAGGGGATCGTGGACCGCGCCGTGCTGGACGCGCTCGGGCCGCAGGGCGTGCTGGTCAACATCGCCCGCGGCTCCGTCGTGGACGAGCCGGCCCTGGTGGCGGCGTTGCAGGCCGGCACGCTGGGCGCTGCGGCGCTGGACGTGTTCGCCGACGAGCCGCACGTGCCCGCCGCGCTGCTGGGCATGGACAACGTGCTGCTCACCCCGCACATCGCCAGCGCCACGGACGAGACCCGGCGCGCCATGGGCCTGCTGATGCTGGACAACCTGAATGCGTTCTTCGCGGGCGAGCCGTTGCCGACCGCGGTGGTCTGAGCGGCTCATCCAGGCTGGGCCGCGTCGAGCTGCAGCGAGCGCAGCAGCACACCCAGCGTCCGCGAGTCGGCGCTCATCCCACGGTCGAACGGCCGGGCGGGCTGCCGGATCGCCAGGCTCACCACACTGGTCTGCGGCCCACCTGCCGGCAGGGTCAGGCTGCGCGTGGTGAAAGCCAGGTCAGGAATGCGCCACTCAGCCATCGGCTGGCCGGCCACCGTGACGGAGACCACTTGCTCGCCCCCGGGGGACGGCGCGAAACCTGCAAGGTCCAACCGCAGCACGGCTGGCCCGGTCGGGCGGCGTATTTGCAGCACCGCCACCTGGCCCACGCTCCACGCCGGGCCGCCCGTGTCGTCCCAGCCCTCGCCCAGGGTGTCGTGGAACACCGCGTCGGCGCCCCCGACACTCTGCCCAGACGGCAAATTGGGGATGCTCATCATGGGCAACCCCGCCAAGGCTGCATCGTCGGCGGAGCACAGGGTCAACGGCCCGGCGCTCCGGCAGCGTTGCTCCACGCCGGGCACCCGGAACGCATCGCCCCGGCGCAGCAGCACGCGCAGCTCGCCCGGCTGCAGCGGCTGACCGAGCGTCCGCGCCGGGTCGCAATCCGGCGCAGCCTGGTCGCGCGCCGTCGCCATCGTGTTGGCCTGCATCAGCGTCTCGGACGCGAGCAGCATCACCTGGATATCGACCGGCCGGCTTTGCGCCGCGCCGCAACCAAATTTCGGCCACAGCGTCAGCTGGCGGTGCTGCGCGAACACGGGGCGGAAGGCGGCCACGTCGATCGCCCATGGGTCGCCGGCTGCTGAGTACCGGCGGAGTCCCGCCCGCAGCTGGCCCGTGTCGGCCACCTGCAGGATCACGGCCGCAGCCAGCAGCGCGGCCCCCCAGCGGCGGGGCAGCGTGCGTGCGGCAGTCGCCACCCCCAGCACGAGTGCGGCGTAGGCCACCGGCCAGAAGAACCGCGAAGTGGCCCTGAACTGCGCCATCCAGTCCGGCACTGGCCGCCAGTGGAACAAGCGGACGGGCCCGGCATATCCCACGTTGGACAGCGCGAACCCGGTCAGCCCCAGCAGCACCAGCCACAATCCGGCATGGCGACGCCACGCCATCCGCGCGCGCGCCGCCAACGCCAGGCTGGCCACCAGCAGCAGCAGCCCGGCGCCGAGATACTGGTAGCCCTCGAACTCCTGCCCGCCCGTCATGTCGTAGGCCCAATCGGGGAACAGCGACGACCAGCTGGGCAGCAGCGGCCCCAGCAGGTTCATCGAGAAAAGGCCGAAGCCCGCCGCCGGCGAACTGCCGCCCATGCCGAGCAGCCAGGCCGCCCCGCCGCACGCCGCAAGGCCAGTGCCGAACCCGGCCGCGGCGCGGAGCCATCGCCGGTCTCCCCGCAGCAGCAGCGTCAGCGGCGCGGCTGCCAGCACAGCCGACGTGACGGCGAGGATGTATGGATGGATCAGCAAGCAGCCCAGCATCAGCAGCACGGCCGCTGGCCAGCAGCGCCGGCCAGCCACCAGCCGGAAATACAACCCCAAGCCCAGCAGGATCGCGGCGTGGCTGCAGAGCGCCATGTGGCCGTAGCGCCGCAGCAGGGTCGGCATGCTCACGGACAACACAGCCACCGCGATGGCCGGCCCCAGCCGCCGCTCTCCCGTGCTGCGCAGCGCGAACACGGCCGCCGCGGGCTGCAGCATGTAGGCTAGGGCGAGCCAGGCCTGCGATGCCGACGCGCCCGGCTGCAGCAGCGCCCGGAACGGCTTGAGCGCCAGCACGGCCAGCGGGATGCTGTCGGTGAGCGCGATGTTCGTGCCCGCCAAGGCCGGGGTGCCCAGCAGCGGCCAGCCCCACGGCTCGGCGAGGAAATACCGCTGGCCGATCACCGACACCGCCTGGTCGCCCACGAAAGCGGCATGAAGGGGGTCGGCGGGGAAGATGGCGTGCCATGACAGCAGCCACACGGCAAAGGCCGCGCCGGCCGCGAGCGCCAAGGGGTAGGCGGCCCGGCCCCTCATGACGCAACATCCTGGCGCGTCACGACGCGACATCCTGGTGCGTCATGCCGCGACGGCGCGGGCCATCACCGTCAGCCCGCCAAGGCGGTTGCGCCGGGCGACCCGGCGCTCGACGCCGCACAGCGCGCCGAGCAAGGCGTTGCTGGCCGGGCCGAAGCGGCGCATGTCGCTGGCCGGCGGCTTGGCCGGGCCAAGCCGGCGGGCCAGGCGGAAGGCTGCCGCCATGGGCAGCACCGCGCCATACAGATAGTGCGCGAACTCGACGCGCAGCCCGGCCGCCCGCAGCAGCCGCTCCACCTGGGGGAGGGTGTAGCGGCGGTGGTGGCCGAGGAACACGTCGTGCCCGCTCCAGAGCCACCGGAAGGCCGGCACGGTGACGATGACGCGTCCGCCGGGCGCCAGGCGGGCGACCGCGCTCCGCAGCAATGCGCCGTCGTCTGCCACGTGCTCCAGCACGTCCATCATCAGCACGGCGCTGGCCGGGTCCGGCGGCGGCTCGCGCCGGAAGGCGAGCGTGCGGCCGGCGACCACCTCGTCATGATCGGCTGGATAGCCCGGGTCCACGCACACCGCCCGGGTCGCCGCCCCTCGCTCCAGCAGGCTGCGGGCGAAGAAGCCGGCCCCGGCGCCGATGTCCAGCACGGGGCCGGACGGCAGGCCGGCCAGGGCGTCGGTAAGGGCTGCGAGCTTGGCGCGGTAATACCAGTGCCGGGCGGCGTCCCCCAGCAAGGCCTCTTCCTTCAGGTCCACTGTGCCGCCCCGTTGCCCGGAGCAGCATATCCCCGGCTGGCCGTGGCTCCAACCCTTCCCGGAGCCGGGGCGAAGGCGTCAAAGTGACGCCGCGATGCGCGAGGGAATGCAGGAATGAAGGTCAAGGTCGAACTCGATTGCACGCCGGACGAGGCGCGCGCCTTTCTGGGGCTGCCGGACGTGCGGCCGATGCAGGCGGCGGTGATGGGCGCGCTGGAGCAGCAGGCGGTGCAGGCGGCGGGGCACTTCGCGCCGGACACGATGCTGAAATTGTGGTTCACGGCGGTGCCGCAACTGTCCACGCAGATGCAGGAAATGTTCGCCAAGATGCTGGCGAGCGGGGGGCGGGGCTAAGCGTAGGCCCGCAAGTCCAACGTCCGCGGCAGCTCGGCTGAGGCCTCCCCCAGCGGCGGCGGCATCGGCCCCGGCGTGTGGCCGTGTGGCAGGAAGCGGGCGCGGCGGCGCGCCTCCGCCTCCATCGCGTTCACCGGGAAGGTGTCGTACGACCGGCCGCCCGGGTGCGCCACGTGGTGCGTCATGCCGCCGACCGAGCGGCCGTTCCAGCGGTCATACACGTCGAACACCAGCGGGCTCTGCGCCAGGATCGTCGGGTGCAGCGCGCTGTACGGCTGCCACGCCTTGAACCGCACCCCGGCCACGAACTCGCCCGCCACCTGCGTGGCCACCATCGGCACGGCGACCCCGTTGCAGGCCAGGGCGAACCGCTCCGGCTCCCAGCCCGCCACCCGCACCTGCAGCCGCTCCACCGAGCTGTCCACGAAGCGCACCGTCCCCGCCCCGCCCGCCGTCTCGCCCAGCGCGTGCCACGGCTCCAGCGCATGGCGCAGCTCCACCGTGGCGCCGTGCACCGACACGCTGCCGATGACGGGGAAGCGAAAGGCCAGATGGGGCGCGAACCACGCCGGGTCCAGTTGCGCGCCGAACCCGGCGCCGTGCACCGCCAGTTCCTCCAGCGCGTCCTGGAAGTCCTGCCAGACGAAATGCGGCAGCATGAAGTCGTCGTGCACCCGGGTGCCCCAGCGCACCAGGCGGCGCTCGTACGGCACCTGCCAGAAGGCGGCGACCGCGGTGCGCATCAGCAAGGTCTGCGCCACCGCCATCTCGGCATGCGGCGGCATCTCGAAGGCGCGGAACTCGACCAGGCCCAGGCGGCCGGAGGAGCTGTCGGGCGAGTACATCTTGTCGATGCAGAACTCGGTGCGGTGGGTGTTGCCCGTCATGTCCGCCAGGATGTTGCGGAACAGCCGGTCGGTGACCCAGGGCGGGGTCGGCTCGCCCTTCATCTGCGCGAAGGCGATCTCCAGCTCGCGCACCGCGTCCTGCCGCGCCTCGTCGATGCGGGGGTGCTGGCTCATCGGGCCGATGAACAGGCCGCTGAACAGGTAGGACAGGCTCGGGTGGTTATGCCAGAAGCCGAGCAGCGAGCGCAGCAGGCCGGGGCGGCGCAGGAACGGGCTGTCCTCCGGCGTGGCCGCCCCCATGACGACGTGGTTGCCGCCGCCAGTGCCGACGTGGCGGCCGTCCACCATGAACTTCTCCGCCCGCAGCCCGGCGTGCCGCGCTTCCTCGTACAGCTGCTCGGTGTGCTGCACGATCTCGTCCCAACTGGCGGCGGGGGCGACGTTGACCTCGATCACGCCGGGGTCGGGGGTGATGGAGAAGCTGTCCAGCCGGCGGTCGTACGGGGCCTTGTAGCCTTCCAGCACCACGGGCTGGCGCTGGGCGGCGGCGGTCCGCTCGATGGCGGCGACCAGGGACAGCCAATCCTCCGCATTCGGCAGCGGCGGCACGTACACGCACAGCCGGCCGTCGCGGGGCTGCACCGTCAGCACCGTGCGCACGCCGGGCACGCTGTCCGGCTGGCCCGGCCCCGGCAGCTCCGCGTGGCGGGGCAGCGGCGCGGCGGCGGCCAGCGGATCGGGTTCCGCCTCCTCCTCCTGCTCCTTGGGATCGACGTAGGGCAGCGAGGACAGCGGCAGCCGCACCCCCATGGAGCTATCGCCCTGCACGAGGAAGATCTTGCCCTCGCGCATCTCCCACGCTTCGGTCTGCCAGCGCCGCGCTGGCCCTGCCCCGGCGCGGCGCAGCGGCAGCACGTATCCCACCACGGCGTCCAGCCCCTGGCTGAACACGCGGCGCAGCCGGGCGCGCTCCTGCGGGTCCTTGGCGTGGCTCGCCTCGGCCACGACGTTGGCGGGCAGGCGGCCCTCGCGCATCAGGAAATAAGGCTGGTCCTCATAGGCGGGCATCACGCCCGCCGCGGCCACGCCGAGCACGCCGGCCAGGTGGCGGGCGAAGGCGGCGGCCGTCCCGGCGTCGGCGGCGCCGGGCTCGCCGTCCGGGTCGGCCAGCAGCGCCGGGTCGGCCCACACCGGCTCGCCGTCGGTGCGCCAGGTGGCGTTGAGCGCCCAACGCGGGGTCTGCTCGCCGGGGTAGTGCTTGCCGGCGCCGTATTGCAGGGCGGCGCCGTGCGACCACAGGCCGAGCAGGCGGCGCATCAGGCGGCCCGCCTCGCGCCGCTTGGTGGGGCCGAGCGCGTCGATGGTCCATTCGGCGCCGTCCGGGTCGCGGTCGGAGACGAAGGTCGGCTCCCCCCCCATGGTCAGCCGCACGTCGCCCTCCGTCAGCGCCGCATCGACCCGGCGGCCGGCCGCCTGGATCGCCTGCCACTGGGCGGGGGCGTACGGCTTGGTGACGCGGGGCGTCTCCTCCATGCGCTTGAGGCGCATCTCGAAGCTGAACTCGGTGCCGGCCGGCTCGGTCAGGCCGGTGATGGGGGCGGCGGAACTCGGCTCCGGGGTGGCGGCGAGCGGGATGTGGCCCTCCCCCGTGAGCAGGCCGCTGGTGGCGTCCAGCCCCACCCAGCCTGCGCCGGGCAGATAGACCTCCGCCCAGGCGTGCAGGTCGGTGAAGTCCTCGGACGCGCCCACCGGGCCGTCGATGGCGGCCACGTCGGGCTTGAGCTGGATGAGGTAGCCGGAGACGAAGCGGGCGGCGTAGCCGAAGCGCCGCATGGCCTGCACCAGCACCCAGGCGCTGTCGCGGCAGGAGCCGCGGCCTTCCGCCAGCGTCTGCTCCGGCGTCCAGACGCCGGGTTCGAGGCGCACGATGTAGCCGATGCGGTCCCGCACCGCGCGGTTGACCTCGACCAGGAAGTCCACGGTGCGCTGGCCGGACTGGGTGACGGCGCGTATCAGCTCGGCCAGCAGCGGGCCGGCGGGTTCGGCGCGCAGGAAGGGGGCGAGCTCGGTGGCCAGCAACGGGTCGTAGCCGAACGGGACGGTTTCCGCGTCCGGCTCCAGGAAGAAGTCGAACGGATTGACCGTCGCCATGTCGGCGAGCAGGTCCACGGTGACGTCGAACTCCGTCACCCGCTCGGGGAACACGATGCGGGCGAGGAAATTGCCCTGCGGGTCCTGCTGCCAGTTCACGAAGTGCCCGGCGGGCTGCACCGTGAGGCTGTAGGACAGGATGGGGGTGCGGGCGTGCGGCGCCGGGCGCAGCCGCACCGTTTGCGGCCCCAGCTGCACCGGACGGTCGTACTGGTAGCGGGTGCGGTGCGTGAGGGCCACGTGCAGCGCCATCGACCGTGGTCTCCGTCAGGGTTCAGGGCAACATCGTTGCCCTTGACGGAGGATGCAAGCGACAGGCCAGCACGCGGCCGCCTCTGCCGCACGGAAAGGGTTTCCGGACAGACGGTTCCGCGCAGCGATCCGGCGAAGCCCTCACCCGCTGTCGCGTCGGTCCGGCGCCTTGTCGATGATCTTGCGCAACTCGGCGTCCGACATGCGGGCGTAGTCCGGCTTCGGCGGGGGCGGCCGGCCGGCC
>CAXTJU010000072.1:0-16125 GCA_964244655.1 uncultured Acetobacteraceae bacterium | reverse complement strand
CGATGTCGGCAATCAGCGCCGGCACCGACAGGCCGGACCCGAACGCGGCCGGCTCAGACGGGGCAGGCCTGGACAGGCTGGCCGGGTTGCGGGCGAACTCCGCCCGGTCCAGCTGCTCCAGCCGCTCGCGGGCCTCGCCGTGCAGGCGCTCGGCCTGTGCGTCGCTGCCCGCCTCGGCCTGGATCGCGTCCTCCACGGCGCGCAGCACGCGCTGCCGGGTGGCCGCTCGGTCGGGGACGGCACGGGTGGGGCGGGGCGGCTGGGCCAGGTGTCGCAGCATCAGCACGGTGCGCCGGGCGCAGCGGGCGATGCGGTCGAAGGCGGCGGTGCTGGCGTCCGGCACCGGCTCGGCGAGGGTGTTGGCGATGTGCACCTGGGTCAGGGCGTTGGCCTGCAAGGCGGTGGCCAGCTCGAGGCTGAGGTCGGCCAAGCGGCGCACCAGGGCCAGGCCGTGCGCGTCGGCGTCGGCGCGCTGCGCGTCCAGGGCGGCTTGGGCGTCGCGGGGTGCGGCGGCGTCGGACGGCTCTGGGGTGGGTTGGGGTGCGCTGGTCACGGACGGAACAAACCATAAACGCAGGGCAGTCCGCAAGCCTTGCTTGGCGTCAGACCGTGGCTGGCCCGTTCGCGCCGCCGAGGGAGGGGCCGAGCTGCGCCAATTCCAGCGCGTTCAGCACGTCCGCCCCCGACTCGCCGCCCCGGGTCAGCGCGCCGAGCGGGCTGCGGCTGATGCCGTAGGCGGCCAGCTGGGCGGCGGACCATCCGCCCCCCGTGCCGGGAGGCGCGTCCGGCCCCGCCATGAGCGGGGACGCCGGGTTGGGGGACGCCGGGTTCGGGGCTGGGGACGCAGCGTCGGGCGAGGCGGCGGCCACGGCGACGGGCGGCGCAGCGGCGGGGGACGCAGCGCCGGGTCCGATGCCGAGGCTGGCGAGCATCCGATCGCCGAGCTTCTCGGGATCGATGCCGAGCATGTGCTCCAGCAGGGTGGAGCCCACGTTGATCGCCAGCCCGACCGGGCCGCCGGTCAGCCCGCTCACCACCAGGGAGCCGGCGAAGCGGGCCGGTTCCGGGATCGTGTCGCCCGTGACGGCCCGGTAGATCGTGCCGACCACCGGCAGATATTGCAGGGGGTTCAGCTCCGACAGCAGGTGGTCGAAGAAGCCCGGCTGCGCCGCGTGCGCCGGCGCCGCTGCGGCAGCACGGGGCGCAGTGGCGGAAATCGAGAAGCTGGCATCGACCATCGCGGGGTCCGGTCCATCGGTTCGCCCTGGGCACTGCAAGCCGGGTGCCATCAGCCCGGGGACGACAGCCTGCGGCGCAGGGACCCGGCCAGGGCCTGCCCGACCGCCGCCAGGCCGGCGGGACGCCACGGGTTGGCCAGCAGCAGCCCGACGCGGCGGCGGCGGCGCGTGGTCCAGGCGGCTTTGTACGGGTCGTCGCCGCGGCCGAAGTCCAGCTCCGCCACCTGCTCCTCGTCCAGCAGGCGGCGGATCATCAGGGCGGTCAGCGCCGTGCCGGGGGAGAGCGGCTTGAACGCCTCGTCGTGCGCCAGCTTCAGCACGGTGGCCCGCCCCTGCCCCACCGCCCAGAACTGCACGGCAGCCGGGCGCTCCCCCACCCACAGCACGCCGAGGCGCAGCGCGCCGGCCTGATGCGCAGCTTGGCCGGCCAGGCTGCGCATCAGGCCGGCGTTGAAGCGGGGGAACGGCTCCGGCTGCTTCCAGCTCGCGCCATAGACCGCCTCGAAGGCGTCGATGCCGCGCTGCAAGCCCTCCGGGGCGGCGAACAGCTCGAAGCGCGCCTCCGCCGCGCAGCGCTTCAGCTTGCGGCGCACGGTTTCGCGCAGCGCGCCGGGCCGGGCGGCCAGGTACTCCGCCCAGGACAGCCCGGCCACCGGCTCGTGCCAGTTGCCGAAATGCTCGAAGCCCTGCACGTGCAGGCCGGCCTGGCGCAGCCCGGCGGTGAACGGCGCGAGGCCGGGCCACTCCGCCGGGATGGCGTCCAGCCGCACGGTGGCGCTGCGGCGGTAGAGCCTGCCGAGGTGCTGCCCGGCCGCCAAAGGGTCCGTGCCCAGCACCGGCCAGTGCGCGCAGGTGTAGGGGGTGGTCAGGCTGGCCAGGCGGCGGCCGCGGCGTTGCAGCGGCGCCAGGGCGACGGGGACGCCGCCCTGCATCAGCACCGCGAAGCAGGGCGCCGCACCCGGCGGCAGGGCGTCCGCCGCCACCGTGCGGTACCAGGCGGCGTTGCCGAGCGGGTCGGGCGGGAACAGTGCCGCGCTGCCCGGCGGCAGGGCGTCGAGCGAAGGGGCGAGCACCAGGTCCATGGCGGGGAGCCTAGCGCAGCACGGCGTAGGCGGCGCGGCCGATCCACTCGTGCAGGGCGTAGTAGCTGGCCAGCCAATCCCTGGTGCGCGGGACGAAGTCCGACGCCTGGAAGGCCGGGAGCGGGTCCAGCCGGACGGGGGCGGCGGTGGCGGCGATGCCGGCGCGGGCGAAGGCGGCCAGGGCGCGGGGCATGTGCCAGGCGTGGGTCACGAGATAGACCGAGTGGATGCCCTCCGCCTTGAGCAGGGCGGCGCTGTCGGTCGCGTTCTCCCAGGTGTCCATGGCGGCGGGCTCCGTCCAGCGCGCCGGGGTGCCGAAATCCTCCGCCAGGCTGCGCGCCATGACCGCGGCCAGGGTGATGCCCTCCGGCGTCGGCCCGCCGGTGACGAGGATGGGCAGGTGGGTGCGCCGGGCCAGCGCCGCCCCGGCGCGCTCCCGCTCCAGGGTCAGCGTGTCGGGGGTGATCGGGTCCGGGCCGAGGCCGCGGGTGATGCCGGCCGAGAGGATCACGATGGCCTGCGGCGGGTCGGCGGCGGAGGGGGTGAGCGGCAGGCCGGTTTCGAGCGAGGCGGTAAGCAGGCCGGAGACGGCGGGCAGCGCGAGCAGCAGCAGGCCGGCCAGCCCGAACGCCATGACGGCCGCGCCGGCGCGGCGGTGGCGCAGGCCGAGCAGCAGGCCGGCGGCGCAGACTGGCAGCAGGCTGAGCGGGGGCACGCCGAAGGCAATCGGTAAAGCACTCAATGACACATTGGCCTCTTTGCCCCGTTCGGCATGAACATGAGTTTAAGGCGCTGCCATGCATGGCCGCAGCCTTCGCCCCAGGCTGGCAAGCCTTTGCTTGCAAGCCTTGCGCCGCCTCAGTAACAATCTGCCCGGTAGCCGCTGCTTTTGCGAGTTCAACGCATGGATGGCCTGGATAATGTCGGCCGCTCGGCCAGTCGTGCGCCCTACCTCAATGACAGCTCCGCCCTGGACCCGCAGTGCAGGGGTGGCTTCGATGCGGACAGTGCAGCGCAGTGGCAGAACGCACTGAACGAGGTCCGGCTGGATCCGGATCACACTACCGGCGACCAAGCCGGCACCGGGTTCACCGAGCCCCCGCCGCCCCCGCCGGCCGGGCAAGCCGCAGCAGCTCCGAGCACGGCGTCACCGGATGCGGTCAGCGCGGCGGAAAGGGATAAGGCGGCACGGGCAAAGCTCGCCGCCGGCATGGTCCGGGGCGACTCCTCGACCAGCCCTGCTGACGCCAAGCTGGTCGCCGGCCACATGGCGGCCACCATGCCGTTAAAAGAGATGCAGGCGCTGCATGCGGCTGGCATCACCGTCAGGGTCACTACCGGCGACGTCACGACGTATCTGCCCCAGCTCAAGGCCGATACGCCTCGCGGCCATCCTCCCGGCAGCACCTGGCAAGGCGTGCCCGGCACCTACTGGGGACCGACCAAGGAAATCATCATAGCCACGCAGGCGGGCGCTCACGGCCAGCGCGCGCTGCCGGGTCAGAACCAGTCCTCCTCGGACGATGTGTTCCTGCACGAGGCCGCGCACGCATACAACCGCACTGGCGCAAGCGGGATGCTCTCCGATCAGGCTGACTTCAAAGGCCGCTGACGCCGCCGACGCGGCGACTGGCCGCCTGGCGCAACCCTACTACCACCAGAAGGACGCGTCAGGCCGCGACACCGACGGAGGCCGCGACGAGGCATTTGCCGAAAGCAGCGCGATCTATGCCACGCATCCACAGCAAATGCAGGCGCAATACCCGCATCTATATGCCTACTGGCAGAATCACGTAGGTCATTGAGGGAGCCATGCCATGCCGGCTGCATATATCCCGCCGCCCGCAATCGCCTCGCCTGCAATGAGTGTCGCGGATGCCGCCCAACATAGGGTGATCGGCCAGGCTTCGATGCGCCCGGACGGCACCATCGTCATGGACCTCCGCATGGAGGACGCCGCGACCGGGTCAGTCGGCGACTCCCGGGTGACGTATGCGTCCGGCAGCCCGCATTACCAGGCCATTCTTGACCATCTCGGCGGCCTGAAGCCCAACGAGATCAAGCCGGTCATGGACGACTGGAACTAGGCTTCCGGCTACGAGAGGCAGATCGCCAGGAACGCGCGGGTCTTCTCCGCCCAGTCCGCGCGGGCCGCCACGCGCAGCCCCTCGCGGCGCAGCGCCTCGCGCAGCGGCGCGTCCTCCCGCATCCGCAGCATCGCCGCCGCGATGGCGGCCACGTCGCCGCCATCCACCACCAGGCCGTTGACGCCGTGCCGCACCGCGTCCGTGCTGCCGCCGTCGCGCCCGGCGATCACCGGCAGGCCGCAGCTGTTGGCCTCCAGGAACACCAGGCCGAAGCCCTCGGTGTCGCCGTTGGCCAACTCGCGGTTGGGCATGACGAACACGTCGCCGAGCCGGTAGTGGTCCACCAGCTCGTCGTCCGCGACGGGGCCGGCGAACACCACCCGGTCCGCCAGGCCCAGTTGCGCGGCCAGGGCGTGCAGCGCGTCCGCGTAGGGGCCGCCGCCGACGACCAGGCAGCGGCACTCGGGATGCCGGGCGGCCACGGCGGCGAAAGCGCGGATGGCGTGATCGACGCCCTTCTTCTCCAGCAGGCGGCAAACGGAGACGAACACGAAGCAGCCTGCCAGCCGGTACAGGCCGACCAGGTCCTGCGCCTTGGCGTGGGGGTGGAAGCGCCTGGCGTCCACGCCGTTCTCGATCAGGCTGATGCGGCCGGGCTCCGGCGCGCCCAGCAGCGCGGCCACGGCGGCCTGGGTGAAGCGGCTGACCACGATGATGCGGTCGCTCTCGCGCAGCGCCTGGCGGGCGCGGACGTGGCCCTGGTCGTACTGGTCCTCCGTGGTGATCTCCTCGCCGTGGACGTAGGCGATGGTGCGCACGCCGGGCACGAAGCGGAACAGGCGGATGATCCAGCCGCTGGCCAGCAGCTCGCCGACGCAGATCGCCCCCGCCCGCTCGCGCCGCACCGTCCACAGCAGGGTGGCGGCCAGGCGCAGCCGGATGGCGCCGTCCCGCGCCCAGAACAGCAGCTTGCGCCAGCCGCGCCGGGGCACGCCGTCCATGCGGGTGCGCAGCAGGGGCAGGCGGATGGTGCGGTAGGGCTTGCCGCGGTCGTGCTCGCGCCAGCCGATCGCGGGCAGGCCGTCGAGGTAGCTGTTGCGGGGCGCCACCACGACGACCTGCTCCCCGGCGCAGCGGGCGAGGTTGGCGTACACCACGGCCGAGCCGCCGCGGACGGGGGGGAAGTTGTTGGCCACCAGCAGCACCCGGCGCTGGCTCACGCCTGGGGGGCCTGCAGCCGGGCCGGCAGCTGGGACAGGCTGGCGAACTCGAAGCCCATGGTGCCGGCCAGGGCGTGCAGCACGGCCGAGAGGCGGTCGTAGAAGCCGTGCAGCTCCGCCCGGGTGCGGACGTACGGGCTGCGGCCCACGTCGAGCGAGGAGCTGTGGAAGCTGAGCACGAAGATGGTCTGCCCCTGGGCGCGCAGGTGGCGCACGAGGCGGAGCATGGCCCGCACGTCGTTGCCCTCCGGCGACAGGGTGATGCGCTCGGCGAAGCGCAGCCGGGTGAGGATGCCGGGCACGCGCAGCCGGGTCAGCGCCGGGGTGGCCAGGGCCCGGTAGGCTGGGGCGGCCAGCCGCCCGCCCCAGCCGACCACGCTGCGGCAGAGCGGCACCTCCAGCAGCCGGCGGCGCTCGCCGAACCAGAACACCTGGTAGTCCTGGCCGCCGTAGTCGGGGCCGCCCTCGTCGGCGGCGGTGGTGCGCGGCGCCATGCTGGCGTCGATGGCGAAGCCGTGCTTCTCCAGCAGCGCCGTGGTCTCGCGGCCGAGGCCGTAGCGCCCGGCGCGGTAGATGCGCGGCTCCAGCCCGAAGCGTTCGGTGAAGCGCTGCTTGAGCCGGACCAGCTTGCGCTCCTCCAGGCCGGGCGGCAGGTTGCCGGAGAACGAGGTGGCGTGGCCGCCCTGCGCGTCCTCGGCCTCGAACGGCGGGTTGACCCATGGGTGCAGCTGCACCCCCACCTCGCACTCGCCGCGGCGCAGCTGGCGGCGCAGGATGTGGACGACGTCCTCGTCCTCCAGCACCGGATAGGTCAGCAGGTAGGTGGGCACGACGCCGTACGCGCCCACGACCTCCTGCAACGCACGGATGTTCTTCATGCATTTCGTGGAATAGTCCGTGAACGGGACGGGCTGGTCCCAGTCGAAATCCTCCTCCGCGTCCACGGCCAGGGCGCAGACGGGGCGGTCGGAGAGGGGGACAGACGGGATGACCTTGGCGAACATGGCGGGGACCTCAGCCGGTCATAACGGCTGCGCGCCGCCGGGCAAGGTTTAGCCGCACTGTGTTGACAACCACCTTCGAAGCGCCGGCCGACCTGGCGGGCCTGGGGGCGCGCTGGCAGGCGCTGGAGGCGCAGGTGGCGTGCTCCTTCTTCCAGAGCTGGGCCTGGGTCGGCTGCCTGGCAGAGCTGCGCTACGACGACCCGGTGCTGGCCGAGACCCGGCGGGACGGGACGGTGGTGGCGCTGGCGCTGTTCAACCGGCGGCGCGGGCGCTGGCCCTGGACGCCCGACCGGCTCTGGCTGGCCGAGAGCGGCCGGGCCGAGTGGGACAGCGTGTTCATCGAGCGCAACGGCGCGCTGTGCGACCCGGCGGACGGCGAGGCGCTGCGCCACTGCCTGCGCGCCGCCACACAGGGCCGCATCGTCACGCTGAGCGGGGTCGGCCCGGACCAGGCGGCGGCCTTGGGGGACGCGCCGGCGACGCAGGCGCGGACGGCGCCCGTCCTGGAGTTGGCCGGCGACCCGCTCAGCCGGCTGAGCGCCAACACTCGTTCCCAACTGCGGCGGTCCGCGCGGCGCTATGGCGAGATCGGGCCGTTGCAGCTCACCCGGGCGGAGACGCCAGCGCAGCGCCACGCGTTCCTGCGGGCGCTGGCGGTGCTGCACCAGGCGGCCTGGACCGCGCGGGGCCGCCCGGGGGCGTTCGCCGGGGAGGGGTTCACCCGGTTCCACCACGCGCTGATCGACCGCACGGAGGCGGTGGACCTGCTCCGCGTCACGGCGGGCGAGGCCGTGGTCGGCTACCTGCACGGCTTTTGCCATCGCGGCCGGGTCTGCGCCTACCAAAGCGGGTTCGACTACCCGGGCGCGCCGCAGCACGGCAAGCCGGGGATGACCTGCCACATGCTGGCGATCGAGCGTTACGCGCGGGAGGGCCACGCCGTGTACGACTTCCTGGCCGGCGCGGACCGCTACAAGACCAGCCTGGCCAGCTCCGCCGACACGCTGCACTGGCTGACGGCGACGCCGCGGTGGTCGCCGCAGGGGGTGGCGGCGCGGCTGAAGCTGGCACTGCGCCAGGCGGCCTCGCCGTAGTCGCCCGCGCGGGCCGGGACGGGGGCAGCTTGCCGCGGCGGTTTAGCTATGGCCACATAGGCAAATGACCCCTCCCCGGTTCGACGCCACGCGGTTCCGCATCCACTTCATGAGCCTTTCCCGCCGCCTGCGCCGCGAGGCTCGGAGCGACGATGGCTCCTGGGCGCGAATCCTGCTGCTGGGCGCGATCGACCGGGCGCGGGACGGGGTGACGCCGACGAAGCTCGCGCAGTCCGAGAGCATGCGCTCCTCGAACATGGCCGCCCTGCTGCGGGACCTGGAGCGGGAGGGCCTGATCCGCCGGACGCCCGACGCCCAGGACCGCCGCAAGGTCCGGGTCGGGCTTACGGCCTCCGGCAGGGACTTGCTTTACCGCAACAGGGCGCGCCGGGACCAATGGCTGATGCAGGCGATCGAGCATGCCCTCACCCGGGAGGAGCAGGCGCAGCTGGCCGGGATCGGCGACCTGCTCGCCCGCATCGCCGCCTACGCGCCGGCGGGCGACTGGAGCGACGGGCCGGCCCGGTTGCCGGAGGCGTTGGCCTAGCGCGGCCCGTCTCAGCCAGCGTTGGCGCAGCGTCTCCAGGCCCCGGATGCCGAGCACGAAGGCCAGGCCGATCACGCCTCCGAGCACCACGTTCTCGACGCGCTGCGCCGCGTGGAGGGTCGATTGGCCGGCATCGACCAGGGCGAGGGCGACGAGGGCGCACCGCGTGCCGAAGCCGAGCAGGTAGCGCCGGAACGCCACCAGCGTCAGCACCGCCCCGATGTTGGCCAGCATCAGGACAGCGCCGCCGTGCGGCATGAGCAGGCCCAGGGCGATCCCGACCGGCACGCCCGCCGCGGCGCCCAGCAGGCGGTCGAGCAGCTTCCGCCTGGCGCTGGCCGCATCGCCGGTGACGACGCTCGCAGCGGACCAGATGACCCATTGCCCGTGGTCCAGGTGACGCCATTCCACCAGGGCCGAGGCGCAGGCCACGGCAAGGGCCACGGCGATCATGGCCTCGACGACGGGGGCCGTCGCGCCGTGGTCGGCGGCGCGCCGGCGGACGCGGCCGAGATGCCGGAACAGGGCCGTTCCCGGGTCGCGGTCGCCGGCGTGGTCCATCGCGGCCAGGACGATCACCGGGGCGACCGCGGCGGCCATGTACGGGAGGAACGCCAGCCCGCGGCCGAGCAGGGCCCCGCGGTGCGCGCCCTCCGCCGTCTCGCAGGCCAGGTAGAGCGCCGGGATGAAGGTGAAATTGCCGAGCGAGCGCAATTTGTGCCCCTTGGCGGCGACCAGGATCGACCCGGCCGCCAGGACGCCCGAGGCCGCGACGAAGACCGGCGGCTCGGCCAGCGCGGCCAGCAGCGCCAGGAAGCCCGCCGCGATCGCCAGCCCATGCAGCGCGACCCCGATGGGGGCGAGGTCAGCCTTCTCCTTCCCCACGACGACCGATGCCGTGACGATCGTGGCTTGCAGCCAAGCCGCCTGCCCGGAGGCGATGGCGAACGCGGCGAGGATCATGAAGGCAAGGGCGGCATGAACGGCGGCCCTGGTCTCGAACACGCGGTCAACTTGCCGAAGCGCCGAGGTCAGGGCGGCGCGGCCCCTCTCGCCGCCGGCAGACCGCCAAGCGCCCGGCTGACGGCCAGGCCTCGGAGACATCGTCCACAACGACCAGGGCTCGATCATGATGCTACTATAAGATAGCTATGCTGAAATAGCAAGCACCGAGGCGGGCGCGGCCGTCCCGGAGCACCCTCCGCCAAGGTGGCGAGCAGGTCCCTTGCCGCCATGGTTCGGCAGCTCGGATGAGCGGCTAGGCCTGGCCGGCCTCCCGCGCCAGCAGCGCCCGCTTGCGGTCCACCCCCCAGCGGTAGCCGGACAGCCCGCCATCGCCGCGCACCACCCGGTGGCACGGGATCGCCACCGCCAGCGCGTTGGCGGCGCAGGCCGCCCCCACCGCCCGCACCGCGCCGGGTGCGCCGATGCGCGCTGCGACCTGCGCGTAGCTCGCGGTCTCGCCGGGCGGTATGCCGCGCAGCGCTTGCCAGACGCGCTGCTGGAACGCGGTGCCGCGCACGTCCAGCGGCAAATCCAGGCCCTGGCCCGGCGACTCGACGCAGCCCACCACCCGCGCCACCATCGCCTCGAACCCGGCGTCGCCGCCGATCAGGCTTGCGCGCGGGAAACGGTCTTGCAGGCCCCGCGCCAAGGCGTCCGGGTCGTCGCCGAGCAGGATGGCGGCGACGCCCTTGGCGCTGCACGCGACCAGGACGGCGCCCAGCGAGCACTGGCCGATGGCGAAGCGCAGCTGCTCGCCCGCGCCGCCGGACTGGTAGCGGCCCGGCGTCATGCCCAGCAGGGCGGTGGAGGCCGCATAGAACCGGCCGCTGGACCCGAACCCGGCGCCGTGCAGGGCCTGCGTCACGCTGCCGGCCTGGCCCAGCTCCTGCCGGACCCGCGCCGCGCGGCAGGCCTCGGCGTAGGCTTTCGGGGTGACGCCGGTGGTGGCTTTGAACCGGCGGTGGAAATGGGCCGGGCTGAGATCCGCGGCAGCGGCCAGGGCAGCCAGGGCGGGCGGGGTCTCCGCCTGCTCGATCGACCGGCAAGCCTTGGCCATGATGGCGGCGTCCTGCGCCGCGACGGACAGGCCGTTCGGGTTGCAGCGGCGGCAGGCGCGGAACCCTGCCGCTTGCGCCGCGGCGGGCGTGCCGAAGAAGCGGACGTTCCTCGGGTTGGGCGCGCGCGAAGGGCAGGACGGGCGGCAGTACACGCCCGTCGTCGCCACGGCGTAGCAGAACTGCCCGTCCGCGGCCTTGTCGCGCGCAGAGAGCTGGACCCAGCGCGGATCGCATGGGACGGCCTTCTGGGCCGGCTTGCTGGTCATGACTGCCATCGCTTCCCCATCCTGCCTGGTCGCACGTCCGGCGTGCGCCGGCCGGAGCCCCGCCGCACCCCGTTCCTTGCGGTCGAATTCTGGCTGCGCACAGGCTACCATGCCCGGATGGCCGCCCTCCGCATCAACGCGCGCATCGAGCTCGACGAGTCCGAGCTGGAGGAGCGCTTCATCACCGCCGGCGGACCCGGCGGGCAGAACGTCAACAAGGTGGCGACCGCGGTGCAGCTGCGCTTCGACGCGGCCGGGTCGGCGGCGCTCAGCCCGGCCGTGCTGTCGCGGCTCGCCGTGCTCGCCGGCCGGCGCATGACGGCGGATGGCGCGCTGCTGATCTCGGCCAGCCGCTTCCGCACCCAGGAACGCAACCGGGCCGACGCGCGCGAGCGGCTGGCCGAGCTGATCCGCGCCGCCGCCGAGCCGCCGGCGTTCCGGGTGAAGACCCGCCCCACCCTGGCCAGCAAGCGCCGCCGGCTGGATGCCAAAACGTCACGCGCGGCGGTGAAACGCGGGCGCGCCCGGCCGGACGGGGATTGATGGGGGACCGGGAGGCGGGCCGCGTGTAGAAGCCGCCGGGTCCATCCGGGAGACTGCTTCGGTGTCATTGTCGCGCTCGCTGCTCGGCCGCACGCTCGCCAACCGGGAGGCGGAGCAGGGCAAGATCGGCGTGCTGGAGGGCGTGCCGTCCATGGGGCTGGACGGGCTGGGCTCCGCCGCCTATGGGCCGGAGGCGGCGCTGACGGTGCTGGCGCCGCTGGGGGCGGCGGGCCTCGGGATCATCGGGCCGGTCACCGCCGTCATCCTGCTGCTGCTGGCGGTGCTGTTCTTCTCGTACTGGCAGACCATCGCCGCCTACCCGTCCAACGGCGGCTCCTACACGGTGGCCAAGGAGAACCTGGGCGAGAACGCGGGGCTGCTGGCGGCGGCGGCGCTGATGGTGGATTACATGCTGAACGTGGCGGTCGGCATCTCGGCGGGGATCGGCGCCTTCACCTCCGCCGTGCCGGCCATGCAGCCCTACACGCTGCCGCTGTGCCTGGCGGTGCTGGGCATGGTGACGCTGGTGAACCTGCGCGGCACCAAGGAGTCGGGCCTGGCGTTCGGCGTGCCGACCTACCTGTTCATCGCCTCGCTGGGCGGCATCCTGCTGGTGGGCGCGTGGAAGGCCGCGACGGGCCATGCGGCCCCCGTCATCGCGCCGCCTGCCCTGCCGGCGGCGGCGGCGGCCTCCAGCCTGTGGCTGCTGCTGCGCACCTTCGCCGCCGGGTGCACGGCGATGACGGGGGTGGAGGCGGTCAGCAACGGCGTCGGCGCGTTCCGCGAGCCGCGCGCCCGCTACGCCCACGGCACGCTGGCCGCCATCGTGGTCGTGCTGGGGCTGCTGCTGGCCGGCATCGCCTACCTGTGCGTGACATACCACGTGGGCGCGATGGACCAGACCAAGCCGGGCTACCAGAGCGTGCTGTCGCAGCTGGTGGGGGCGGTGCACGGGCGCGGCTGGCTGTACTACGTGACGATCGGCAACGTGCTGGCGGTGCTGTGCCTGTCGGCCAACACCTCCTTCGTGGGGTTTCCCCGGCTGTGCCGCCAGGTGGCGAGCGACGGCTACCTGCCGGTGGCGTTCGCGCTGCCGGGGCGGCGGCTGGTGTACACGGCGGGCATCCTGTTCCTCGCCGCCGGCGCAGGGCTGCTGCTGGCGGCGTTCGGCGGCATCACCGACCGGCTGATCCCGCTGTTCGCCGTGGGCGCGTTCCTGTCGTTCAGCCTGTCCCAATTCGGCATGGCGGCGCATTGGCGGCGCAAGGGCAAGGGCCGGGCGGACCAGGCCCGGCTGGCGGTCAACGGCGTCGGCGCGGTCGCCACCACCCTCGCCCTGGCGGTCATCCTGGTGGCCAAATTCGCCGAGGGCGCCTGGCTGACGGTGCTGGTGATCCCGGCGACACTGGGGGCGCTGCACCTGGTGCACCGCTACTATGCGGGCCTTGACCGCCAGCTGCTGCAGGACCGGGACGCGCCGCTGCGCCTGCGCCCGCCCCGCGCCCCTGCCCTGCTGATCCCGATCAGCCGCTGGGACCGGGTGGCGCAGAAGGCGGTGGCGTTCGCCATGGGACTGTCATCCGACGTGACGGCGCTGCACTGCACCGAGCTGGAAGGCCCGGACGCCGAGGAGCACGAGAAGGGGCTGCGCAGCGAGTGGGAGCAGTGCGTGGCCGGCCCGGCGCGGGCGGCGGGCCTGCCGGAGCCGCGTCTGGTGGTGCAGACCTCGCAGTACCGCAGCGTGCTGGCGCCGCTGCTGCGGCTGATCGACGAGGCGGATGCGCGCGACCCCGGCCGGCCGGTGGCGGTGGTGCTGCCGCAGCTGATTGAGCGGCGCTGGTGGGAGGCGGCGATGCACACCCACCGGGAGCGGCGGCTGCGGGTGGCGCTGCTGCGCGACGCCGGGCCGGAGCTGGCGGTGATCGGGGTGCCGTGGCAGCTGAACCCGCCCTTGCCGGGGGCGGCGCTGGCGGAGGAGGAGGCAGGCGGCTAGAGCGTTTTCCGTGCTGATAGGCGCACGCAAAACGCTCTAGGCTTTGTTTTTGCGAGCATCTTTATCCGACGGGTGATCCCATTCGGTCGGATGATGCTCTAGGCCAGCGCCGTGCGGTGCGGCGCGTTCTCCATCAGCAGGGACCGCACCGTGTTCCTGAACACCGGCAGGTTGCCCAGGCGCAGCGCCGCCGGGCGGGCCAGGCGCGCCGCCAGCCCCTCGCCCGCGTACAGCTTCGCCAGCAGGTTGGTGCCGGCGTACAGCGGCCACGTCGCCCGGCGGTGGGCGCGCTCGTACTCGCCCAGCAGGCCCGGCGCCGCGATGTCCTCGCCCCGGGCGGCGGCGGCGCGGATCAGGCCGGCCAGGGTGTCCTGGCCGCGCAGGCCGAGGTTGAAGCCGTGCGCCGTCATCGGGTTCATGCCGACCGCCGCATCCCCCACGAGAGCGAAGCGCGGGCCGGCGAAGCGGCGGGCGTAGCAGGTGGCGAGCGGGTGGACGTGGCGCGTGCCGGCCAGCCGCATGGCGCCCAGGCGGCGGCGGGCGCGCCGGGTCACCTCCGCGTTGAAGGCGTCCGGCGGCAGGGCGTGCAGGCGGTCGATGGCGGAGCGCGGCAGGGTCAGCACCAGGGAGGAGCTGCGGCCGTTCATCGGCAGGGTGGCGATGATCTGGCCCTGGTCGAAGCACTCGGTGGCGGTGTGGTGGTGGTCGCCGTCATGGTCCATGCGGCACGCCAGCATGGCGTTGGGGGAGCGGTTGACCTCGGCCGGGATGCCGAACCGCGCGCGCAGCTCGGAAAAGCGCGAGTCGGCCGCGACCAGCAGGCGGCTGCCCAGCACGGCGCCGTCCGAGAGCGTCACGCGGCAGCCCTCCCGCCCGGCCTGCGCTGCGGTGACGGCGAGGCCGGCGAACAGCCGCACGTCGGGCAGCGGGCGGACGGCCTGGAACAGCGCGGCGCGGATGCGGTGGTAGGGGACCAGGTTGCCGAGCTCGGTCTCGGCCTGGCCTTGCGCGTCGTAGCGCAGCGCGTAGGGGGAGCCGCCGTTCAGCACGTGGGCCTCGCGCAGCGGCGAGATGTCCGCCGGCGGCAGGCGGTCCCAGGCGCCGAGGCCTTGCAGGATGCGGCGGGACAGGTGGGTCAGCGCGGTCTCACGGCCATCGAACGCCGGGTCGGCGAGGGCGGCCTCGGGCTGCCGGTCCACCACGGCGATGCGCAGCCCCGCCCCCGCCAGCGACCCGGCGAGGGCCAGGCCGATCGGGCCGCCGCCCACCACGGTGACATCGAACTGCATCAGCTGTGCATTCCAGGCATGGCAATCAGATGCCCCTAGTCGCCGCCGATACTAGGCGCAGCAGGGTTCCGCCCTGCACCCGCAAGGGAACGAGGTTCCCTTGACCCATGGTTCTTATAGCCAGGTGTCCAGAGGACTTCGTCCTCTGGCGGGGTTTGGGGCAGAGCCCCATCCTTCGATTTGCCGCTCCTCAGGCCCGCGCGGTGATCCGCACCGGCAGCGTCTCGTAGCCCCGCACGAAGGTGGACAGCACCCGGCGGGGCTCGCCCAGCACCTCGATGGCGGCGAATCGCTTGAGGATTTCCTCCCACACCACCCGCAGCTGCATCTCCGCCAGCCGCTCGCCCACGCAGCGGTGGATGCCGAAGCCGAAGGAGAGGTGCTTCTTGGGCCGGGGGCGGTCGATGATGAAGCGGTCCGCCTGTTCGATGGCGTCCTCGTCGCGGTTGCCCGAGACGTACCACATCACCACCCGGTCGCCCTTGCGGATGGCCTGGCCGCCGAACGTGATGTCCCGCGTGGCGGTGCGGCGCATGTGGGCGAGCGGGGTCTGCCAGCGGATGACCTCCGGCACCAGGGAGGCGATGAGCGCCGGGTCGGCCCGCAGCTTGGCGTATTCGGCCGGGTTCTGGTGTAGGGCGAGCACGCTGCCGGTCATGGAGTTGCGGGTGGTGTCGTTGCCGCCGACGATCAGCAGCACGATGTTGCCGAGCAGTTCCATGGGCGGCATGGCGCGGGTCGAGGGCGCGTGGGCCAGCATGGACACCAGGTCCGGCGTCGGCGGCTGGTTGACCCGCTGATTCCACAGCGCGGTGAAAGTCGCAAGGCACTCCCGCAGCTCCGCCTTGCGCGCGTCCTCCGATTCCACGATGCCGGATTCGGGCAGCGCGGTGGCCACGTCGGACCACCGGGTCAGCTTGCGGCGCTGGTCCCACGGGAAGTCGAACAGGATGGCGAGCATCTGGGTCGTGAGCTCGATGGAGACGCGGCCCACCCAATCGAACGGCTCGCCGACCGGCAACGCGTCCAGCACGGTGGCGGCGCGGCTGCGGATGCTGTCCTCCAGCTTGGCCAGGTTGGCGGCGGTGAACATGGGGCTGACCACGGCGCGCTGCGCGTCGTGCCGGGGCGGGTCCATGGCGATGAACATGGGCATCGGGAAGTCGGCCAGCTGGTCCTTCAAGGTGATGCCGCCCAGGCTCACGTCGGACGAGAATGCCTCGATGTCGCTCTCGACCTGCAGGATATCCTTGTAGCGGGTGATGGACCAGTACGGGCCGAACTGGCTGGCGCGGCAGTAATGCACCGGCGCGTCCCGGCGCAGCCGCGCGAAATACGGCCCGATGGCGTCGGCCTGGAACAGGCGCGGGTTGCCGGGATTGAGGTCGTCCAGCGGGATTCTGTCGGCGTCGGGAGCCGTGTTGCCCGGCATGTCGATTTTCGGCCTCCCCGCGACCCGTTGGGCCGCCGCCAACTTTGACGGAGCCGCCAATCGTCCAGGCAGCCTAACGCGCGAGGGGGTTGCAAGCGAAGATATATCCGTGCGGCCCGGCTTCGGCCGCAGCCATACTGCCATCGCACCAACGCCGGCGGGCCGCCCTGAATGTCTGGATCTTGGAGCGGGCGAAGGGATTCGAACCCTCGACCCCAACCTTGGCAAGGTTGTGCTCTACCCCTGAGCTACGCCCGCGCTCCGGCG
>CAXTJU010000071.1:0-16511 GCA_964244655.1 uncultured Acetobacteraceae bacterium | reverse complement strand
TCCGGCAGGGCCGGTTGCACGGCCTGCGAACGTATCGGCCGCGCTCGGCCCGTAGTTTCTTCCTGCTCACCAGCACGAAGCCCCTCACGCGTGCGGCACGAGTGTTCGGCCAATGGCTGAAGGAGCAGGCTCATCAAGCTTAGCCGTCTAATGCTCTACCAACGTCCGCATCCACCCATTGCGGCCATTGATAGCTTCCGAGTGAAGCCGCAGCGTTCCTGGTCTGTGCCACGAACCGTGCTATCCTGCCCGTCCTATGGCGTACCCCCCTCCTGGGGTCATCCAGTCGTGATAGCAGCCATCGCGGAAGTATGGCGGTTCCTTGATCCTGACCAGGCGACACGGCACTAGCCGATGCGGCGATCGCTCGTTTGATGCTCCAGGGAAGTTTCCTTGTCGGCATCGAAGGCGTGCAATCCTTGCCGTCGCCAACGTGCGATCAGATCGGCAGGGCTGACGAGCTGGCGTCCATCGTCTCCCTCTTGCCCGTGATCTTGCAGCCGGTCCGCGAGTTCGAGGAAGGCCCCGAGTAGGGTAGCCCGGTCGTCGTCCACCAGTTCGACCAGGCCGGCTTTCTGGACCAGGCCGCCGAGTTCGATCATGTGTCGGGTGCGTGCGCGCCGGTCCTGGACCCACTGGCGCTTGTCGTCGCGGGTTCGGGCGAGGTCCACCCTATTGCGCTGGACGGTCAGGCGCTGGAGCTGGGCTGCCGTTGCTTGCAGCTCCACCAGCAGGGTTGCCGGCTGCTGCTTTGGTCCCCCGCTTGCCGCCTGCCTGAAAGAAGATTTGCCCGCGTTCGGTCCACCTCGCCACGGCTTCGGGCGTCTTCCTGGATTGCTCGATGGCGGCCAGCAGCGCGCCAGCCAGGGCCTCGATGGGCAGTGCATCGGCCCCGACCACTTGGACCAGCTCGCCCAACTGGACGGTCTTCTGTGATTTGACCTTCTTAGCGCGCTCCATGAGGGCCTGGAGTTCGGCATCGTAGTCACGTGGTTTGCGGGCCATGGCGTATGTCGGTTCCTTGCAGGCAGCAAAGCCTAGCAACCACCTAGACCCGTTGCCAACTGTTCCGCAGCCGATTGCTCCCACCCACTTCCCGGCATTCTGCCTCACTCGCGCATACTGGCGAGCAGCGTCATTTGCCGACCGAAGCGCAGCGAAGGTCATCAGGTAAATGCGCGCTGATACGTTGCAAGAGCAACGTGCGCCGGCGCCATGCGCGCCAGGGTGCCAGAGTGCGTGACAGTTCCGCCCGGCTCCGGCTAGGCTCCAGCCTCCCACACTGGAGTCTCGCGCGTCCCGATGGCGATCTACCACGCCCACATCCAGGTGATCGGCCGTTCTGCGGGCCGCAGCGTGGTGGCAGCGGCGGCTTACCGTGCGGCCGAGCGCCTGCACGACGCCAAGCTGGGGCGCGAGCACGACTATTCCGCCAAGGCCGACGTGGTGCATTCGGAGATCCTGTTGCCAGATGGTGCGCCCGCGCGCTGGCACGGCGGCGAGACCCGTGCGGAGACGCAGGCGGCGCGTTCGATTCTGTGGAACGAGGTGGACGGCGTTGAGCGTCGCAAGGACGCACAGCTGGCCCGCGAGATGGAGTTCGCGATCCCGCGGGAGCTGTCGCGCGCGGAGGCGGTCGGCTTGGCGCGGGACTTCGTGCGGGAGCAGTTCGTGGACCGCGGGATGGTGGCGGACCTGAACGTGCATTGGGCGATGGGGGAGGACGGGCAAGCCAAGCCGCACGCGCACGTCTTGCTGACCATGCGGGCGGTCACGCCGGAAGGGTTCGGCGCCAAGGTGCGGGAGTGGAACAGCTCCGAGTTGTACGAAGGGGTGCGGTCGCGTTGGGCGGAGCTGGCGAACGAGCGGCTGGCGCAGCAGGGGCACGACGCGCGGATCGATCATCGCTCGTATGCCGAGCAGGGCATCGGGCTGGAGCCGCAGCACAAGATTGGGCCGGCGGGGGCGCGGCGGGAGCAGCGCGGCGAGGATGCGGAGCGTGCGGCGGAGCACCGGGCGATTGCGGCGCGCAACGGGGAACGGATCGCGGCGGACCCGTTGCTGGCGCTGGACGCGCTGACGCGGCAGCACGCGACGTTCAGCCGGCAAGACCTGGCGCGCTTGGTGGACCGGCACACGGACGGTGCGGCGCAGTTCGGCCGTGTGCTGGCGGTGGTGGAGGCGTCGCCGGAGCTGGTGCGGGTGGGTGTGGACGGGCGGGGCCAAGATCGGTTCAGCACGCGGGAGATGCTGGCGGCGGAGCAGCGGCTGGAGGCGGCGGCCGGTGCGATGGCGGCGGACCGGCGGCACGGGGTTTTGGCGGTGATGACGTTCGCGGCGCTGGACGCGGCCAAGGCGCGTGGCTTGCAGCTGGGGGCGGAGCAGCGTGACGCGGTGCACCACGTCACGCGCGAGGGTGGCTTGGCGCTGGTGGTGGGCTACGCGGGGACCGGCAAGTCGTCGATGCTGGGGGTGGCGCGGGAGGCTTGGGAGAGTGCGGGCTACCGGGTGCGAGGGGCTGCACTATCGGGCGTTGCGGCGGAAGGATTGCAGGCCGGGTCGGGCATTCGCTCGACGACGTTGGCGGGGTTGGAGTGGGCTTGGGGGCAGGATCGCGAGCAGCTTGGGCGGCGCGACGTGCTGGTGGTGGACGAGGCGGGGATGGTGGGCTCGCGGCAGATGGAGCGGGTGGTGTCTGCGGCGCGGGCGGCCGGGGCCAAGGTGGTGCTGGTGGGCGACCCGGAGCAGTTGCAGGCGATCGAGGCAGGGGCGGCGTTCCGGGCCTTGGCGGAGCGGCACGGGGCGGCGGAGATCGGCGAGGTGCGCCGGCAGCGCGAGGGCTGGCAGCGGGAAGCGACGCGGGAGCTGGCGACGGCGCGCACGGGTGCGGCGCTGGGGCGCTACGAGCGGGCCGGCATGGTGGTGGGGCACGCAACGCAGGAGGAGGCGCGGGCGGCGCTGGTGGCGGGGTGGGACGCTGTGCGTCGGCAGAGTCCCTCTGTCAGTCAGGTGATCCTGGCCTCGACGCGGGCGGACGTGGCGGCGCTGAACGATCTGGCGCGGGAGCGGCTGCGGGCGTCTGGCGAGCTTGGGGCGGACCAGGTGGTGCAGACGGAGCGGGGGGAGCGGCGGCTGGCGGTGGGGGATCGCCTGATGTTCCTGCGCAACGAGCGCGGGCTGGGGGCGCAGGCGGACCGGCGGCAGGGCGTTGCGGTGAAGAACGGCAGCTTGGGGACGGTGCTGGCGGTGGAGGCGCAGGGCGAGCGGCTGACGGTGCGGGTCGATGGCCAAGGTGGGCCGGAGGGGAAGGATGTGACGTTCTACCTGCGGGACTACGGGCACGTGGAGCACGGGTATGCGGCGACGATCCACAAGGCGCAGGGGGTGACGGTGGACCGGGCGCACGTGCTGGCGTCTGCGATGATGGACCGGCACGCGGCGTATGTGGCGCTGACCCGGCACCGGGACGGGGTGGCCCTGCACTGGAGCGCCGAGGGGCACGGCGACTGGGCGGGGCTGGCGCGGGGGCTGGGCCGGGAGCGGGCGAAGGACACAACTCTGGACTATGGGACGGAGTTCGCCGAGCGGCGGGAGCTGTCCGCTTTGGCCCCGTTGGCGCTGGCCCGGGAGATCGTGGCGGCGCCGAAGCCGGTGCGGGGCAAGCGGCAGGCGCCGCGGCGGAGTGCGGCGGAGCGGGTGGGCGTGGCGGAGGGGTCCCTGGTGCCGGAGCGGGCGCAGGAGGCACCCCAGGCAACACCAGCGCCGTTGCTGCCGGCCTACGAGGACCGTTGGGGGCGGGACAGCTTGGGGCAGGGCACGACGGCGGCCGAGGTGGCGGCGGCGGTTGGGCGCGACGCCCAGGTGCAGCAGGCGCGGGCCAGCTTGGGGGTGTGGATGCGCCAGACGTATCGCGACCCGGAGGCGGCGTGGCAGCGGCTGGAAACACTGAGACAGGCGGAGGGCGGGCCGCTGGGAGCCGAGCGGGCCTTGGGGCACGGCGGGCCGGAGCTGCTGGGCGAGCTGCGCGGCAAGGTGGGATGGCTGGCCTCCGCGGCGGCCAAGGCGGAGCGGGCGGTGGCGGTGCGGTGCGGCGGCTCGCTGGCGGGCGGGCTGCAGCGGGTGCGCGAGACGGAGGAGCGGGCCGGGCAAGCGTACGTGTCCGGAGTGGAGGCGCAGCGGGTGCGGGATGCGGTAGCGGTGCCGGGGCTGTCTGCGGCGGCGTGGGCGGCGGTGCAGGCGGTGCAGCGGGCCGGGGATGCGGCCGAGCGCGGGGCCGAGGCTGACCCGGTGTGGGGGCGGCTGACGGCGCGCAACGACGCGGCGGTGGCGCAGGCGTGGGCGCGCGAGGTGGTGGGGCGGCCGGCCGTGGCGGCCGAGCTGGAGGCGGTGGCGGATGCAGCCCGGCGGCGGCTGGGGGAGGATGGCGTGCGGGAGGCCGTGCGGGCCGTCAGGGGTGTCCAGGAGGGGCCAGGACGGCGAGAGGAGCTGGCGGGCGTGGCGGGGCTGGGGCGGGCACTGGTGGCGATGCAGGACGGGCGGCTGGCGCTGGAGACGCAGGAGCGGGCACAGGAGAGCCAGCGGCAGCGCTTGCAGCCGCGGCAAGGGCCACGGCCGAGGATGTGACGCCATCACTGACACCCCTGGCACCGTTTGGAGTTGGAAACGTCATAATGCGAGCAATCTTGATGGAGACCAGGGCGCCACTGGCCCGAGCGCAAACTGAGCGGTTCAGGCAAGCAATGAGATTGAATGTTCAACAGCAAAGGAATCTACAACAATAAATCATTTCAGTTTCTGGAAGAAAACAGCACCGTATCTCCTATTGACTCCATATATCTGGTCTGAGTATGCGTGTATCCATTGATCATAAAGTGGTTCAAGAGACACAATAGATCTGTTTAGTCGATTAGCCTTGTTAAGGGATTTTCCTATTATGTTGGAGTGATCAATTTTCTTACCTAGTATAAGTGTTTCGATAGAAGTTATGTAAGATGCAGTAAAAACTACAAAAAGATCGATCTGACCTAGATCAGGTGGTTTAGTCAGTCTTATGGGGTCTTTATCTATATGAGCAAATTCCTTATCCCTCCACTCCTTTAAGTTATGTATTATCTCACTTATTCTACCACTTCTTAGTCTATTTACAATAATATTTAACTTTTCTATATTTCTTTTATATGCCAATATTGCTTCAGAGTTCTCTTCATATATGCTCTTGTAATGCAATATAAGAAGTTTCCGGTTAGACTTTCCTAAAATAGTTTTTTGTATATCTCCAATCTGAATGGATCTATCATCTGTAGTATAAAATGAAAGAAGACTTATGACTAAATAGCCTTCCATAGATTTATAAACATCAAACAAAGGAGACCAGGATTGAGTATAATTTGTCTTTCTAAGAATATTTTTTCTTATCATTCTCATAAGAATATACCTGTTCAGGCATATTTGAAATTTATCTCTTAATCTATCAAAATCCTTAAGTTCCTTAGATATACTTGCTTTTAGATCAACCTGTATCTTCTTACTTGCAAGAGACGGGAAAGCGGTTTTCGTGGTGATTACCATGTAGCTTCCATCCTAGTTAAGACCGGGCAGATTTGGTATAATCCTGAAAAAGGCAGGAACAGCTATCAGTTCCAGAAAATGATCTGTTGGGGTCTGGTCAACGCGGCACCCTGCCGCTCCGTTTCCCATAATATGCATTATAGGGCCGAAAACGCAATAATTCCACGATATTACAACAGCACAGAACAGGCCGAATGGCCTGCCGTGACCATACCGGTCCTCACAAATAGTCCCCTTCTAAAATGGAGAGAACTGCCTAGCAAGTATCAATGACGAGAGATCTTAATTGAAAGTGATGCACAACGTGCTCCAGTCTATTGGGAAACGTGTTTGACGCCATACCTTATGCAGTACTGCTGTGCCAAAACTCCGAAGCCTTCTTCCCACACCCACCCAACAGGCATAGCAGAACCCGGGTCAGTGCTGACACCATCACGAGAGCGAAATTCTATGACGAGTCCACTCTCGACTGCAACCAGTTCACGCGGCATCCGCTGAAATTGCCCCGTCTCACTGTGCATATGCGGCAGGCACACCCCCAAGTTGTACTCGGACAGCTCCCTGACGAGCTCTTGGACTCGGGGAAGATAAATAGCCTCACTCGCGCGGTTTAGCTCAGCATCTTCGAAATCGAAGCGGACCTCTCCGTTCGTAAGCGCACAAACGCTCTCGCTAGCCCGGTAGTTAGCCATGTCTAACCTCCACGATCTCTTCGACAGGGGTAGGCGTCCGGCTCTCAGCTTGGATCGGATGACGTAACTGGCCAGAAAGTGACCTTAGAAGACAGCATGGCGAAGTGTCAACATGAAACGTATGTCGTTCCATGTCTACGACTGGATGGACCGTCTCGCGTGTGCAGACGCGAGTCGCATCCCTTCGCGCAAACTTTGCTTATTGCCCAGCTTCGTGTCGTTTAACTCCTTGAGAATAGGAAGCTTGATATCGGGCGGTAACGGCTTTTGTCGCAGCCAATTGCCGATCGCCTCATTGGTGCTTGGATCATGTTTGCGTAAGTATGGTCTTGTCAGAAGACCAGCTTCTATTTCGGGACCCCAAACCCGGCGCAAAAAGCTGACAATTGACTCTGTCTTGTCAGGCCGATGGACGTACCTGTTCTCATCCCTCACCTGCTCAGGTAGGGAAATCGGTAGGCCTCGGCGTTGCAAATTTCTAACATGTTCTAATGCTGCTGTCAGATCGTCTCCTGTTTGCCCGAGAATAGCCGCAATAGCATTGACTTCAGCGGGGCTAAGAGCATTTTTTAGATCAGTAGAAGTCAAAGTGCGATCAGAACTTGATTTAAAAAAGATATCTTTTCCTATAACACAGATAACGTGTTCTGCAATGCTATTTATTATTTCAATTTGATCCAGAATAATGAAATCACCTTCAGGCATGTTGGCCAACAAACTATTTAACCCATCCATAAGTCCATGAACAGCTTCCCTATAGCCTGAGCTTTCACAAATCTTCTCGCTTATGTAAGCGTTCATTTCATTTTTAGGATGAAGAAATTTCTGAACAATGCCTTTGACACTCTTATCATCTAAAAGCTTAACGTTTCTACTGGGGAGGTTCATCAATAACGGCTTCAAACGTACTTTCAGCCTGTTTGTGGCAGCATTTGTAGCAGCATTGTAGGCTGTCCTTCTGCGTGCCTGCTCACTTACAAAGCCATCGAGAGGGGTTGGGGAAAGCAGCCCGCTGTTTCTAACCCTTGGCCCATTCATGATAGAGTTCCGATCTTGCTAGCCTAACCAACAGCAGATTCGTCTCACCTACGAGAGCGGGTGTGGTTTAACAAATCTCGGTCAATCCACCGCTTCCTGTGGGCATGGTCGCTGATCCTGCGGCTGACAAGTTCCGAAACTTAAGATTTATGCGCCAAAGGCTACCGCTGCGGCGCATGAACCTCGGTTTCTTCGGAGCCAGAAAAGGGCTAGCTACATGAACCGCAGGTAGCGTCACCGCGCCCATCGCAATGGCAGGAGCAGGTTTGGCTCCCGGGGCAAGTGTTACTTGAGCTTCCATTCGGGCAAGAAGTAGAGCAGCTACCGGCAAATGCAAGTTTGGGTATCATCGAGGTTATTGCAGCAGCGGCTAATATTTTAGCGTACAGTGGAATGATATTACGGCGAGTTATATATCGTTGAACGTCGTCCGCCATAGTCTTGGTTGAAATTCTATTGGCATAAGCGACAAGATGGCTAGCCCACAACGCCGTCAAAGTTGCCGCGATTACCAAACTGGTTAGAGATAAGGTCGGCAAATCAGAAATTGTCATTATGGCAGCGGTTACTATCCAGGAGGCTGCCATCGCGAGGAAAGCCTTGCGTGTACAAAAGGGGCAGCTGCCTATCTGTCGAATGATCCTCCTAAACTGTTCAACTGTGTTCGGGAGCATTTGTGTTCCTCCTAAAGCTAGGTCGACCATTCGACCCCCGGTAGCTTCGGTGTTTCATTCACAAAGTGCAATGTTCATCTGTCGGGAGACCGGGTGCAGAAGTCAAGATTTTAGGGCAGTCGCATATCTTCGGGCCTCTCAGCAGCTTGGGTCGCGTTGAAAGCTATGACCAAAACTAAGTCGAGGGCTTAGCCCCTGGAGCCACGCGCGCGGCGTGCCCGCCCTTGTATGACCAGTGGCTCAGCCGGCAGGTCCAGCTTTTCATTCTTCTCGACCAGGTTCGCCTGTTCTGCGCTTGCTGGCCTCCGGCCAAGACCGAGCTGCTTGGCCAGGCTGGAGCGGTGATCGGCGTAGCCTGGTGCCACCATGGGATAGGCGGCTGGCAGATCCCACTTTTGCCGATATTGCTCAGGTGTCATGCCGTGGCTGGTTTGCAGGTGCCGCTTGAGCATCTTCAGCTTCATCCCGTCCTCCAGGCAGACGATATGGTTCGGGAACACCGACTTGCGGATCGGCACGGCCGGCGTCAGCGGCGCCGGTGCTGGTTGGGCGGTGCCGGCCGTGGTCAGCGAGCGATAGACCGACTGGATCAGCTCGGGCAGCGCTGCGGTTGCGAGCTGGTTTCCACGGATGTGGGCGGAGACGATCTTCGCCGTCAGTTCCAGAACGCCTGTGTTCGCCTCGTCCGCCATGGTGGTCTCTCCCATCGTAGCACCCTGTCACACGCGGCCGCGCCGCTCCAAGAGCGCCATTCCGCGCCGCGACCACCAACCCGGCCACCACATGACAATCCGGTTTGTCGGGTGCTGAACAACGGCCACATTGAGAACAACGCCAAAGTGACCATCTATAACGCGAACAGGCGCGCTTTGATGGAGTGACTGCGCGCCTCCCCGGGCAGTGTCCTCTATGGCAGACCGTTCCAAAATGGAGTTAGCAGTTGGCGGATGAACTACTAATTGCTGGCATAGGTGCGGGAGCAGCCATTGTGGGCGGCCTTGTCACTGGTGCTTTTGAGTATATCCAACAATGGTGGACTAGACCGAAGCTGAAGCTTGACTACGTCAGTGGACCAGCCAACAGAACTGAGAGCACCTATCAAGCTAACGATCAAACAATTACAGAAATCTTCATCCGAGCGCGCATTCGAAATACAGGAAAAAGGATTGCCAAGGACTGCCGAGTCTTTTTGGTTAGTATCGTAGAAGTCCATCAAGCAAGCATCCACGAAACCAGCTATCATGATTCAATGGCTTTGGCATGGCCTGGCTATCCAAGGGAATTTGATGCTCGTGCTATCCCAAAAGGCATCGACACATATGTCGATGTAGTTAGCGTAAGGAAGAACGAAGCTGGCTGGCGCTTTCAGGTCAAGAGTCTCTATGCAAGCCATCAAGCACTTAAAGCCTTCAAGGGAACCTACCGGCTGACCCTACTAGCTACCGCAGACAATGCAGAACCAGTTCAATTAATGATCAACATTATATACAATCAGGACTGGAATAGCTTGCGCGCTTCTACCCACTGAGCGCACGAAAAAGTATAAGGCCAGCTAGGCCCACATAGCCTTTATATGTCTTGAGTATGTACACCACAACACCGAATGATAGTTGAGAGGTGTAACATTCTGTCAAACGACCGTTTGCCGAAGTGATACACCTCGCCTAGACTCTGGCCGTGACCCCTTCCCGCCCCCGTTTTGTCAGCTACCTCCGGGTCTCGACTGACGGCCAAGGGCGATCCGGCCTCGGCCTTGAGGCGCAGCGCCAGGCCGTTGCCGCGCACGTCGCCCAGGCCGGCGGCGAGGTGGTGGCGGAGTTCCAAGAAGTGGAGAGCGGCAAGCGCGCCGATCGACCGCAGCTCGCCGCCGCGCTGGCTTCCTGCCGCACCCGCCGCGCCGTTCTGGTTATCGCCAAGCTGGACCGGCTAGCGCGCAACGCGCGCTTCCTGCTGTCCGTGGTGGAAGGCAGCGGCGAGGCGGGCGTCGTGTTCTGCGACCTGCCCACGGTGCCGGCTGGTCCGGTTGGCAAGTTCCTGCTGACGCAGATGGCGGCGGTTGCCGAGTTGGAGGCCGGGTTGATCGGCCAACGTACGCGCGCGGCCTTGGCCGTGGCGAAGGCGCGTGGTGTCCGCCTCGGCAATCCCTCCCCTACCCCGGCGACGGCAGCAATGGCAGCAGCGGCGCGACAGGCGCGCAGCTACCAGGTGGCGGCGCGAGCAATGGACGTGCTGGCCGTGGTGCGCCAGGTGCAGGCCGAAGGAGTAAGCAGCCTTCGCGCCATCGCGGCCGAGCTGCACGCTCATGGCGTTCTTACCCCGGCAGGTAAGCCGCAATGGTCCGCTGCCCAAGTCAGGCGGTTGCTTGCTGCGCAAAAGAGCATTTACTCAACCACTCAGGCGAGCTAATGTGTAATTAAGTAAGTGAGTGTTTGCCTAGGAGAGGCGTCGTGCATGTGATCGCGGTCCTCAATCAGAAGGGGGGAGCTGGAAAGACCACCATCGCCACGCATCTTGCGCGCGCTTTGCAGCTCGATGGCGCGGACGTTCTCTTGGTGGATTCCGACCCGCAAGGAAGCGCTCGCGATTGGGCGGCGGTGCGAGAAGATCAGCCGGTTACGGTGGTAGGCATCGACCGGCCCACCATTGACCGCGACCTGAAGAACATAGCTCGCAAAGATTTCGTGGTGATCGACGGAGCGCCCCAGGCAGCCGACCTGGCCGTATCCGCGATTAAGGCGGCGTCGTTCATCCTGATCCCGGTGCAGCCCTCGCCATACGACATTTGGGCGACCGCCGATCTTGTTGAACTGGTGAAGCAGCGCATTGAGGTCACGGACGGGCGGCTGCGAGCGGCTTTCGTGGTGTCGCGGGCGATTAAGGGCACCAAGATCAGCGGAGAGATCACCGAGGCCCTGACAGGCTATGGGCTGCCGATCTTGGCCGCGCGCGTTACCCAACGGGTCAGCTATCCCGGCACGGCTGCCGCCGGTACGACCGTCCTCGACCAGGAACCGGACGGTGATGCGGCGCGCGAAATCCGCGCTTTAGCAGCAGAAGTCAGACAGTCACTCAATTGAGTTCTTAAGGGAATGTGCAAATGAGTGCAGGTAAAACAGGCGCGCTGCGCGCCGGACGGCCAAGCGAATCCCGGAAGGCTACGATGCTTACCAGCCTCGCCGACAAAGGGCCGACAGTGCGGATCAATTTCGACCTGGAGCGGGACGAGCACCGGCGGTTGAAGATGCTCGCCGTGCAGCAGGATCGGTCGGTTGCCGACATCCTGCGGGAAATGGTCGGAAAGCTTTTGACCGCATGAGTGTTTACTCAAAAGAGCAGATAAGTTTAGTTGCGCACCTCCAATGGAGCAGCGCGCATGGCCAATGAGGCGGGCACCTCCGCCCGGCGGCTACCTCGGATTTTGGCGGCTGCGGATAGGGTTTCCAATAACCCGGAGACAATCTTCTTTCAGCACACAGTTTTCTGTCAGACCGGCATGCCCTACCGAAATCCCGGCGAAGACGTGCGAAGCTGGGAGCGCGTCAACGGCACGGTGACGCTGAAAATCATTGCCGGCGAGGCCATGCACCCCGAGCTGTGCCGGTTCGTGCCGATTGGACTGCCGTTCGGGCCGAAGCCCCGGCTTATTCTGGCGCACCTTAACGCTGAAGCATTGCGCCAGCGGTCCCCGGAGATCGAGGTCGAGGCGAGCTTAACAGCGTTTGTTCGGCGCCTTCGGCTCGATCCCGGCGGACGGACCATTGGCACCATCAAGGATCAGCTCGCACGCCTCTCCGCCTCGGCAATCCGCTTGGGTGTGGTCCGCGACGGCCACGCCGTGACGATCAACTCGCAGATCGTTACCGCTTTCGACCTATGGTTCCCGAAGGACGATCGGCAGCGGGTGCTGTGGCCGGCGACGGTGCGGCTTTCGGGCGACTACTTCGAGAGCCTGACCCGTCATGCGGTGCCGTTGCACGAGCGGGCGCTAACGGCCCTCTCCGGCTCAGCGATGGGGTTGGATGTATATGCCTGGCTTGCCCAGCGCCTGCATCGCGTTGATCCCCGAAAGCCCGCCCTGGTGCCCTGGAAGGCTCTCCAAAGCCAATTTGGCTGGCACTACGACCGGATGCGGGATTTTCGACGAGTGTTCCGTCAGACCTTGCAGCTCGTGCATAGCCAATACCCAGAGGCGGCGATCGAACTGGACGGGGGAGGCATGATGCTTCGGCACAGCCCGCCCCCCGTCAAAGGGCGAACCGGCGTCCTCGTCCTCAAGCCTTGATCGGCAGCCGCCAACCGATTCGCAGGGGACACCTGGACTTGTCCACGGGCACTTTGTCGCGCATGCCACGGGCACTTTGTCGCGCTTTGCCGCCAAAAGTCACGGGCACTTTGTCGCGCAAACCTATAGATAGAGTCCTATAGGCTTCCGATAGCTGTCTGGCCGTCGTTGTGGATAACCACCAGTGCCACGGTGCTCGGGACCGTCAATGACGGTCGCCTACGGCTCTCCCGCCACTTCGTGGTGGCTCCGGCATCCCTGACCGTTCCTGCGCGCGGCGCCGGCCGGATAGCGTCAAGGCAGGAAGCGCCCCGACTTTCGACCAGCGCCTCTGGCAGGTCGAACAGAAAGCGGCTTAACAGGATAGGAGCTGCGGCAAGAGCCGAACGACTCGGGAAAATCCGGCGCTGTAGACGATTAGGCGAGTAGGCCAGGGACAGACAGACCGACAAAAGGGCAAGCGGCTCAGCAAACTCCCAAGAGCGGTAACGCTCCTGGCCCATCTGCACCGCTTCGCACCATAAAGAGGCTGACAGGTGAGAGTGGAGTGGCTATATTAGCCTTCCTTCTCTTGGAGATTTTCCATGCGCGATGCCTTCACCATGCGGTTCCGGCCTGAGGTTGCCGAGTTCGTGCAAGCGCAGGCGAGCGCCGGCAATCGCAGCGTGACCAACTTCGTCGAAACGCTGCTGTTGCGGGAGAAGAACCGCTTCGAGGAAGGCCAGCGCCAACTCACCGTGCAGGCGGTTGCCGACTTGCTGCGGCATGAGCGGCACGACCTGGTGCGCGACGCGGACGAGGCCGACGCCGAGTATGTCGCCCGCAGCGAGCTGTTCGGGACGCTGCTTGACCACGCCCGGCACGGGTGACGGTCTCGGCGCTTCAGCAGGGAGATTTCGTCTGGTGCGCCTTCCCTGAACGAGAGGCCCCATTGCGCCCCGGGCCGCTGCATGTGGCATACACGCTCGCTGTGGCGGCTGTGGGCGGCGGCTATGGTGTCATGACCGCCTACACCACCAGCCAGGCTTGGGCCGGGGCAGTGCCCCAGGGCGTCATCGCTTTCGACAGCGCGGAAGCGGCCAGTCTCGGCCAGGCGCGTGCTTTCGTGCTCGACGTGCGCCGGCTGGCCTATCTGCCACTGACGGTTGCTTGGTTCCCGCGCGCCGGGGAAGACGGCGTGGGGGTGCTTGGTCGTGCGCCGAAGGCGTTGCGCAATCGGGTGAACACGATGGCGACGGAGTTAGCGAAACGGCGGCCGGAGACCTTAAGCCGGAGCGGACCGCTTTGGGGACCCGCGGCCTAACCTGACCTGTCTCCCGTTCGACGCCAGCGGCGGCGTGCTCCCCTTGTACGTTTCCCGCCTCGACACAATTTCGCGGCCGAGCGCGGCAGCGGCGGTCAAGGCTTGCGCAGCAACCGCGTAGCTGTAGCGGCTTGCATTCATCGGCGGCCTGGCTCGCGCTTATCGAGGGTATAGCGTCGGTTGTCATGTAGACAACGCTAAGCCTAAGCGGATGCGAAAGTCCCTGATGTCACTGGTCTGTCCAGCAATCGTCCACTTTCTGGACGGCTCCAGCACTCTCAGTTTAAAAGCCGTTTTCCCGTCCACAGAATATGTCCCACAACCGTCAGCCGTTTCATAATCTTCCACCACGTTCTGAAGACTCTGATGTTCCTGGCCCGTTCACTCATCGCGTTGTTTGCATGACACTTGACACTATGCCCTTTGCCTGCGTGCGTCGTGCAGGGCCGGGTCAGGCGGCGAGCGTGGCAGGCGGGCGGTGAAGACGGTGCCTTCCGTCTCCGAGGACGTCACTTCGATGGTGCCGCCATGCGCCACCACCACTTCCTTGGTGATGTAGAGCCCGAGTCCGAGATTTCCGGCCGTCGGGGCGTCGCTGTCATCAGCCACCACCCGCTTCAGCGGGTCGAAGATCATCCTGATCTTGTCGGGAGGTATAGGGACGCCGTCGTTGCCGACCGTCACCGTCACCGCCTTGGGGTCTCCGGTGAGACTCATGCGGACCGGTGCGCTGTATGACCCGTACTGCATCGCATTGCTGAGCAGGTTCGAGAACACCTGGCCGATGCGCGCCTTGTCCCATTCCCCGACCAGAGACCCCGACACGTTCAGCTCAATCGTCCGGCGCGGATGCGCTGCGCGGACCTCGTCGACGATCTGCTCGGCCACCGTCCCCATGTTCATCATGGCCCGCACGATCGGAAGTCCCGCACCGAACCGTGCCCGCGTCACATCCAGCAGGTCGTTGATCAAGGCGCCCATGCGACGGGTGCTTTCCAGCACCTTCGTGCTCAACATTGTCTGCCGTTCGTTGAGCTGCCCCATGTGGAGAGAAAGTTCTGTCGCCAAGGCAATGCCCTGCAAGGGGCTACGCAGGTCATGGCTGAGCATCGCAACCACCAGCTCGCGGGAGCGAGCCACCCTGTCCGTGTAGAAGTTCACGGATTCGGCGAGTTCCTGATCGATGGACTCGTTGAACCGGATCATGTCGGCGATGTCCTCCGCATCGAAAGCGGGGCCCGTCCTGGTCCACAGCTTCAATACGCTCGCACGAAGGGCCCGGTACTCCGACGCCATCTGCCCGATGTCGAAACCGCCGGCGAAGCGCACGGCGGCATGCGTCTGGGCGGCCGTCACGGGCTCGGTCTGCTTCTTCTGGCCGTGGGCCTTCCGTGTCTGCTCCACGGGCGTCTGGTACGAAGCCATGTCGCCCTCCACGAACGACAGGATCTGATGGATATGGTCCCGCAGCGCGTGCGGCGTCATGCCTTCGGACCAGGGGATCAGCGTGCGGGCGAACGCCTCCCACTCGCTGACGATGGCCGCCGTGTTGGCCCTTATGAAATTCGGCAGCCGCTTTCCTCCAGTCTCCGCGCCGGCATCCCGCAGCGCGACCACGTTGGCATGGGCGTTCGGGTCCTCCTGGTCGTCCGGCATGTCTGTTCCTTCGAAAATGGGCCGCCGTTCGCCAGCTTGCCGCAGGGTGGCCCGGGCGGCTCCGGCTTCCTACAATCCGGCAGGATGGCCTGCCGGCGTTCGCCGCCCCTGTGGCCCGGCCGGCGATCAGCGGGGGGCCTGTCGCACGGCCTGGGGACCAGCCCCCGGCGGGTTAGGCTGCGCCGCCCCGGCCTTGGCCACCTGGAACCCGTCGGCACCTGCCGCCTCGTCCGTCGGATGCAGGACCACGCCCGCCGCAAGGCCGGCGAACAAGACCGTCAGCAGGGCAAGCACGCCGAGCCATTGCAGGTTGGTTAGCGCGATGCCCGCCTCCTGACCCGGGCCCCGACCCGGCCGGCCGGTCGTGGCTGGGCGAGGCGGACTCCCCCCCGTGCACCGGGAAAGGGTGTGCGGCGGCATCGACGTGGCGCGGCAGCAGCCCCACCAGGCGGGTTGCGATCGGCACCGCCTCCGCGCGCGGCCAGGGGCTGGCCGGCATCGACCCGATCAGTCCGGCCATCGCCTCGATCGACCCCGTCCGCGACAGATCGGCCAGCCGGCCAGCCTCCTGCCACGGGTCGAGGTCCAGGCGCGCCAGCAGGGACAGCACGCTCAGCGCCATGCCGTTGGCCTCGGTTCCCACGGCGGCGAACAGGAAGGCGTTCAGGTTGGAGTGCGGCAAGGCCGCCATGTCGAGGCTCATGCGGCCGGCGGTGCAGCGGCGTCCTGTGGCAACGGGCCAAGCACGTCCAGCAGCATCGTGTTCACCTCGCACAGCGACAGCTCCGCCTGCCGCTTGGCTGCGCCCTCGGTCACGGCAAGGCCGTAGCGCGGCAGCGCCTGGCAGCTGGCATCCCACACCATCCAGTCCCAGCCCCTACTTCCCAGGCTCTCGACCGAGAGATAGACGGTCCCGCCAACGTCCAGGCTGGCCTCGGCGGAGCGCATGTCCCGCCCGGTTGTTCTCCATTGCACCGTCATCGCGGTCCAGCCAGCCCAGGCGTAGAAAACTCCGCTTCAGCCCGAAGGTGGGCGACACGGACGATCAACCGATGGTTCGTCATGGCATTTCGATATCAGCCATGATCCGGCCTGACGCTTAAGTAGTTTAGGATCGCGAAATCCAGTGGTCATGCCCTCCTGGGGGTACGCCATAGGACGGGCAGGATAGCACGGTTCGTGGCACAGACCGGGAACGCCAGTCCATCTATCGCAGTTGAAGCTCAGTTCAATTGCTACACCCGCGGCCCCAGCAGAAACAAAGAGGTGGAAGGCGTCAGCCGAAGATAGTTCAATTG
>CAXTJU010000070.1:0-16770 GCA_964244655.1 uncultured Acetobacteraceae bacterium | reverse complement strand
GCCCAGGGCAGGGCGCCGTGCTCGCGGTGCAGCCGGTCCAGCATGGCCAGCGTGCCCGGCACGCCGACCGCCCGGCCACCGCTCACGGGCAGCGGCCCCGGCATGGCGCCGGCCGGGGCCGCCTCCCGCCCGTCCCAGCTGGTGACCTCGCGGGTGGCCGCGTCGTAGTGCAGCAGCACGGAGCCGCCGCCGAGGCCCGAGGATTGCGGCTCCACCACCGCCAGCACCATCTGCGCCGCCACTGCCGCGTCGGCCGCCGAGCCGCCGGCATGCAGCGCCCCCAGCGCCGCGTCGGTGGCGAGCTGGTTGCTGGTCACCACGGCGTCGCGCGGCGCGTCCTCCGCCGCGCCGGCGCTGCGGGCGGCGGCAAGCAGAAGCAGCATGACGGCGCGGCGGTGGCGCATCGGCGGTCCTCCCCGTGCGACGCCGCCGTTGCCAGCCGCCTCACGCCGGGGGAAACTGCCGTCATGGCGGTGACGAGGCAAGCGCGGGGCGGCATGGCCCATACGCGCGGGCTGGGCGCGGAGGACGCAGCCTGCGCCGCGCTGGCCGCGGATGGTTGGACGGTGCTGGCCCGGCGGCTGCGCACGGCGGCCGGCGAGATCGACATCGCGGCCGCCCGGGACGGCCTGTTGGCGCTGGTCGAGGTGAAGGCGCGGCCGACCCTGGCAAGCGCGGCCGGGGCGCTCGGGCCGCGCCAGCGCGCCCGGCTGCTGGCCGCCGGCGCGGTCGTTGCGGCGGAGCATCCGGACTGGGGACCGGCTGGTATGAGGTTCGACGTGCTGGTGGTGGATGCCGCCGGCCGGGTGCGCCGGATCATCGACGCGTTCCGCGAGGAAGGATGAGGTTGCCGGGCGAGGCGGCCTGGCCTACGGGGGTAGGAAAGGGAGGGCAGGACGGATTTGCTGGACACTGCGCTGCTCACCCTCCTGCGTTGCGTCGGCTGCCGCTCCGGCGGGCTGCTCGACCACGGCAGCGTGCTGGAATGCCCCGGATGCGGGCGGACCTACCCCGTTCAGGCCGAGGTGCCGGTGATGATCAGCGACACGGCGGCCGAGCGCGGCCCGTTGCTCGACCCGGAGTGCGCCCGCCACGTGCTCGCGGCGCTGGGCGCGCCGGCTGACCCCCTCGCCATGCTGCGCGTCCGCCGCGCGTCCGGCGCCCGGGTCCGGCTGCACGGCGGCGCGGGCGGGGCGTTGCCGGAAGACGGGCGCGTGCTCGCCGAACTGGGCCAGGCGGCCGCCCCCGCCCCGGCGGCCAGCGGCGGCCAGCCCCGGTGCGAGTGGCTGGGCGAGTACATTCCCCGCGCCATGACCCCCGGCGTCGAGCTGCTGGCCAACGTGCGGTTCCGCAACGCCGGCGACGGCGCCATGCCTGCGGCTGGGGATGGACGGGTGACGGTCGCGTGCGAGTGGGCCAGCGCGGCCGGCGCCTGCTTGGCCGAGGACGTGCGGACGCCGTTGCCTGCCGAGCTGGCGCCGGGCCGGATGCTGACCTTGCCCGTCCGGATCGGCACGCCCGGCCTCCCGGGCCGCTACACGCTCCTGCTCAGGATGGCGCAGGAGGGCGTGCGCTGGCTGGAGCCGGTGCTGGGCCCGCTCAGCATCCAGGTCCGCGACGGCGCCGGGTTCGCGCCGCCGGCGCACTGGGTGCTGGACGGCGGCGTGCCCGACCGTGACGGCGCCCGGGACCGGGCCATGGCGCTTATGCACACCTGGCTTGCCCGCTACCTGCCGCCTGCCCCGCGCGTGCTCGAGCTCGGCAACGGCGCCCGGCCGGCCGCCGCGTCTCTCCAGGGCATCATCAACGTGGACGCGGACCTGCTCGCTCTGCAGTTCGGCCGCCTGGGTGCCAACGTTCATGCGGCCTGCGCCGACCCGGCGAACCTGCCGTTTCCGGACGCCTGCTTCGACGCGGCCATCTGCTTCGGCTCCCTGCACGCCACGCCCGACCCGGCGTTGGTGCTGCGTCGCTTGCGCGCCCACCTGCGGCCCGGCGGCTTCATTGCGCTGTTCTGCGAGCCGGTCGGCCAGATGTGGCCCGGCGCGCCCACCCCGGCAGCCCTGGGCCAGCTGCGGCGCGGCGGCAACCCGCAGGGCTTCAGCCTGGCGGAGTTCGCGCTCATCTTCCAGGCGGCCGGCCTGCGTGCGGCGGAGCTGTCGATGAACGGCGCATCGTTGCAGGCGCGGCTGGAACCGGAGGGCGGCGATGCCTGACACGCATGGAACAGGCCCGATCGCGCCGATCTCGGCCGCCGACATCACCGACGAGATCTGGCTGGAGGTCGCACGCCACCACGCCGGCGCGGCTCCCATGCGCGAGGCCGCGGAACGGGCACGGCTGGCCAGCTCGCCCGTCGCGGTGCCCGCCGTCCCGGCGCCGCTGCCGCTGCCCGCCCTGCTGGCCCTGGACGGCGGCGCCTTCATCGATGCAGCCTACGCCACCGTCCTGGGCCGCCTGGCGGACCAGGCCGGCACAGCGCACCTCAGCGCGGAGCTGTCCCGCGGGCGGAGCAAGGTCGAGCTGCTCGGCGAGTTGCAGGCCAGCGCCGAAGGCCGGCTGTCCGGCTGCGGGGTCCAGGGGCTGCGCCGCCGCTACCTGGCCCGCCGCCTCTACCGCGTCCCCATCATCGGCCCGCTCGCCCGCCTCGGCGCGGGGGCGTTGCGGCGGGCGGGAGTGTCCCGCGCGTTCGGCGCGCGCGACCGGCCGGACGTGGCGCTGCGGGCCGAACTGGAGTCGCGCCTGGGCAGCTTCGAGGCGGCGCTGGACAGCCGCCGCCGCGCCCTGGAGGAGCGGCTGGCCGAGCAGCAGGTCGCGCTGGAGCTGTCCACCCGGCGGCTGGCCGCGGTGCAAGCGGCGCAGGAGGAGTCCGGGCGCAAGACGCTGGCCGCCCTCGCCGAGCAAGGCCGCCTGCTGACCAGCCTGTCGGGACACAACGCCGGGTTGGCGCGCCAGCTCGTGGCGATGGAGGACAGCGTCATCGACGCCATGCTGGCCCTGTCGGACACCCTGGGCGGCCACGAGGTCAGGCTGGAAGGCTTCGAGGCTCGGGTGGCAGCTGTCGAGGGCAAAGTCGACCCGGCGGACGCTGCTGCCCGGATCGATGCGGCGGCAGGCGCGCTGCGGTCGGAGCTGGATGCAAGGTTGATCGCGGCAGAGGCGGTGACGGAGCAGAACCGGCAGATCGTGGCGGACCAGCAGCGTCGCATCGGGCTGATCCTCCACGCCGTGCGCCATCCGGTGCCCCCGGCCGCGGCGGCGGAAGATGATCATGCCTTCGACGAGTTGTACGTGCAGTTCGAGGACCGTTTCCGCGGCACCCGCGACAGCGTACGGGAACGCCAGCGCACCTACCTGCCCCGGCTGCGCGACGTGGGCGCCGGGACGGCGCAGCGTCCGGTGCTGGACCTGGGCGCCGGCCGGGGCGAGTTCCTGGAGCTGCTGCGCGAGGAGAGCCTGGCCGCCCGCGGCGTGGACGCCAGTCGCGCCATGGTGGCCCAGTGCCGCGCCGCCGGGCTGGACTGCACGGAGGCGGACGCGCTGAGCCATCTGGCGGCCCAGCCGGACGGCTCGCTGGGCGCCGTCACCGGGTTCCACATCATCGAGCACCTGCCGTTCAAGGTGATGGTGCGGATTATGGACGAGGCCCTGCGCGCCTTGGCGCCGGGCGGGTTACTGATCCTGGAGACGCCCAACCCCGCCAACCTGCTGACCGCCAGCCGCTACTTCTACCTCGACCCGACGCACCGCAACCCGCTGCCGGCCGAGATGGTCGCCATGGTGGCGGAGGCGCGCGGCTTCCCAGACCCGTTGGTCCTGTACCTGCACCCGATGACGGCGCGTTTCCCTGGCGCGGACCGGGAGCTCACCGGGGCGCTGGACCAGATTTTCCACGGCCCGCAGGATTACGCCTTGGTCGCTCGGCGACCCCAATCTTGACGGTTTGAGATGCGGGTCGGGATCGCGACCGTGCAGGTGCCATTCGTGCGGGGCGGGGCGGAGCTGCTGGCCGAAAGCCTGCTGGCCGCGCTGCGCGACGTCGGGCACCAGGCGGAGATCATCTCCATGCCGTTCAAGTGGTATCCGGCGGCGCGGGTGCCGGAGCACATGCTGGCGGCGCGGTTGATGCAGGTGGAAGAAAGCGTCGGCCAGCGCATCGACCGGCTGATCGGGTTGAAGTTCCCGGCCTACCTGATGCCGCACCGCTCCAAGCGGCTGTGGCTGCTGCACCAGCACCGCAGCGCCTATGATTTCTGGGACGCGCCGTTCTCCGACCTGATGCACGCGCCGGACGGGGCGCACGTCCGTGCCGCGGTCCGTGCCGCGGACGACGCGCTGCTCGGCGAGTGCGAGGCGCTCTACACCATCAGCCGCCCCGTCAGCGATCGCCTGCGCCGCTTCAACGGCCTGGACTCGGAGCCGCTGCACCATCCGCCGCCGGGAGCCGACCAGCTGCGGCCGGGGGCCTATGGCGACTACATCCTATTTCCCAGCCGGGTGAACGAGAGCAAGCGCCAGCACCTGGCGGTCGAGGCGCTGGGGCTGACGCGGGAGGCAGTGCGGCTGTGCTTCATCGGCGCCGGCGACGCCCCGGAGTACGAACGCGCGGTGCGGGCGCGTTGCACGGCGCTCGGCCTGGACGGCCGGGTGGAGTGGCGCGGCGTGGTGGGGGAAGCGGAGCGGCTGTCGCTGTACGCCGGCTGCCTGGCCGTCATGTTCCCGCCGCTGGAGGAGGATTACGGCTACGTGACGCTGGAGGCCATGCTGTGCGCCAAGGCGGTACTGACCACGGAGGATGCCGGCGGGCCGCTGGAGTTCGTGGTGGACGGCCATAACGGCCTAGTCTGCCCGTCGACGCCGGAGGCGCTGGCGGCGGCGCTGGACCGGCTCTGGGCGCACCGGGCGCGCACCCAGGCCTGGGGCCGGACCGGCTGCCAGCACTATGCGGACCTCCGGCTCGGCTGGCCGCAGGTGCTGGACCGCCTGCTCAGCTGATGCGGGTCGCGGTGGCCACGGTCCAGGTGCCGTTCATCCGGGGCGGCGCCGAAGCGCTGGCCGACGGGCTGTGCGACGCGTTGCGGGCGGCCGGGCACGAGGCCGAGATCGTCACCCTGCCGTTCAAGTGGTATCCGCCGGCCGCCATCCCGCAGCAGATCCTGGCCTGGCGGCTGCTGGACCTGACGGAAAGCATGGGCACCCGCATCGACCGGGTGATCGGCCTCAAGTTCCCCGCCTACCTGCTGCCCCACCCAGACAAGGTGCAGTGGATCCTGCACCAGCACCGCAGCGCGTATGACCTGTGGGAGCAGCACTGGGGCGACCTGTACGGCCAGCCCGGCGGCCTGGAGGCGCGCGACGTGATCCGCGCCGCCGACACTCGCCTGCTCGGCCAGGCGCGCCGGGTGTTCGCCATCTCCCGCAACGTCGCCACCCGCTTGCGCGACTACAACGGCATCGAGGCCGAGCCGCTGTACCATCCGCCGCCTCTGGCGGGGCAATACCGCTCCGGCGAGCATGGCGACTACCTGCTGATGCCCAGCCGGCTCAACGGCCCCAAGCGGCAGGACCTGGTGGTGGAGGCGCTCGGCCGCACCCGGCAGCCGGTGCGGGTCCTGTTCATGGGCGCCGCCGACAACCCGGCCTACGCCGAGGGGGTCGTGGCCCGGGCGGAGGCCATCGCACCCGGCCGCGCCGTTTGGCTCGGCGGCGTGCCGGACGCGCGCAAGGTCGAGCTGCTGGCCGGCGCGCTGGCCGTGCTGGTGCCGCCGCTCGACGAGGATTACGGCTACGTGACGCTGGAAGCCATGCTGTCGTCCCGCGCCGTCATCACCTGCACCGACTCCGGCGGCCCGCTGGAGTTCGTGGAGCACGGCCGCAACGGCCTGGTCTGCGCGCCCGACCCGGCGGCGCTGGCGGACGCCATGGACACGCTGTGGGCCGACCGCGTCCAGGCCCGCGCGCTGGGGGCCGAGGGCTTGGCGCACTACCGCTCGATGGGGCTGAGCTGGGAGCATGCGGTGCAATGCCTGCTCGGCTGAACCTGTTCTCGCCACTGCCGCCCGTCCCCAGCGAGATCGGCAACCATACCCTGACGGTGGCCGCCGCCCTGCGCGAGGTGGCGGAGGTGACGCTGTGGACGCCGCAGGCCGAGACGCCGCACACCGGGCTGGATCTGCCGGTAGTCCGCTACGACCCAGCGGCGATGGACTGGCCCCGGCTGAACCGGGCGGACGCCAACATCTACAACCTCGGCAACAACGCCACCTTCCACCGCGCCATCTTCGACGTGGCCCGCCAGGCGCCCGGCGTCATGGTGCTGCACGACACCCGGCTGCAGCACTTCTTCGCCCGCTACTCCGAGACCCTGGGCACCGACCGCGCCTTCTACCTGGACGCCATGCGCCGCAGCCACGGCCCGCAGGCCATGGCGGACGCGCAAAGCTGGCTGGCGGGCAAGGTGACGCTGGACGAGCTGGTGGAGCGCTACCCGATGGCACTGGCCGGGATGGACCCGGCGCTCGCCGCCGTGGTGCACAACCGCGAGGAGCAGCACGCGCTGGCCCGGCAGACCCGGGTGCCGGTGATCTACCTGCCGCTCGCCTTCGCCGCCGGGCCCCAGCCGGAGCGGGGGCCGCCCAACGGCACGCTGCGCCTGGTCGTGTTCGGCTTCCTGGGGCCGAACCGGCGGCTCGGCCCCATCCTGGACGTGATCGCGGCCCTGCCGGACGCCGAGGTGCGGCTCGACATCTACGGCGCGCTGGACGATCCGGACCCGATCGACCGGCAGATCGCGACCTCCGGCCTGGTCGGCCGCGTCCGCCGCCACGGCTACGTCCCGGCGCCGGAGCTGCGCGCCGCCCTGGCCCGCGCCGACCTGGCGATCAACCTGCGCTACCCCTCCATGGGCGAGGCCTCCGCCAGCCAGCTGCGCATCTGGGACGCCGCGCTCCCGTCCGTCGTCACCCGCACCGGCTGGTACGCGACGCTGCCGGAGGACGCGGTGTTCTTCGTGGAGCCGGACCGGGAGGCCGAAACGTTGCGGGCGCACCTGGAGGCGCTGCGTCGCGACCCCGCCCGGTTCCGTGCCGCCGGGCTGCGCGGCCGGGCCTTGCTGGGCGAGCAGCACACGCCCGCCGGCTACGCCCACGGCCTGCTGGACCTGGTGGGTCAGATGCCAGCGCTGCATGCCCGGCGGAAGGCGATCGACCTGTCCCGCCTGGCGGCCACAGCGCTGCTGGGCGTGACGGACGCGGCCGGCATCGCGCTGTGCGCCGGCCAGGTCGCCACCGCGGTGGACGGGCTGACCCGGCGGCGGTGATGGCGTCGCGCGCGGGCTGCGCCTATCCTGCCGCCTCATTCCGGAAGGACCGCCGATGGACCTGAAACGCGCCAACGGGGCACGCTCCGGCCCGCGGCCCGGCGGGCGGGTGCTGGCGGACGCGCTGGTGGCGCAGGGCATCGACCACGTGTTCGCCGTGCCGGGCGAGAGCTACCTGGACGTGCTGGACGGGCTGTACGCCGTGCGTGACCGCATCCGCCTGGTCACCTGCCGGTTTGAGGCGGGGGCGGTCAATGCGGCCGAGGCCTACGGCAAGCTGACCGGACGGCCCGCCGCCGCCATGGTCACCCGCGGCCCCGGCGCCTGCCACGGCGCGATCGGCGTGCACATCGCCCAGCAGGACAGCACGCCGCTGCTGCTGTTCATCGGCCAGATTCCCTTCGCCGAGACCGACCGCGAGAGCTTCCAGGAGATCGACTACCGCCGCATGTTCGCCCCGCTGGCGAAGTGGGTGACGCAGATCGACGACGCCGCCCGCATCCCGGAGATCGTGGCGCACGCCGTGGACGTGGCGACCACCGGCCGCCCCGGCCCCGTAGTGATCGCGCTGTCCGAGGAGATGCAGAAGCAGCTGGTGGACGTGCCGGATATCGGCCCCGCGCCCGTCACCCGGCCGCAGCCGGACTCGGCGGCGATGGAGGCGCTGGGCCACCTGCTTGCGGCGGCGCGCAAGCCGCTCGCCATCCTGGGCGGCGGCGGCTGGACTCCGCACGGCCGCGCCGCCATCCACCAGTTCCTCACGGCGCACGACATCCCCGTGGCCGTCAGCTTCCGGCGGCAGGCGCTGTACGACGGCACGCTGCCCAACTACGCCGGGGACCTCGGCGTGGGACCCGACCCGGCGCTGGTGGCCCACGCCAAGGACGCCGACCTGGTGCTGGCGATCGGCACCCGGCTGGGTGAGGCGGTGACGCAAGGCTACACTCTGTTCGACCCAGTGGGCGCTGCGATCGTGCACGTCCACCAGGACGGCGGCGAGATCGGCCGCGTGTTCCGCCCGCACTTAGGCATCGCCTCAGACCTCAACGCCTTTGCCAGTGCCGCGGCGGCGCTGCCGGTGGGCGACGTTGCCTGGCACGGCTGGACCGCGGAGCTGCGCGCCGCGCGGGAAGCCGGGCGCGCGCCGCCGGACACGCAGCACCCGTTGAACACCGCCGCCGTGATGCGTGAGCTGGAGCGCCTGCTGCCGCCAGATGCGGTCTGCACCTGTGACGCCGGCAACTTCGCCGGCTGGCCGCAGCGCTTCCTCAACTTCGGCCCTGGCCAACGCTTTCTCGGCCCGACCAACGGCGCCATGGGCTACGCCGTGCCGGCCGCGGTCGGCGTCAAGATCGCCTTTCCGGAGCGCATGGTGGTGGCGTTCGTGGGGGATGGCGGCTTCCTGATGACGGGGCAGGAGATCGCCACCGCTTTCCACCACGGCGTGGCGCCGATCGTGCTGGTGTTCAACAACCAGATGTACGGCACGATTCGCATGTACCAGGAACGCAGCTATCCCGGCCGCGTGTCCGGCACGGCGCTGACCAACCCGGATTTCGCCCGGCTGATCGAGGCGTTCGGCGGCCATGGCGAGACGGTGACGGAGACCGCCCAGTTCGCCCCCGCCTGGCGCCGCGCCGTGGCAAGCGGTCGCCCGGCGGTGATCGAGCTTGTCGTGGATCCGGAGCAGATCACCAGCCGCACGACGGTGGCGCAACTGCGCGCCGGGGCAGGCGTGGTGAAGCCAGCGGCGGCCAAGCCGGACCGGCCCGCAATGGCGCATCCGCGGGCGAAACGCTGAGAACTCGGGTGTCCGGACTCTTGGCCCGTGCTATCGTAGGCGCATGAGACACGCCATCGCCGCCCTCGTGCTGTGCGCCGCCGCCGCGCACGCCCAACCTGCGCCCGAAGCCAGCTTCGGGTTCGATGTCGCGGGCATGGATCAGGCCACCACGCCGGGGAACAACTTCTTCGACTACGCCAACGGCCGCTACGTGCAGCAGCTCACGATCCCGGCCGACAAGACCAGCTACGGCACCTTCAACAAGCTCGCCGACCTGGCCGAGCAGCAGGTCCACGCGCTGCTGACCGAGGCGGCCGCCGGCGGGCCGCAGCAGACGCCGGCGCAGGCCAAGGTCGGCGCGTTCTTCATCGCCTACATGGACTCCGACGCGGTCGAGCAGCGCGGCCTGGCGCCGGTGCAGCCTTATCTCACAGCCATCAAGGCCGCGGACAGCCGCCAGGCCGTGGCGGCGCTGATGGGGCAGGCGCCCACCTCGTTCCACGCCTCGCTGTTCCACCTCAACCTTGACCCGGATGCGAAGGACCCGACGCGCTACGCCGTCAGCCTGGAGCAGGCCGGGTTGGGCCTGCCCGACCGGGATTACTACCTGACGCCTGAGCACGCCGAGCAGCGCGCCCGCTACACGGACTATGTCGCCGCCATGCTGGACATGGCGGGCTGGCCGGACGCCCCCGCTACCGCGCAGGCCGTCGTCGCGTTCGAGACCAGGATCGCCGAGGTGAGCTGGGCCCGCGCCGACCAGCGCGACCCGGACCGTACTTACAACCCGGTCAGCCCGGCGGCCCTGGCCGAAGCAGCACCTGGCTTCGACTGGCCGGCGTTTTTTGCGGCGGCGGCGGTGCCGGCGCAGGACTACGTCGTGCTGTCCGAGAACACCGCCATTGCCGCCATCGCCAAGCTGGCGGGCGAGACGGACCTGCCGACTCTGCGCGGCTGGCAAGCGTTTCACGTGTTGGCCAACGCCGCGCCATGCCTGCCCGCACGCTTTGTGGATGCGTCGTTCGCGTTCAACGACTCCTACCTCAAGGGCGTGCCGACCAACGCCGAGCGGTGGAAGCGCGCGTTGCGGGCCTCTAACCGGCAATTGGGCGAGGCGGTCGGCCAGCTATACGTCGAGCGGCATTTCCCGCCCGACTCGATGGCCAAGATGCAGCAGCTGACGCAGAACGTACGGGCCGCCTACCGCGCCCGCTTGGCCGCCACCGACTGGATGGCGCCGGAGACCCGCGACAAGGCTACGGCCAAGCTGGACCAGATGGCGACCCAGATCGGCTACCCGCAGAAATGGCGCGACTACGGCGCCTACGAGGTCCGCCCTGACGATCTGTTCGGCAACATGGAGCGCGGCTGGAGCTTCAACTGGCACCGCAGGCTGGCCCGGCTCGGCACCAAGGTGGACCGCGACGAGTGGGACATGACCCCGCAAACGGTCAACGCCTACAACGACCCCAGCTTCAACGAGATCGTGTTTCCCGCCGCCATCCTGCAGCCGCCCTTCTTTGACCCGGGAGCCGACCCGGCGGTCAACTACGGCGCGATCGGCGGCGTGATCGGCCACGAGATGACCCACAGCTTCGACGACCAAGGCCGCAAGTTCGACGCGCAGGGCCGCCTGAGCAACTGGTGGACCGCCAGCGACATCGAGCGGTTCGACGAGCTGGCTGCCCGGCTCGGCGCGGAGTTCGCCGCCATGCAGCCGCTGCCGGGCGGGCGCATCAACCCCAAGCTCACCATGGGCGAGAACATCGCCGACCTCGGCGGCCTCACCTTGGCGCTGGACGCCTACCACGCTGCCCTGCGCGGCGCGGACGCCCCGGTAATCGACCGGCTGAGCGGCGACCAGCGCGTGTTCCTCGGCTGGGCGCAGGTATGGCGCGCCAAGGAGCGCCCTGAGGCGGAGCGGCAGGGCTTGCTGACCGACCCGCACTCGCCGCCGGACGCGCGGGTGAACGGCCCGGCGCCGAACATCGACGCCTGGTACACCGCCTTTGGGGTCAAGCCCGGTGATGCGCTCTACATCAAGCCGGAGGACCGAGTCCGCATTTGGTAGCTGCTCGCGTGGACCAAGCGGCTGCACCCGGCAGCGTCACCCGCGTCCTGTTGCCGTTCGCGTTGACCGTGTTCCTCGGCTACGCGGCCGTCGGCCTGCCGCTCGCCACCCTGCCGCTGCAAGTGCATGACGGCCTGGGCTACAGCACCACGGTCGTCGGCCTGGTCATGGGCCTCGCTCCCGCTGTTACCTTGCTGACCCGGCAGACGGCAGGTCGACTCGCGGACCGGCGCGGCCCCAAGCTCGGCGTGCTGGCCGGGCTGCTGACGGCGGCGGCAAGTGGGATCGCCTACCTGGCTGCTGCCGCGCTGCCGCCCGGCCCTGGGCTGCTCGCGTTGCTGGCGGGGCGGATGCTGCTCGGGCTGGGGGACAGCCTGTTCACAACGGCCATCGCATCCTGGGCGGTCAGCCGCGTCGGCCCGTACCATGCCGGGCGGGCGATGTCGTGGATCGGCATCGCGATGTATGGCGCGCTTGCGGTGGGAGCGCCGCTCGGGGCGGCGCTGGGTTCGCTCGGTGGCTTCGGCGCTGTCTCCGCAGCCGTGGTGGCCCTGCCGCTGCTCGGCATTCCGGTGGCCTCGGCGTTGAGGGGCCTGCCCGCCGTTGCGGCCCGGCGCGCGTCATTGGCGGGGGTGATTGGGGCGATGTGGCCGCCGGGTCTTGGCCTGGTGCTGGCGTCTGGCGGCTTCGGCACCATCGCGGCCTTCCTGGCGCTGCGCTACGAGGCGCTCGGCTGGTCGGGCGCTGGCCTGGCGCTGACTGGGTTCGGCACGGTGTACATCCTGTCCCGCCTGTTGTTCGCGGGCTTGCCGGACCGGGTGGGCGGCATCCGGATGGCGATGGTGTGCCTCACAGTCGAGGCGGCAGGGCTGGCGCTGATCGCGGCCGCCGGGTCGCCGGGGGCGGCGTTCGTGGGCACGGCGCTGACGGGGCTGGGCTATTCAATGGTGTTCCCGGCGCTGGGCGTGGAGGTGGTGCGCCGGGTCCCGGCGGCGAGCCGAGGCGTGGCGCTGGGCGCGTTCCTTGCGTGCTTCGATTTGGGGCTGGGCGCGGCGGGGCCGGTGATGGGGTTGATCGCGTCCGGGCATGGGCTGCCGGCGGCGTTTGGGGCGGCGTCTTGCGCGGCGCTGGCGTCGCTGGCTCTGATTTGGTTCACCCGCGTCCGCGGCTGATCATTGTCGAAGATTAAATCATTGTAGGGGTATTCAGCCTTCGCGAGTTGTTGGCTGGAAACTATGGCGCAAGATACAAAAGAGCTAGCAGTTAAGTCTCGTGTTGCTCATGCTGTGTCCTTCCTCGTTTCCACAATCGTGCTTGGAGAAGCATCACGGCATATTCCACATCAATGGCGCTTGCTTCTCCTAACCGCCTTTGCAATTCCAGTAATTTATCTAGATTTTTACTTAAGTAAAAGTCAACAACGGCGCGAGGACAATACATTATTGGGCGTCACTCGTCATGACGATGCCTAAGCGCCGCTGCACGCCCCACGACCGTGCTCCCGTCAGGAACGACGCCCAGCCCAGCGCCGCGCCGAGATGGCGCAGCAGTTGGAACGTGAACGGCTCGATCAGCGCTGCCAGAATCGCGGGGATGAGGAATAGGCCGGACGAGTGCCCGAGCCAGCGGCGGTAGAGGTGCAGCGACCACAGATAGAAGGCGAGATCGAGCGCGATCTTCGCCCCGATTACGCTTACCACCGGCGTCACCACCGCGAACCGGCCCGTGGCAAGGTAGCCCAGCAAGAGCACCGCCCCGGTCAGCCCATACAGCGGTTGCAGCGTGTCGATCGCCTTGACCGGCAGCATCATCGTGCCGAGCCGACCATAGGCCGGGTTGCCGACCATGTGGCGATACCAAACCTGCGTTTGCAGGAAACCGCCGAACCAGCGGCGGCGCTGGCGCAGGAACGCGGGCACAGTCGCGGGCGCGTCCGTGCGGGCATGGGCCGCCCCAACCACCCCAGTGCGCCAGACCTTGCCGCGCCGGGCGGCGAAGTCCCGCAGCCGATGGGTCAGCTCGTAGTCCTCCACCAGGCAGTCCGGGTCGAAGCCGCCCACGTCCAGCAGCGCTTGGCGCCGGTAGCAGCCGAACGCGCCGGAGATCAGCAGCAAGCCGTCCACCTGCATCCAGGCGTAGCGCGAGAGGAAGTTGCGGACGTATTCGTAAGTCTGAAACCATTGCAGCAGCCGGCCAGAGGCGGAGCGGCCGCACACCGGCGTCAGCACGCCCGTGGCCGCGACCAGCGCCGGATCCGCGGCGAACGCGGCGCGCATGGCGCCCAGGGCGTGCGGGTCGAGCAGCGTGTCGGCATCGACCGTCAGCACCAACGGCGTTTGCGCCACGGCGCAGGCGACGTTCAGCGCCCGCGCCTTGCCGCCGTGCGGCAGCCGCAGCCAGCGCAGCGCGGGATGGGTGGAGCTGGGCGCGCTCAGCTTGCCCGCCGGCGGCATCGCCAGCCCGTAGTTCCGCTGCAGCATGGCGGCGGTGCCGTCGTCCGAGCCGTCGTCGGCCAGCAGGATGGCGTCGGCGGGGCTGGCCTGGGCGAACAGCGCGGCCAGCGTGACCGGCAGCACGCCCGCCTCGTTGCGGGCGGCGACGATGACGGTGGCCGCCGGCATCGCCCCGGGCAGACCCGGCGGCGGCGGCCGCAGCAGCGCCAGCGTCTGCCAGAACACGAAGGCGAGCAGCACCGTGTCGTACGCGATGTAGGCCAGCCCCGCCGACCACGCCCACAGCCCGCCGCCGCCGAACGCGCGGGCCAGCAGCAGCGCCCACAGCAGCAGCGCGCCGCCATGGATGAGGCGGCTGCGCAGCGGCGTGGGCGGCGGCGCGAACCGGGGCGAGACCGCCTGCCGGGTGTGCGCGAGCTGCTGTTCGATGGCGGCGGCGATCATGCATGGTTCCTTGGCATCAGTGCCCTGGCAGGCTTTGCGCCGGGCCGGATGGTTGGGCATTCTCCACATGGCGCTGCAAGGGCGTTTTGCAGGCAGGGAGACGGCCGGGCCATGGAAGTTGCCAATCGTTACACGCGCACGGCGATGCTGCTGCACTGGCTGGTGGCCGTGCTGATCGTGGGCAACGTCGTGCTGGTCTGGGTGCTGGATTGGTTCCCGGACGGCTGGGTGCGCCCGGCCATCGACACGCACAAATCCATCGGCATCACCGTGCTCGGCCTCGCTTTGCTGCGCGTGCTGTGGCGGTTGTCCCACAAGCCGCCGGCCATGCCGCGTTCCTATCCGCGGCTGGAGCGGGCCGGGGCGCATGCCGCCCACCTGCTGCTGTATGGGCTGATCCTGGGGCTGCCGATCTCCGGCTGGATCCATGATTCCGCCTTCAAGGACGCGGCGGCGCACCCGCTGTATCTGTTCGGCCTCGTGCCGTGGCCGCGCATTGCCCCCATCATGGCGCTCGACCCGGCGACCAAGGAGCACGTCCACAGCTTTTGGTTTCAGGTCCACGGCTCGCTCGCCTACGCGCTGTATGGGCTGCTCGCGCTGCACGTGCTGGGAGCGCTGAAGCACCAATTCGTGGACAAGCAGGCGGAGCTGGGCCGCATGCTGCCCTGGGGCCGGGCCGAGGCGCCCCGCCGGTTGCAGGATGCTGATGCGTGAGCCGCTACATCCTGCGCCGCACCCTCCAGGCCGCCCTCGTGCTGCTGGTCATGTCGTTCGTCATCTACAGCCTGATCGGCCTCATGCCGGGGGACCCGATCGACGTGATGATCGCCTCCAATCCCGGCGCCACCCCCGAGGTGGTGGCGCATCTGCGGGCGATCTACGGCCTCGACCAGCCTATCGCGCTGCGCTACTGGCATTGGTTGCTCGCCGCCCTGCAAGGTGATTTCGGCTTCTCCCGCACCCACTCGCAGCCGGTGATGGAGGTGCTGCTGCCTGCCCTGTGGGTGACGTGCAAGCTGATGCTGGCCTCCTTCGTGCTTTCCATCGTGCTGGCCTTCGCGCTCGGCGTGGCGGCGGCACTGCGGCCCGGCGGCGTGCTGGACGGCGCCGTCAGCCTGTTCGCCTTCGCCGGCATCTCCGTGCCGGTGTTCTGGCTGGCGCTGGTGTTCATCCTGGTGTTCGCCGTGCAGCTGCACTGGTTCCCAGCCAGCGGCCTCAGCACCGTGGGCGACGATGGCTGGGCCGACCAGCTGCGCCACCTGGTTCTGCCGGTGGCGACACTGGCGCTGGCCAGCACGGGGCAGTTCACCCGCTTCGTGCGCGCCTCCATGATCGAGACCCTGCGGATGGACCACGTCCGCACCGCGCGAGCCAAGGGAGCGGGGGAGGGCCGGGTGGTGCTGGTGCACGCGCTGCGCAACGCGCTGATCCCCGTGGTGACGGTGATGGCGCTGAGCTTCGGCAGCCTGTTCAGCGGCGCGCTGGTCACGGAGACGATGTTCGCCGCCCCCGGTATGGGCAAGATGATCTACGACGCCATCCTGGGCAACGACTTCAACTTGGCGCTGACTGGGTTGCTGTTCGCCACCCTCGTCACCCTGCTGAGCAACCTGGCCGCCGACCTGGCCTATGGCTGGCTCGACCCGCGGATCAGCCTGTGAGCGCCGTTGCCGGGGAGCGAGCCGTCTCCCGCGCCGTCTCGCCCTGGCGGCTGCGCTGGCGGCGGTTCCGTACTCACCGCACCGGCATGGCCAGCCTGGTGATCCTGGCACTGCTGCTGCTGTTCGCCCTAGCCGCCTGGCCCGCCGCCGCCTGGCTGGGCATCGACCCCTATGAAACCGATTTGTTCTCCCAATACGGTTCCCCTTCGCCGCAGCATCCGCTCGGCACGGACGACGCTGGGCGAGACGAGCTGGTGCGGCTGATGCTGGGCGGCCAGGTCTCCCTGCTGGTAGGCGTGCTCTCCACCGTGTTCGGCAGCGCGGTCGGGCTGCTGGTGGGGGTGGCGGCGGGATACATCGGCGGGCGCACGGACGGGCTGCTGATGCGCGTCACCGACGGGGTGATCGCGCTGCCGCTGTTGCCGCTGCTGATCGTGCTCGGCGCGCTGGACTTGACCAAGCTCGGCTTCTCCGCCGACTTCGCCCGCTCGCCGGCCGCCGGGTTCTGGCGCGTGGTGGTGATCATCGCGCTGGTGGACTGGACCGGCATCGCCCGCCTCACCCGCGCGGCCACGCTGGCGCTGCGGGAGCGGGACTACGTACGCTCCGCCCGGGCCAGCGGCGGCAGCGCGGCCTACGTGATGGCCTCGCACATCCTGCCCAACGTGGCGACGCCACTGATCGTGGCGGTGACGCTGACGGTGGGCCGGGTGATCCTGTTCGAGAGCGTGCTGAGCTTCCTGGGCTTCGGCATCGTGGTTCCCACGCCGTCTTGGGGCAACATGCTGAACAACGCGCAGGAGCTGGTGAACACCGACCCGGCGCTGGCGATCTACCCGGGGGTGCTGATCTTCGTGACGGTGATCGCGGTGAACTTCCTAGGGGATGGGCTGCAGCACGCGTTCGACCCGCGGAGTGAGCGGTGAGGCTACTGTTTCCCATCAATTCATGACAAATAACGTCCCGTTAGGAAAACGAGACTCTAGCAGGCTGCGGAGAAGCTGGCAGTGTTTGGCGATGGGGGAGGATTTGTCGCC
>CAXTJU010000069.1:0-16884 GCA_964244655.1 uncultured Acetobacteraceae bacterium | reverse complement strand
CGCCGCCGGAGAGCCTGCCGCCGCGCACGCCGCTGCGGGCGTGGGCCGGCCGGCCGCCCCCGCCGAAGCCGGACTACGCCCGCATGTCGGATGCCGAGCTGCGCAAGATCATCGACGAGCCGCCGGACCGACGCGACAGCGGATAAGCCTCACCGCCGGGCCGCCGTTGCCCGGAACCGGCCGCGAAGCCTCTCGCAACCGCATGGCTGGCCTCCAGGCCAGGGCCGCGCCGATCGCCCCCACGGGCGTTCAACGCGGACGCTCCGCATGGTAAGACCGCCCGGAATGCGGGAGACGATCAGTGAACCGGGACATCGCGCAGATCGGCGGATCATGCCATTGCGGCAGCGTGCGATTCCACGTCACGCTGACCCACGGGCTGCACACGGCCCGCCGCTGCACCTGCTCGTACTGCCGCATGCGCGGAGCGGTCGCGGTCTCGGCGGACCTGGACGGCGTCAACCATCCCGCGGACACCTCCGCCGGGCCACGCCGCGCGGGCGTCCTGCGCTTCGTGCCGGCGGAGTAGGCCCTGGTGCCAGCGCTCGCCGGGCTGAAGGTGATCGACCTGACCCGCGTGCTCGGCGGGCCGTACTGCACCATGATCCTGTCCGACCACGGCGCCGACATCATCAAGGTCGAGCCGCCGCAGGGCGACGAGACGCGCGACTGGGGGCCGCCGTTCGATGCCGAGGGCGACGCCAGCTACTTCCTCGGCGTCAACCGCAACAAGCGCGGCCTGGCGCTGGACCTGGGCCAGGCCGCCGGCCGCGCCGTGCTGCTGCGCCTGCTCGACGGCGCGGACGTGCTGGTGGAGAACTTCAAGCCCGGCGGCATGGAGCGCTGGGGCCTCGGCTACGCCGCGCTCGAACCGCGCTTCCCCGCCCTGGTGCACTGCCGCATCTCCGGCTTCGGCGCCGACGGCCCGCTCGGCAGCCTGCCGGGCTACGACGCCATCGTGCAGGCGATGGTGGGGCTGATGAGCATCAACGGCGACCCCGCCGCCGGGCCGACCCGCATCGGCACCCCCGTGGTGGACATGGCCACCGGGCTGTATTCCGCCGTCGCCATCCTGATGGCGCTGCATGAACGGGCGCGCTCCGGCCGCGGCCAGTTCCTGGACATGACGCTGCACGATTGCGGCCTGGCGCTGCTGCACCCGGCGGCGGCCAACACCCTGCTCAGCGGCGGCCGCCCCGCCGCCACCGGCAACGCGCACAGCAACATCGCCCCCTACGAGCCCTACCAAACGGCCACCTGCCAGGTGTTCCTGGCCATCGGCAACGACGGCCAGTTCCGCAAGCTCGCCGCCGCCATGGGCCTGCCCGGGCTGGCCGACGATCCGCGCTTTGCCGGCAACGCCGCCCGCGTGGCCAACCGGCCGGCCCTGATGGCGGCACTCGCCCCCGCCTTCGCGGCGGAGGACGGGCACGCGCTGAGCGAGCGGCTGGCCCGGCTCGGGCTGCCGGCCGGCCCGGTGCTGGCGGTGGACGAGGCGCTGGCCGCCCCGCACACGGCGGCGCGGGCGATGGTGACGGAGCACGCCGGGTTCCGCGCGCTGGGCACGCCGATCAAGCTGAGCCGCACGCCCGGGGAAACCCGCGCCGCTCCGCCGCGGTTCGGGCAGGACGGGGCGGCGGTGCTGGCGGAGCACGGGTATTCGCCAGGCGAAATCGCGGCGCTGGAGGCGGAGGGCGTGCTGCTGACCGAGCGGCGCAAGCATGGGGCTTCGCCCCAAACCCCACCAAAGGACAGCCGTCCTTTGGAAACCTTATAACCAGGGGTGAAGGGGACCCTGTCCCCTTCCGGGTCCAGGGCGGAGCCCTGGCCTACTAGGAGTTTAATTCATGCCAACAGCCCTCATCATCGGCGCCTCCCGCGGCCTGGGCCTCGGCCTGGCGGCGGAATATCTCAAGCAAGGCTACGACGTGATCGGCACGGTGCGCGGCGCCGGCCGGACCGGCTTGCACGACTTGGCGCAGGAGCGGCTCACGATCGAGCAGGTGGACATCAACGAGCCCAGCCAGGTGGCCGCGCTGCGCGGCCGGCTCGACGGGCGGGTGATCGACGTGCTGTTCGTCAACGCCGGCGTGTCCAACGGCCCGCGCGAGACGGTGGCGCAGGTCAGCACGGAGGATTTCACCCGGGTGATGGTGACCAATGCGCTCAGCCCGATGCGGGTGGTGGAAGCCTTGCAGGACCTGGTGCCGCCGACGGGCACGATCGCGGTGATGTCCTCCGGCCTCGGCAGCGTCGGCAACAACACCAGCGGCGGCTGGGAGGTGTACCGCGGCAGCAAGGCGGCGCTGAACACCATGATGCGCAGCTTCGCCGCCCGGCATGCCGGCGACCCGCGCAGCTTCGCCGTGGTGGCGCCCGGCTGGGTCCGCACCGACATGGGCGGCCCCGGGGCGAGCCTGGACGTGCAGACCAGCATCGCCGGCGTGGTGGCGGCGCTCGCCGCGCATCAGGGGGAGCCGGGCCTGCACTACCTCGACCACCAGGGGCAGGCGGTGGCCTGGTAGGTGCGCATCGCGCGCACCCTGGCGGAGCTGGAGTTCCATCGCCGGGCCCTGCCAAGGCTCGGCTTCGTGCCGACCATGGGCGCGCTGCACACCGGGCACCTGGCGCTGGTCGCGGCGGCGCGCAAGTCGAGCGAGGCGGTCGCCGCCTCCATCTTCGTCAACCCGGCGCAGTTCGCCGCCGGCGAGGACTTCAGCAGCTATCCGCGCGACGAGGCGGGTGACCTGCGGATGCTGGAAGCCGCCGGATGCGACCTCGCCTGGCTGCCAGGGGTGAAGGCGATGTACCCCCTCGACGATGCCACCTGGATCGATGTCGGCGGCCCGGCGCGGCGCTGGGAGGGCGCGGTCCGCCCCGATCATTTCCGCGGCGTGGCGACGGTGTGCACCAAGCTGTTCGGCCAGCTCCGCCCGGCGCAGGCGTTCTTCGGCGAGAAGGACTGGCAGCAGCTGGCCGTGATGCGCCGCGTGGTGGCGGACCTCTGCCTGCCGCTCGGCATCGTGGGCGTGCCGACGGTGCGGGAGGCGGACGGGCTGGCCATGTCGTCGCGCAACCGCCGGCTGACCGAGAGGGAGCGCGAGGGGGCTGCCCTGCTGCCGGCGGCGCTGCGCCGCTGCGTGCTGCAGCTCCCGTACGGCGTCGGGCCCGCGCTGGACGCGGCGGCAGGCTTGCTGTCGAAGGCGGGCTTCGGGGTTGACTACGTGGCCCTGGTGGATGGCGAGACGCTGGAGGCGCTGGATGAGGTGCGGCCGGGCGCCCGGGTCATCCTCGCCGCCCGGCTCGGCGCGGTGCGGCTGCTGGACAACATGGCGGCCTAATGCGCCAGCAGCGCCAGCGCCTGCGCCGGGTCCACCCGGCCGTCGTACAGCGCGCGGCCGACGATCACGCCCTCGATGTTCGGGTGGGCCAGCGCGTGCAGGGCGCGCAAATCGTCCAGGCTGCCGACGCCGCCACTGGCGATCACCGGGATGGCGCTGGCGCTGGCCAGGTCCGCCGTGGCGTCCAGGTTGAGGCCACCCAGCATCCCGTCCCGCGCGATGTCGGTGTAGATGACCGCGGCCACCCCGGCTTCGGCGAAGCGCGCCGCCAGCTCCGTGGCGGACAGGGTGGAGGTGGCGGCCCAGCCATCGGTGGCGACCAGGCCGTCCCGCGCGTCGATTCCCACCGCGACCTGGCCGGGGAAGCGGCGGGTGGCCTCGCGCACCAGCGCCGGGTTCTGCACGGCGGCGCTGCCGAGGATGACCCGGCGCACCCCGGCGGCCAGCCAGCGCTCCACGCCGGCCATGTCGCGGATGCCGCCGCCCAGCTGCACCGGCACACGTGCCGCGGCCAGGATGGCGGCCACCGCGCCAGCGTTGACGGCGCGGCCGGCGAACGCGCCGTTCAGGTCCACCACGTGCAGCCAGCCGCACCCGGAATCCTGCCAGGCGCGGGCCTGGGCGGCCGGGTTGTCGGAATACACGGTCGCCTCGTCCATCGCGCCGCGGCGCAGGCGGACGCAGGCGCCGTCCTTGAGGTCGATCGCGGGATACAGCGTGAGCGGCATGGCGTGCGGCTTAGCGGGGTCGTTGCCTGATGTCACGGCGGGGTGATAGCCTTTCCGCCAGGCGGCCCGGCAACGGCGCCGCACAACGCCAGGCGAGCCAATCGCCGGCCCAGGGGAGACCGCCCATGCTGCATCGCCATGCCCGAATGACGCTTCGCTGGGCGGTGCCGCTCGCCCTCGGCTGCGGCGTGGCCTCCGCCGCGCAGGCCACGACCGCGTGCAGCGTGGGCGCGATCGAGGGCTTGGGCGTTCCCGGCCTCACCGTCGCGTCGGCCACGGCGGTGGCCGCGGGCGCGGGGGCGCCGGCGTATTGCGACGTGGTAGGCCAGCTCAACACCAGCGGCGGCGGCGCGCCGGAGGGGTCCGCCGGGTTCGAGATGCGGTTCCCGGCGCAGTGGAACCGCAAGTTCCTGTTCTTCGGCGTGGGCGGGCTGGGCGGCGCGGGATATCCCGACTTCTCCGCCAACCCGGTCGATTTGCAGGAGGGGCTGGCGCAGGGCTACGCCACCGCGATCACCGACACCGGGCACCTCGCCGGCAACACCGACGCCAGCTGGGCGCTGCTCGCCCCCGGCACGCCGGACGCAGCCAAGCTCGCCGACTACTATTTCCGCGCCACCCACCAGGTGACGGTGGCGGGCAAGCAGCTTGCCGCCAGGTTCTTCGGCCAGCCGCTGGCGGAGGCGTATTTCGACGGCTGCTCCAACGGCGGGCGGCAGGCGCTGGTGGAGGCGTCGGACTTCCCGGAGGACTACGACGGCATCATCGCCGGGGACCCGTTCTTCGACATCCAGTCCATCATCAACGGCGCGCGGCTGGCCAAGCAGCAGCTGACGGCTGCGACCTACCTTCCAGCCACGCTGCTGCCGGCGATCGACGCTGCGGTGAACGCCAGCTGCGGCAGCGTGGACGGGGTGGCGGACGGGCTGATCCAGAACCCGGCGGCGTGCAGCTTTGACCCGTACAGCCTGGTGTGCGCGGCCGGGCAGGCCGGCGGCTGCCTCAGCACCGGGCAGGCTGACACGCTCAACCAGTACTTTACCGCGCTGCGCACCGACCTGGGCGGCCTGGTGTATCCGGGCTTCGCGGTCAGCAACCTGGCGACCAGCGCCACCGGGCCGCTGACCGGCGGCGGGGCGGACGCCTGGACCACCGGCTACGTGCCGCCCACCAGTTTCACTGCGGCCGAGCCGTGGGGCAATGGCGGGTTCAGCCCGGCGGGCTACGGCTACCAGTTCGCCGACCACATCACCCAGAGCATCGTGGAGCGGAACTCCAGCTTCAACCTGCGCGACTATCCGGTGACGGCGATCGGGTTCGTCGGCTTCAGCACCCTGGTCTCGTTCAACAGCCGCACGGCGGCCGGCGATGCGTCCAACCCGCTCGGCTTCGCGCGCTTCCTGCTGGGGGGCCGCAAGCTGATCCTGTACCATGGCTTCAGCGACCCGGCGCTGTCGCCGTTCCGCACCATCAACCTCTATAACCAGCTAGCCGCCGGCGCCGGCGGCTATGCCCGGCTGCAGCAGGCGGCGCGGCTGTTCATGGTGCCCGGCATGCAGCACTGCATCGGCGGAACCGGCCCCAACGTGTTCGACACGCTGACCGCGCTGGATGCCTGGGTGGAGCACGGCTCGGCGCCGGCCGCCCTGCTCGCCGCGCACTACGTGAACGACGACCCCGCCCAGCCGGTGGACCGCACCATGCCGCTGTGCGCCTACCCGACCGAAGCGAGCTACGCCGGGTCCGGCGACGTGATGGAGGCGGCGCAATGGAGCTGCGCGCCGAACCGGCGGCTGTTGCAGGTGGGCGCCAACGGCGTGCAGGCCGGGGCAGCCGGGCGGTAGCGCCTCAGCGCTTGGCCGCGGCTTCCTGGCGGATGGCCGCGGCGAGCGCCGGCTGGGCGCGGCGGATTTGCGACACCCGCCGCGCCGCGGCCGGGCCGGGGGCCGGGTCGCGTTCCCAGGCTTCGAGGAACATCAGGTCGGCGACCTCGGACGGTGCGAGGTCATCGGACAGGGCGTGCCGTAAGGCTTGGGTGTGCGGCACGGCGGGGGGCTGGGGCAACAAGGCAGACTCCACGTCGATCTGAGCGGAGGCAACGTGCCTTGTTCTGGATGTATCGGGTGTTAAAGAAAAAGAAAAAACTTGCCCATCGCGGTAATTCAACCATGACGGCCGTGGTGCGCCGCACCACGACCGCCCTGAGCCTCAATAGCGGTAGAGGTCGTGCTTGAACGGGCCGGACACGGGCGAGCCGATGTACTCGGCCTGCTTGGGCGTGAGCTTGGTCAGCTCGGCGCCGACCTTGGCCAGGTGCAGGGCCGCGACCTTCTCGTCCAGGTGCTTCGGCAAGGTATAGACCTTGTTCTCATACTTGCCGGCCGGCGCGTTCCACAGCTCCAGCTGCGCCAGCACTTGGTTGCTGAACGAGGCGCTCATCACGAAGGACGGATGCCCGGTGGCGTTGCCCAGGTTCACCAGCCGGCCCTCGCTGAGCACGATCAGCCGCTTGCCGTCGGGGAACACCACCTCGTCCACCTGCGGCTTGACGTTGTCCCAGGTGTAGTTGCGCAGCGCCTCGATCTGGATCTCGCTGTCGAAGTGGCCAATGTTGCACACGATGGCGCGGTGCTTCATGGCACGCATGTCGTCGATGGTGATCACGTCCACGTTGCCGGTCGCGGTCACGAAGATGTCGCCGCGTGGGGCGGCCTTCTCCATGGTGACGACCTCGTAGCCCTCCATCGCGGCTTGCAGCGCGCAGATCGGGTCCACCTCCGTCACCAGCACGCGGCAGCCGCCCTGGCGCAGGCTGGCGGCCGAGCCTTTGCCCACGTCGCCGAACCCGGCGACCACGGCGACCTTGCCGGCCAGCATCACGTCCGTGCCGCGGCGGATGGCGTCCACCAGGCTCTCGCGGCAGCCATACAGGTTGTCGAACTTGGACTTGGTGACGCTGTCGTTCACGTTGATGGCGGGCACCATCAGCTTGCCCGCGCGCACCATCTCCCACAGGCGGTGGACGCCGGTGGTGGTTTCCTCGGAGAGGCCCTTCACGTCGCGCAGCAACTCGGGGAACCGGGTGTGCATCATGACCGTGAGATCGCCGCCGTCATCGAGGATCATGTTGGGCGTCCAGCCGTCCGGGCCGTGGATGGTCCGCTCGATGCACCAGTTGAACTCGTCCTCGTCCATGCCCTTCCAGGCGAACACCGGCGTGCCGGCGGCGGCCACGGCCGCGGCGGCGTGGTCCTGGGTCGAGAAGATGTTGCAGGACGACCAGCGCACCGTGGCGCCCAGCGCCGTCAGCGTCTCGATCAGCACGGCGGTCTGGATGGTCATGTGCAGGCAGCCGGCGATGCGGGCGCCCTTCAGGGACTGGCTCGGCCCGTACTCGGCGCGGATGGCCATGAGCCCGGGCATCTCGTCCTCCGCCATGGCGATCTCCTTGCGGCCCCATTCAGCCAGGGAGAAGTCCTTCACCTTGTAGTCGGTCGGCATCGAGACGTCGGGCATCGCAGCGGTCCTCTTGAGGTCGCGGCGGTCATATAAGGATATCTTGATGTTCGCAACTTCCGCGCGGCTGGCCTCCACTGATCGAACGACCCTTGAGTGTCCCTGCATCGACACCGAGCCGCTTCTGCCGCATCACCGCCCCCGTGTCCGACACCGCCCCCCTGCTCCGGCATCGCCCGTTCGCCCTGTTCTGGTGCGCCCGCATCTGCAGCAGCCTTGCCTTCCAGATGCAGTCGGTCGCCATCGGCTGGCAGGTGTACGCCCTCACCGGCAGCGCGCTCGACCTCGGGCTGGTCGGGCTGGCGCAGTTCCTGCCCATCGCCCTGCTGACGCTGGCGGTGGGCCACGTGGCCGACCGCTACGACCGCCGCCGCATCGTGGCCACGTGCCAGGTCGCGGAGGCCGCCATCGCCGTGTGCCTGGCACTGGGCGTCGGGGCGGGATGGCTGGGCGCACCCGGCATCTTCGCCCTGGTCGCCCTGCTGGGCGCGGCGCGGGCGTTCGAGTCGCCCACCCTGTCCGCCCTCATGCCCGGGCTGGTGGGCGAGGCGCGGCTGCAGCAGGCGAGCGCCTGGTCCGCCTCCGCCAACCAGACCGCCACCATCATCGGCCCGGCGCTGGGCGGCCTGCTCTACGCGCTGGGCGGGTCCGTGCCGTTCGCGTTGGCGGCCGCGCTGTTCCTCGCCGCGTCCACCCTGGTCCACCTCATCCGCGTCGAGCGTCCGCTGCCGCACCGCGAGCCGGCCACCGTGCGTTCCGTGCTGTCCGGCATCACCTTCATCCGACAGAACCCGGCGGTGCTCGGCGCCATCTCGCTCGACCTGTTCGCCGTGCTGCTCGGCGGCGCCACCGCCCTGCTGCCGATCTTCGCGCGCGACATCCTGCACACCGGCTCCTGGGGCCTGGGGGTGCTGCGGGCGGCGCCGGCGGTCGGCGCGCTCGGCATGTCCGTGCTGCTGGCCCGCCACCCGCTGCGCCGCCATGCCGGGCGGATCATGTTCGCCGCCGTCGCGGTATTCGGGCTGGCGACGGTGGCGTTCGCGCTGTCTCGCTCGCTGGCCGTCTCCCTGCTGGCCCTCGTGCTGCTGGGGGCGGCGGACGTGGTGAGCGTGGTGATCCGCTTCGCCCTGGTGCAGATCCGCACGCCGGACGCCATGCGCGGCCGGGTGGGGGCGGTGAACATGCTGTTCATCGGCGCGTCCAACCAGCTGGGCGAGTTCGAGTCGGGCGTCACCGCCGCCCTGCTCGGCACCGTGCCGGCGGCGCTGGTCGGCGGGATCGCTACTGTCGGCATCGCCCTGCTATGGATGCGGCTGTTCCCGGCCTTGCGGGACATCGACGCGCTGTAGCCAAGATCGGGGCTCTGCCCCGAACCCTGCCAGAGGACAGTCGTCCTCTGGACACCTGATCATAGTATCAGGGGTCAAGGGGACCCGGTCTCCTTGCGGGTGCAGGGCAGCGCCCTGCGAGGCTGCTGCCCTGTTGACGCGGCGCGTCCCCTGCCGTTGGGTGCGCCGCTCTTGCTAGGGGTGCCTCCCATCGTGTCCGTGCCGACCCTCCTCGCCCGCATCGTCGCCTTCAGCGCCCGCCGCGCTTCCCTGGTCATGCTTCTCGCCCTGCTGCTCGCCGCCGGGTCCGCCTGGCTCGCGACCCAGCGCCTGGGCCTGTCCACCGACACGGACGCGCTGTTCGCCACCTCCCTTCCCTGGCGGCAGCGCAACCTCGCCTTCGATCGCGACTTCCCGCAGAACCGCGACCTGATCGTGGCCGTGATCGACGCTGCCACCCCGGAGGAGGCGGACGCCACCGCGGCCGGCCTGGCCGCCGCCATGACCGCCGACACGGCCCACGTCCGCACCGTGCGGCGGCCCGACTCGTCGCCGTACTTCGACACCAACGGCCTGATGTTCCTGGACACCAAGGAGCTCGGCCCGCTGCTGGACCGCACCATCGACGCGCAGCCCTTCCTCGGCCAGCTGGTGGCGGACCCGAGCGCCCGCGGCCTGTTCGCCGCCCTGTCACTGATCGGCGTCGGCGTGCAGCGCGGCCAGGCGGACCTCACCGGGTTCGCCGCCTCCTTACAAGCGTTCCACGCCACCCTCGCCGCCGTGCTCGCCGGGCACCCACAGCCGCTGTCCTGGCAGTCGCTGCTGTCCGGCTCACTGGCGGAGAAGGCGGGGCCATACCGCTTCGTGCTGGTGCAGCCCAAGCTCGATTTCGGCGCGCTGCAGCCCGGCGGGGCCGCCACCGCCGACCTGCGCGCCGCCGCCGCCAAGCTGGAGTTCGTGGCCGCCGGCCGTGCCCATGTCCGCGTCACCGGCGTCATTCCGCTGGCCGACGAGGAGTTCGCCACGGCGTTGCAGGGCGCCGTGGCCGGCCTGGTCGGCAGCTTCCTGCTGATCGCCGTGTGGCTGTTCCTGGCGGTGCGCTCCTGGCGGCTGATCGTGCCCATGCTGCTGACCCTGCTGCTTGGCCTGTTGCTGACGACGGGGTTCGCCGCCCTCGCCGTCGGCACGTTAAACCTGATCTCGGTCGCCTTCGCCGTGCTGTTCACCGGCATCGCGGTGGATTTCGCCATCCAGTTCAGCGTCCGCTTCCGCGAGGTGCGGCTGCACGAGGCGGACGTGCAGCGCGCCTTGGCCAGCACGGCGCGGCGGGTGGGCATCCAGGTGCTCGTGGCGGCGGTGGCGACGGCCGCCGGGTTCTTCGCCTTCCTGCCCACCTCGTTCGTCGGCGTGGCGCAGCTGGGGCTGATCGCCGGCGTCGGCATGCTGATCGCGTTCGCCTGCACCCTGATGTTCCTGCCCGCCGCCTTGACATTGTTCCGTCCCCGGCCGGAGCAGGAGGAGGTGGGCTTCACCCGGCTGCGCCCGCTGGACCGCGGCATCGCGCGGGGGCGGCGGGCGATCCTGGCCGGCTTCGCGCTGCTGGGCGTGGCGGGTGCCGTCGGCGTGCCGTTCCTGCGCTTCGACGCCGACCCGCTGCACACCAAGGACCCGCACACCGAGTCGATGCGGACGCTGACCGACCTGATGGCCAACCCCGTCACCACGCCCTACAGCATCGACGCCCTGGAGCCGAGCTTGAAGGCGGCGCAGGCGGTGGCGCAGCGCGCCGCGCCGTTGCCGCTGGTGGCGAGCACGATGACGCTGGACAGCTTCGTGCCGCAGGACCAAGCGGCCAAGCTCGCCCTGATCGCGGACGCCGCCACCATCCTGGAGCCCACACTCAGCAACCGCACCCCGGCCGCGCCCGTGACGCCGTCCGACCTGCGCCTGGCCGCCCGCACCGCCGCCAACGGGCTGACGGCGGCGGTCGCCAAGCTGCCCGCGGACAGTCCGTTGGCGCAGGTGGCCGCGGACCTGCGCGCCTTGCAGAATGCGCCGGACGCCATGCTGGCGCAGGCCAACGCGGCGTTGACCCGCTTCCTGCCCGCCCAGCTCGAGCAGCTGCGCGCCGCCCTGGCCGCTAGGCCGGTGACGGTGGCCGACATCCCGCCCGCCATCGCGCAAGACTGGGTGCTGCCGGATGGTCGCGCCCGGGCGCAGATCACCCCCACGCTCGAGGGCAGTGGCGGGCCTGGCCTGGGCCGCTTCGTGGACCAAGTGAGCGCCGTGGTGCCCGAGGCCGGCGGGCCGGCGGTCACCATCATCGCCACTGCGCGCACCATCATCACCGCGTTCCGCGACGCCGCCATCGCCGCCATCGCCATGATCGCCGTGATCCTGTTCGCCACGCTGCGGCGGGTGCTGGACGTGGCGGTGGTGCTGTCCGCCCTGTTGCTGGCGGCGATGCTGACGGTGGTGGTGTGCCTGGCGCTGCCGCTGCCGCTCAACTTCGCCAACATCATCGCGCTGCCGCTGCTGCTGGGGGTGGGCGTGTCGTTCAACATCTACTTCGTGATGAACTGGCGTGCCGGCGAGCACTCCCGCCTGGCCAGCGCCACCGCCCGCGCCGTGATCTTCTCCGCGCTGACCACCGGCACCGCGTTCGGCTCCCTGGCGCTGTCCCGCCACCCCGGCACGGCGAGCATGGGGGAGCTGCTGCTGATCAGCCTCGGCTGCACCCTGCTGTCCACCCTGTTGTATGTCCCGGCGCTCTTGGCCTCCTTGCGGGCGCCGGTGGCCGTGCCCGCCGCGGCGGAGTAAACTGGGATGACGCCCCGGGAACGGCGCGACGCGGGCCGCGTAGAGGAGACTGACGGCCCTGGTTGGCCATTGCCAATCCACTTGGCTTTCCCTGGGAGATGCGCATGGCGTGCTGGCAATCGCGAAACGGGCTGGCAGCCCTGCTGGCCCTGGCCTGCGCCGCCCTCGCCGCCCCGGCGTCGGCGCAGGTGAACTGCCCGGTCGGCTACAGCTATGCTTACGGCTATGGCTGCAGGCCGGTCGGCGGCGGCTACGGAGCGATCTACAGCGGGGCGCCTTATGGCGGTTTCGCACCAGGCTACGACTCGTTCGGACTGGCCTATGGCCAGGGTTACGGCGGCGGGTTTCGCGGCGGCGGCTTCCGCGGGGGCGAGGGCGGCTTCCACGGCGGCGGCTTCCATGGCGGCGGGGGGTTCCATGGTGGCGGCGGACATGGCGGCGGAGGCGGCCACCGTTGAGGCTGCTGCCCGCTCAAGACACTTTCCCGCTTCCATCGCGAAGGACGGACCATGAACATCAAGCCAGCCTGCCTCTCCCGCGTTGCCGCCGGCCTGTGCGCGGCCTTGCTGCTCGGCCCAGCCCGGCCCGTTGCCGCGCAGCCCGCTTCAACCGCTGCCCCATCCAAGGTTGCCGCCAAGACGGCGGCCCTGACGCCGACGGACGACGTGGGCGCGCGGATCAAGCGCCTGCACGACCAACTTCGTATCACCCCCGAGCAGGAGAGCCTGTGGGCCACGGTTGCCGGCGTCATGGGAGACAATGCCAAGTCGCTGACCACTGCCATGCAGACCCGCCAGGACAAGATGGCGACGATGAATGCCGTCGATGACATCCAGTCTTACGGGGCTGTCGCCGAAGCCCATGCTGCCGGGCTGAAGAGTCTGGCCGCCGCCTTTGCTCCGCTCTACGCTGCCATGCCGCCGGCGCAGCAGCAGAACGCGAATGCGGTGTTCGCCAACAAGGCTCCGGCCACCCGCAAGGGATGAGCCACCTGCTTCAGGTGTAGGTGGTCCGCGTCGGCAGCGCGGCCGCAACCGAGTCGTCCAGCAAAGCCGCCAGCTCCAGTCCGTGCTGGTATCCTGGCATGAGGCTGGACAGGCGCTGATCGGCCCAGGCCGCCGGATGGAAGTAAATCTCGCTTACCCCGGCCGGCAACAGCGGCGCCAGCCGCAGCAGCTGTGCGGCCGTCATGCGCCCGCTCCAGGCAATGCCGAAAACATGGTCGTTGGTCTGCAGCCCTGCTCGCCGTGCCTGCCTCCGCAGCAACCCTGACCAGCGATACAGGGCCTTGGCCCCCCACCCGGCTGGACCGCCCGCGGCCGCGATCACGGCCGGCGGCTCTGCCGGGATGCGCAAGGCGCGCAAGGCGTGGCGTGCTCCTTCCTCGATCAGCATCTGGCCGACCGTGGGGTGCAAATGCATGTGTTTATGTGCATTGGCATGATCGAGTCGCAGCCCCGTCCGCGCAAAGGCCGCGAACTGGGCCGCGATCTCCGCCCGCAACTGCCGCCGGGCCACAGGGCTGAAGAAGTATCGCACACCGAGCCGCAGTTGGCCGGATGGAAACTGGCCCTCCAAGCCGAGCAACGCCGGGTCCGGCAGCACCGCCGGGCCTTCGATCACCACCAAGTGCAGCCCCACCCGCAACTCGGGCAGCCGCCTAGCCCGCGCCACGGCGTCCGCCGCTGCCGGACCCGCCACCATCAGGCTTGCCGTGCTCAGCAGGCCGCCGCGATGGGCCAGCTCCACCGCCTCATTGACCGCCAGGGACAGGCCGAAATCGTCGGCCGAGACGATGACCTGAGAGGGGGGGACCCGGCGGTCAGGCAGCCTTGTTGCGGTCCCGCATGAACTGGAAGAACTCCACGCCTTCGCGCAAACGACGCTTCATCATCTGCGGGCTGCGCACCATCTCGCCGACGATGGAGGCGATCTTAGGCGCTCGGAAATAGAACCGCTTGTAGAACACTTCCACGCTGTCGAAGATTTCGCCGTGGGATAAATGCGGGTAGTCGAGCGGCGCGATTTGAATGCCCGTCTCGTCCGTGAGTTCTGCATGCTCGGCGCTTAGCCAACCGTTCTCCAGCGCCTGCTTATGCAGGAAGGTGCCGGGATACGGTGCGGCCAGAGACACTTGCAGCGTGTGCGGGTTAATTTCGGTGGCGAACTTAATGGTCTGCTGGATCGTCTCGCGCGTTTCGCCGGGCAGGCCGAGGATAAACGTGCCGTGGATCTTGATCCCCAGCTCGTGGCAATCCTTGGTGAAGCGACGCGCCACGTCGATCAGCATGCCCTTCTTGATGTTGTGCAAAATCTGCTGGTTGCCGCTTTCGTAGCCCACCAGCAGCAGCCGCAACCCGTTGTCCTTCAGCACCTTAAGCGTGCTGCGCGGCACGTTGGCCTTGGCGTTGCAGGACCAGGTGACGCCCAGCTTGCCCAGCTCGCGCGCGATCGCTTCGGCGCGGGGCAGGTCGTCGGTGAAGGTGTCGTCGTCGAAGAAGAACTCGCGCACCTGCGGGAACATCTTCTGCGCATGGGCGATCTCGGCGGCGACGTGCGCCGGGCTGCGGGTGCGGTAGCGATGCCCGCCCACCGTCTGCGGCCACAGGCAGAAGGTGCAGTGCGACTTGCAGCCGCGGCCCGTGTAAATCGAGATGTACGGGTGCATCAGGTAGCCGATGAAGTAGTCTTCGATGCGCAGGTTGCGCTGGTACACGTCGGTCACGAACGGCAGGCTGTCCATGTCCTCGATCATGGCGCGGTCCCGGTTGTGCACCAGGAGGCCGTTCGGGTCGCGGAAGCTGATGCCGTCCACGTCCTTGTAGGCGCGGCCCTCGGCAACTTCCTTAATGGTGAAGTCGAACTCGTTGCGCGCCACGAAGTCGATGCAGTTGCCTTGTTGCAGGCTTTCGGCCGGCTGCACCGCCACCTTGGCGCCGACGAAGCCGATCTTGAGCGAGGGCTTCGCGTCCTTCAACGCCTGCGCCACCTTCACGTCGGACGCGAAAGACGGGGTGGAGGTGTGCAGCACCACCATGTCGTGCTCCATCGCGGCAGCCAGCACGGGCTCCATGCCCATGTTGGCGGGCGGCGCGTCGATCAGTCGGCTGCCCTCTACCAGCGCCGCCGGCTGCGCCAGCCAGGTGGGATACCAGAACGAGCGAATTTCGCGCTTGGCCTGGTAGCGGGACCCGGCGCCCCCGTCGAACCCGCTCAGCGAGGGCGGCTGCAGAAACAGCGTCTTCATCATATTCTATCCTTTGCCTGCCGCGAGCCGCGGCGGCGAGATGTGCAGGATATGCCCACGCCACTCCACCTTGCGGCCACCATAGCTCGCCAGAATGACAGCGACGGACAGCACGTCCCGCAGGGGCAGAAGCCAGATCGGCAGCACCGTGGCAAGCCCGAGCGCCCGGTCGATCCCGGTCATGGCGCCGGCACGGACCAGCCAGGCTGTCCCGAACAAGGCTATCGCCGGTGGGTCGAAGCCGGACAGCGCCATGCAGGCCGACGCCCAGAACAGCGGGTATTGCACGGCAGACAGGGCGAAGCCGAGCGGGGCCACCGACTGGATCGTGCGTCCCCAGCGCAGTTCGTGCGCGAATAGGTCCGCCACCCGGCGCTCCGGCACCGTCGTGGCAGGCACCGTATGGGCCAGCGCCACCGTCTCGCCGCGGGCCATCACCAAACGGCCCAGCACGGCATCGTCGGCGAGGTGGTGGACGAGGGCGTGCAACCCGCCGACGCGCTCCAGCATGGCCCGGCGCAACGCCATGGTGGCGCCGAGGCAGTCGCGGCGGCCCAGGCCGCGGGCCAGCAAGGCACCCGGCAGGAAGCTGTGGTTGATCTGCCCGGCGCCGAGCCGGGCGGCTAGGGTACCGGACGCGCCGACCCCGGCATACAGGGTGGTGACCAGCCCCACGCCGTCCTGGCCCAGCGTCGCCGCCAGCTGGTCCAGATAGCCCGGGTCGGCGTGGATGTCGCTGTCCGCCATGACGATCACGTCATGCTTGGCGCGTCCGTACATGTTGATGAGATTGCTGACCTTGCGGTTCACCCCATGCTGCGCCGGGTCGATGACGACCGCCATGTCCACGGCGGGGAACCGGGCGCGCAGCCGGCGGATGACGTGCAGCGCCGGGTCCGTCGGGTCCTGCAAACCGAACACGATCTGGAAATTGGGGTAGTCCTGGCCGCAGAAGCTGGCCAACGCCTGCTCCAGCAGCGGCTCGTCGCCATGTAGCGGCTTCAGCACGGTCATGGCCGGACGCCACGGCCCAGGAGGGTGGTCAGCACGGCTGAAGCGGCGCACGGCCCACCAGCCGGTCACCGCTTGCACAAGGCCGGCCAGGGTTGCGAGGGCGGCCAGCGCCGCAAGGAGCATCGTTGTTTGCAACATTTGGTTACGGAACGCTGGCGCCGCCGGAAAGGTCCGTCACCTTCTTCTGCAACATTCCCACCAGCGCCTCCGGACCACCGCCCAGCAAGCTGCGGAAGTCCGACCGCTGCACCGCGACCCGGCTGATGGTGCCGTCCAGCAGCACATCGACCGCCCGCCAGCCGCCCTCGGACTGGCGCATCACGTAGTCCAGCCGGTTGGTCGTGCCGCTGGTGGGCACGATGCGGGTCGAGACGACCTCCTCGGCGCCGATGGCGCGGGTGTCCGGCTCGATCTCGAAGCGCTCGCCTTCAAAGCTGGTGAAGTTGCTGACGTAGCTCGCGATGGTGAAGCGGGCGAACACGGCGCGCAGCTCCTGCTGCTGCGCGGGGGTGAAACTCTGCCAGCGGGAGCCGATGGAGGTCTCCAGGATGCTGTCCAGGTCGAAGCTCCGCTCCACGACTGGCTCCAGCGTCGCGTAGCGCTGCGCGAATGGGGTGGCCTTGCCAGCCTTCATGATCTCCACCAGGGCGTTGTCCAGGGCCGCGATGGGGGCTGCCGCCTCCGGCGCGGCCGCATGCGCCGCGGGCGCGGCCAGCAGCAGAAAGGCAAGCAGGACGGGGATGCGGCTCATGGATTAGACACCAGCTTGATCGTGTTGCAGCCCACCGCTTCCATCACTGTGCGCGTGATATTGTCGGCGTTGAGCCCGGCGTTTTCGTATTGTGCTTTGGGTGTGTTGTGGTCGATGAAGCGGTCGGGCAGGGTCATGG
>CAXTJU010000068.1:0-17488 GCA_964244655.1 uncultured Acetobacteraceae bacterium | reverse complement strand
CGACCGCGCCGCCGCCGCGCAGGCGCTGCGCGGCGCGTCCGGCACCGTGCTCTACATCGCTGACGGCCTGGCCGCCCCGCACGACGACGCCTTCGCCGCCGCCCTCTCCGCCGCCGGCCCGGTCACGGAGGCGGCCCCCGCCGCCCCGTCCGCCCGCATGCTGCTGGCCCCCCGCGCCGAGCCGGACCGGCTGGTGGCCCGCGTGGCGCTGCTGCCGCAGCCCGTGCCCTCCGACCTCGCCGTGCTGGCGCAGAGCGGCGACGGCCGCACCCTGGCCCGCGCCACCGCCCACGCCGCCGCCGGCGCCACGGAGGCCGAGCTGCCCGTGGCGCTGCCGCCCGAGCTGCGCAACCGGCTAGCCCGGCTGGTGCTGGAAGGCCCCGCCTCCGCCGGCGCGTCGCTGCTGCTGGACGAGGGCATCCGCCGCCGCCCCGTCGGCCTGGTCACGGCGGAAGCGGGGTCGGGCACGCCGTTGGTGGGCTCGCTCTACTACCTGGAAAAGGCGCTCAGCCCGTTCGCGGAGGTGCGGGAGGGCGACCTGCACACCCTGCTGCAACGCGAGATCGCGGTGATCGTGCTGGCCGACCGCCCGCTGACCCCGGCCGAAACGCCGGAGCTGGAACGCTGGGTGCGGGGCGGCGGCCTGCTGCTGCGCTTCGCCGGCCCCCGCAGCGCCGACAATGCTCCCGACCTCGGCAGCGACCTGGCCCAGCCCGCCGCGCCCGACCCGCTGATGCCGGAGCGGCTGCTGGCGGAGGACCGCCAGCTGGGCGGCGCGCTGTCCTGGAGCCAGCCGGCCAAGCTGGCGGCGTTCCCCGCCGCCTCGCCCTTCGCCGGCCTGCCAATTCCGCCGGACGTGACGGTCAGCCGCCAGGTGCTGGCCGAGCCGTCCGCCCAGCTGAATGACCACACCTGGGCGCGGCTGGCGGACGGCACCCCCCTGGTGACGGAGGCGGCGCGCGGCTCCGGCCGGGTGGTGCTGTTCCACGTCACCGCCAACGCCGACTGGTCCAACCTGCCGCTCTCCGGCCTGTTCCCGGACATGATGCGGCGGCTGGTGGCACTGTCCGCCGGCGTGTCCGCAGCACCCGACGCGGCCCCGCTCAGCCCGGTCGAGACGCTGGACGGGTTCGGCGTGCTCGGCCCGCCGCCGCCGGCCGCCACGGGGCTGCCCGGCACCGCCTTCGCCACCGCCGCCGTCTCGCCGCAGCACCCGCCGGGGCTGTATGGCCCGGAAGCCAGCCGCCGCGCACTGAACCTGTCCAACGCCATGGGGCCGCTGCTGGCAGCGTCCCTGGTGCCCGGCGCCACCGAGCAAGCCCTGGGGTCAGGCGTGCGGGAGCGGGCGGTCGGGCCCTGGTTGGTGGCGGCGGGGCTGGCGCTACTGGCGCTGGACCTGCTGCTCGCGCTGCGGCTGCGCGGGCTGCTGCGCCCGGCCCTGGCCGGACTGGCCCTGCTTGCCATCCTGCCAGCCCACGCCCAGCTCCCCGCGCCGCCATGGCGGGCCGCCTTGGAAACCCGGCTGGCCTACGTCGTCTCCGGCGACCCTGCCATTGACGCCACCTCACGCGCCGGCCTGTTCGGCTTGTCTGGCTACGTGAATTCCCGCACCGCCGCCCACCTGGCCGAGCCCTCCGGCGTGCAGCCCGGCACGGACGACCTCAGCTTCTACCCGCTGCTCTACTGGCCGGTCGCCTCCGCCCAGCCGCTGCCCAGCCCCGCGGTGACCGCGCTCAACGCCTACATGCGCGACGGCGGCATCATCGTCATCGACAGCCGCGGCGACCCGGCGGCCCTGCGCGCCGCCGTGGCCGGGCTCGCCATCCCGCCGCTCACCCCGCTCACCACCGAGCACGTGCTGGCCCGCGCCTTCTACCTGCTGAGCGACTATCCCGGCCGCACCGACGGCGACACCGTGTGGGTGCAGCGCCAGGGCGACCGCAGCAACGACGACGTGAGCCCCGTGGTGATCGGCGCCAACGACTGGGCCGCCGCCTGGGCGGTCAGCCCCGACGGCCAGAGCCTGGCCGCCCTGGACGGCGGCCCCCGCCAGCGCACCCTGGCCTACCGCTTCGGCGTCAACCTCGTGATGTACGCGCTGACCGGCAACTACAAAGGCGACCAGGTCCACGTGCCGCACATCCTCGAACGCCTCGGGCAATAGGGTTGGGCCGATAGATGCAGGCGATCAACGCCATCCGCTTCGTGCCCACCCTGCCGCCCTGGCTGCTGGCCGTGCTGGCCGCGCTCTGCGTACTGGCCGTGGCTCCCGCCCTGTGGCGGCGCGCGCGGGGCGGTGCGCTGCGGCTGCTCTGCTTCGCCGTCGTGCTGCTGTGGCTCGCCGGCCCGCGGCTGGTGCAGGAAACCCAGGACGCCCTGGGCGACATCGCCGTCCTGGTGGTGGACCGCACCGCCTCCATGGCGGTCGGCAACCGCGCCGCCCTGGCCGACGCCGCCGTGACCCGGCTGCAAGCCGAAGCCGCGCAGCTGCCCGGCCTGCAGCTGCGCACCGTCACCGTGCCGGAAGCCGGCCATGACGGCACCCGGCTGTTCACCGCCCTCGACCGCGCCCTGGCCGACGTGCCCCGCTCCCGCCTGGCCGGCGTGGTGATGCTGACGGACGGCGAGGTGCACGACATCCCAGCCGCCACGCCGCCCGTGCCGCTGCACGTGCTGCTGCCCGCCGCCGCCGAGCAGACGGACCGCCGCGTCCGCATCGTCGAAGCGCCCAGCTACGGCATCGTCGGCAAGTCCGTGGTCCTGCGCGTCGCCGTGGACGACCTCGGCGTGGACGCCAAGGGAACCACGGCCGCGCTCACCCTGCGCCGCGACGGCGAGCCGCCGCGCACCGTGGCCGTGCCGGTGGGCGAGGTGGAGCCGATCGAGATTCCCATCACCCGCGCCGGCCCCACCGTGGTGGAGCTGGCCGCCGCCCCGCTGCCGGGCGAGGTGAGCGACCTCAACAACCACGCCGTGGTGTCCATCAACGGCGTGCGCGACCGCCTGCGCGTGCTGCTGGTCAGCGGCGAGCCGCACGCCGGCGAGCGCACCTGGCGCCGCCTGCTCAAAGCTGACCCGGCAGTTGACCTAGTGCACTTCACCATCCTGCGCCCGCCTGAGAAGGACGACCTGACGCCGCTGAACGAGTTGGCGCTGATCGCCTTCCCGACCCGCGAGCTGTTCCAGGTCAAGATCAAGGACTTCGACCTGATCATCCTGGACCGCTTCGCCAACCGCGGCATCCTGCCCGCGCCCTACCTGCGCAACATCGCCGACTACGTGCGCGACGGCGGGGCGCTGCTGCTGTCAGTAGGGCCGGAGTTCAGCGGCCCGTCCTCGCTCGCCTACACCCCGCTCGCCCCCGTGCTGCCCGCCGAGCCGCTGAGCGGCAGCGCCGGCGTGATCGACGGCCCGTTCCGCCCCCTGGTGACCGCCCTGGGCGAGCGCCATCCCGTCACCGCCGGGCTGCCCGGCGACCACCCGGGCGCAGCCCCCGGCTGGGGCGACTGGTACCGCCGCCTGCAACCGGGCGCCTCGCACGGCCAGGTGGTGATGAGCGGCGCCGACGGCGCGCCGCTGCTGGTGCTGGACCGGGTGGGCCAGGGCCGCGCCGCGCTGCTGCTGTCGGACCAGATCTGGCTGTGGTCGCGCGGCCACGAGGGCGGCGGCCCGCAGGCGGAGCTGCTGCGCCGGGTCGCGCACTGGCTGATGAAGGAGCCGGCGCTGGAGGAGGAGGCGCTCACCGCCACGGTGGACGCCGGCACCCTGACGGTGGAGCGGCGCAGCACGCTGGACACGCCGCCCCCGCCGGTGACGGTGACGGCACCCGGCGGCCAGGCGACCCCGCTGACGCTGCGCACCACCGCCCCGGGGCGTGCCAGCGGCACGATGCCGGCCCCCGACCCCGGCGTGTGGCAGGCATCGGACGGCGCGCGCTCCGCCTTCGCCGCCGCGGGCGCCGCCAACCCGCTGGAGATGGCGGATCTGCGGGCCACGGCGGAGCACATCGGCCCCATCGCCCGCGCCTCCGGCGGCAGCGTGCACTGGCTGGAGCCGGACGGCGCGCCCGAGCTGCGCTCCGTCGAACCCGGCCGGGTGGCGGCGGGCGGCGGCTGGATCGGGCTGCGCCGCAACCACGACCACGTGGTGACGGGGGTGAACGCCATCCCGCTGCTGCCCGCTTGGCTGGCGCTGCCGCTGCTGCTGGGCCTGGCCTTCGCGGCCTGGCGGCGGGAGAGCGCCTAGCAAGCAAGATCAGGGCTCTGCCCCGAACCCCGCCAGAGGACAAGGTCCTCTGGACACCTGGTGACGAGCATCATGGGTCAAGGGAACTTCGTTCCCTTGCGGGTGCAGGGCAGAGCCCTGCTGATGCTTCACCGGAGCGGCCAAGCGGGCTAGACTGCCGCCATGCGCATGAGACCCCTCGTCATCGCCTTGTTGGCCATCACCCTTTCCGGGCTCGCGCAAGCAGCCATGGCGCAGGGCGCGGCAGGCCTCGGCGGCGGCGGCGGCGGCCGGGGCGGCCGTGACCCGACCGGCGGCGCGCCGAAGTCCGCGCCCCAGGCCGCGCCCACGCCCCCGCCGGTCGCCGTGCCCGGCGCGGTGCCCCGCCCGGACAGCGTGGCCCCCGCCGACCGCACCGCCGCCGACCTGCCGCCGACGGAGGCACTGTTCGACGCCATCAACCGCGGCGACATCGTCTCCGCGCGCGACGCGATCTCCCGCGGCGCCGACCTGGACGGCACCAACCTGCTCGGCCTGACCCCGCTGGAGCTGTCCGTGGACCTCGGCCGCAACGACCTGTCCTTCCTGCTGCTGTCGCTGCGCGGCACCGGCGGCGGCCTGCGCGGCCCCCCGCCGGCGACCGAGGCCAGCTCCGCCCCCCGCACCCCGGCCGAGCGCCGCCGCGAGGCGGCCGAAGCCGCCGCGGCCGCCCGGCAGGCGCGCGCCCAGGCGGCCGCAGACGCGCGGCAGGCCCGAGGCGCAGCGCTCCAGTCTCCGGCGCTGTTCGCCGGCAATGGCGGGGCGGCGGTGCCGTCAGCCGGGTTCCTGGGGTTTGATCCGCACCGCTGACCAGCCTGCTGGAATTGTGGCCGTCGGCTTCGCAGGGCTCTGCCCTGCACCCGCAAGGGGACATGGTCTCCTTGACCCCTATTAATAATATCAGGTGTCTCAGCCCAAAATCCGGGCCTGATCCGTCATCGTTGGCAGACCGTCTAAAAACCAGGGCGTTGAAACTGCGGTCTATGGTTGGTGGTTAGCGGCTTGTCCGATGCTGAGGCGCAATCCAGAGAAGCCGACCTCCCGAAATGTGACTTTAGATTTTATCGCGTGAGGCTATTGAGGCTATTAGGGCGTAGTCTTGGCAATCACCGAGCCTGATTGCTATGCTCAAGTATGACCATTCTCAACTTCGTCACACAAGAACAGCTTGATAATCTGGATGAGGAACCCAAAGCTGCCTTTATGGGCCTCGTGAACCATGCTCAAAGAAGCCTGGATCAGCGAATTGCCAAGTTTGACCCTGAAAACCAGTATGAGTGGAAGCAAAGAGAGGATCTTCAACAAAAATTCATGAACGTAGTCGTAGCTTCTGGAAAAAGACTAGAGATAGAACCTTTTACAAAAATGATGGTTCCAAAAATCGCTAATTATAATGATCATGACTATAAACAATTTCAGGCCGATCTAGATCACTTCGTGACACAACTTGTACTTGATAACACGGTCCGTGCAAAACGTACGTCCGTTGAGGTTCTTCCTACCTCTAAGGATCAGATCAGAAGCTACGTCCACGGCCTGCGTAAATGCGTCGAAGACTCAAACATGACAGCTCCCAAAAAGAGGGCGCTCCTCGACAAGCTTGATGCCTTTGAGAAGGAACTCGAGAGAAGAAGGTTGAGTATTCTTGCCGTGACGCTCCTCTCCTTTGAGATACTAGCTATACCTGGAGCAACGTGGGCCTCTGTCGATATGGCGCACAAGCTGATTACAAATATCACGCAGACAGTGGCCGAAGCCAAACAGGAAGAGGAGAAGACGCGTAAAGTTGGGCCTACGCAGCAGCCAAAGGCGCTGTCTCCACCGCGTGCATCTAAAGACACTTCCAATGAGTCTTGGTCTTCAAAGAGTGACCTGGACAACGACATTCCATTTTAGGGTGTTCATCACCCGATGCTCCAAAATTCTTGAACTACGCATTACGTGAGTGCCCGCTTTCGGGCACAACCGTGCTGTCCAGTTATGACCGACATGGGTCGATTGTGTTGAAAAAGGCCGAGACGTGCCCCGAGAAGGGTTTCCATGCCGAAACTGCAACGGATATGATGAGTGCTTTCAGTCATGTATACATTCTGATTCTGCACCGATTAGCGAGTGGAAGGGCGCAGACGGCCTTTTTCAACACAATCGGTCGAAAGCGGAAGAACAGACCCAGCCGGATTTCAAATCGAGACACTACCAGGTGTCCAGAGGACCCGGTCCTCTGGCGGGGTCTGGGGCAGCGCCCCGGCCTTGCTGGCTAAAAAGCACCCGGTCATCCATTCGCCGCGAACGCCCCGCGGTTGGGGGCCATCCGGGTCCGCCATGCCGTGCCGCCATGCTCATTGACAGCCGCCCCGGCTGCCCCGCCATAACCCATCATGCGCCGCCCCATCCTCATTCTCTGGCTGCTGCTCGCCTGGCCCGGCCTGGCCCTGCCTGGCTCGGCGCGGGCCGCCGACCGCTTCTTCGCCACCAGCGACGGGGTGCGGCTGCACTATACCGAAACCGGGCCGAGCGCCGCCCCCACCCTCGTCTTCGTCCCCGGCTGGACCATGCCGGCCTGGATCTTCCAGGGCCAGATCGACTTCTTCTCGCGCGACTACCACGTGATCGCGCTGGACCCGCGCGGCCAAGGCCAGAGCGACATCCCGCTGGCCGGCTATGAACCCTACCGCCGCGGCGCCGACATTGCCGACCTGCTCCGCACCCTGGGCCGGCGCGTGGTGCTGGTGGGCTGGTCGCTCGGCGTGCTGGACAGCCTGGCCTACGTGCACGAGGCCGGGGACAGCCAACTGGCCGGCATGGTGCTGATCGACAACTCGGTCGGCGAGGACCCGGCGCCGGTGCCCTCCCGCGCCCCGCCCCGCCCGGTGCTGCGCGTGCCGCGCGAGGTGGCGATGGCCCGCTTCGTCCGCAGCATGTTCCGCCGCTCCCCCGGCGAGGCCTATCTCGACCAATTGGCCGAGACCGCGCTGCGCACCCCGCCCCTGGCCGCGGCGGCGCTGCTGTCGTATCCGGTCCCGCGCAGCTTCTGGCGGGATGCGATCTACATGGTCCGCAAGCCGATCCTCTACATCGTGCGGCCGCATCTGGCGGGGCAGGCCGAGAACCTGCAGGCCCGCCACCCCGGGGTGCAGTGCGACATCTACGAGGACGCCGGGCACGCCCTGTTCGTGGACGACGGCAGCCGCTTCAACGCCGAGATGCTGGGTTTCCTGCGCACCCAGGTGACCGGCCCATGACGAAATCCCGGCTGCTGCCGCTGTTCCTGGTGTCCGGCGCGGCGGTCGGGCTGGAGACGGCGCTGACGCGGTACTTCGCCGTCGCGAAATGGTCGGAATACGGCTACTGGGTCATCTCCATCGTCATGGCCGGCTTCGCGTTCAGCGGCGTCACGGTGGCGCTGGCCCGCGGCACGGTGCTGCGCCATGCCGCCTGGCTGCTGTCCTGGCTGCCGGTGCTGCTGGTGGCGACGGCGGCGGGCGGCGCCTGGGCGGTGACGGCCAACCCGTTCAATCCGCTGCAACTGCAGAACGCCGCCACCTACGCGCCGCAGCTCGGCAACATCGCGCTGTACTACGCCGCCCTGCTGCCGTTCTTCTACTTGACGGGGCTGTACATCAGCCTGTGCTTCGTGCTGAACGCCGACCGGGTGGCGCGGGTGTACGGCGCGGACCTGCTGGGCGCGGGCGCCGGGTCGGCGCTGGTGCTGGGGCTGATGTTCTTCGTCCACCCATTCCTGCTGGCGCCGGTGCTGCTGCTGCCGCTGGCCGCCGCCTGCTGGTTCGGCCCCCCTTCTGCCCGATCGGCCCGCATGGCCGGGTTCTCGGGCCTGGCGGTGCTGGCGCTCTGCGAGGCGGGGCTGCTGGCCGGCGGGCAGGCGTCCTACAACGACTTCAAGGCGATCTACGCCCCGCTGCACGTCCCCGACAGCCGGGTGGTGTCGGAGCTGCGCTCCCCCCGCGGGCTGTACGCGGTGCTGGACGACTTCACCGAGCGGCTCGACGCCGACGTGTCCAACAACCTCGACCTGCTGGGGCTGCCCGGCCCGCCCGCCACCTTCGGCCTGTACCGGGACGGCAACCGCATCGCCGCCCTGCCGAAGCCGGGCCGGCTGGACGTGCGCTACGCCCCCGCCACCCTGGCCGCCCTGCCCTACGTGCTGCGTCCCGGCGCCCGGGTGCTGCTGGCCGGCTCCTCCGGCGGCTTCCGGGTGGCGGAGGCGCTGGCGCTCGGCGCGCGGCAGGTGGACGCGCTGGAGCCGGACCCGGTGGTGATGGCCGCCCTGCGCACCCGGCCCGCCGACCCCCGGGTGCAGCTTTCCGCCGCCAGCCCGCTCGCCGCCGCACGCGCCGGGTCGGGCTATGGCCTCATCGACCTGTCGGGGGACTTCCTGGACGCGGCGGAGGCCAACAGCACCGCCTTCACCGCCGAGGCGCTCGCCGCCGACCTGGGCGCCCTGGCGCCGGACGGCATCGTGTCGATCCCCGTCTCGATCCGCGAGTTCCCGGTCTATGCCCTGCGCGTGCTGGCGACGGCGCGCCAGGCCCTGCTGGCCGCCGGCGTCGCGGACCCGGCGCAGCACGCCGTGGCGTACCGCTCCGCCTGGAACGTCCGCATCCTGCTCTCGCCGCGGCCCTGGAGCCCCGCCGACATCGCCGCCATCCGCCGCTGGTGCGACCAGCGCTCGTTCGACGTGTCGTACCACCCCGGCCTGGACGTGGCCGCTGCGCGCGCCGGCCTCTACAACGACCTGCCCGCCGTCAACTTCGACGACGGCGATGTGACCTCCGGCGGCCCGGCCGACGCCATCGCGGACGAGGCCGGCGCGGTGCTGGCCGGGGACGCCACCCCGTCCGGCGACGCGTTCTCCCTCGCCGCCGCCACGCTGGACCGCCCCGCCTACTACGACGTGCTGCGGCTGGACCACCTTGCCACCGTGCTGCGCCGGCTGGAGGTGCTGCCGCAGGCGGAGATCGGCCAGCTGGTCAACCTGGCGGTGCTGGCGCAGGCGGCGGTGATCGCGCTGGGCGTGCTGCTGGTGCCGCTGCTGGCCGGCCGGCGGCTGCGCGTGGCAGGCGGCGCGATCCTGCGCCCCGTGGTGTACTTCGCCGCCCTCGGCCTCGGCTTCCTGTTCATCGAGATCGCCATGATCGAGCGGGCCAGCCTGTTCCTCAACGACCGCACCGCCGCCTTCGCCCTGGTGCTGACGGCCATGCTGGTGTTCTCCGGCCTCGGCAGCCTGCTGGCGGAGCGGGCGGGGCGCAGCGGCATCGCGCTCTCGGCCGCCATCATCGCCGCCTGGTGCGTCGCGGCCTATGCCGGGGTGCTGCCGGCCATGCTGGCGACGCTCGGCTGGCCCTGGCTGCTGCGCGCCGCCCTGGTGGTGCTGGCGGTGGCGCCGGTCTCGGTGGCGCTCGGCATGCCGTTCCCGCTCGGGCTGCAGCGGGTGGGGGCCGGCGCCATGCTGCCGTTCGCCTGGGCGGTCAACGGCGCGTTCAGTGTGGTCGCCACGCCACTGGCCAACCTGATTGCAACGCAGGCCGGGCTGCATTGGCTGTTTCTGGCGGCGGCGCTGCTCTATGGGGTGTGCTTCGCCGCCTACCCATCTTTCCGAAAGACATTGCAGTGGCAGCCCTCCCTTCCCTGACGCGCCGCTTCCTGCTCGCCGCCGCCGGCAGTGCCGCCCTCGCGCCGGGAGCCTTCGCCGCCGCCGCGCCGGGCTGGACGCGGGACGCGTTCGAGGAGGCGATGCGCCGCTCCGGCCGCCCGGTGGACCTGACGCAAGGGCAGTTCGACGCCATCCAGGCCCGCAAGCCCGCCGCCATCGCCCGCATCCAGTCCTACCTGAAGGACCGCCTCGGCTCCGCTGACCCGGCGGTGATCGCCGCCTTCCAGGCCGTGCCGCGCGAATACTACCACTACAACTACGCCGACCGCCGCGCCCTGCCTGGCGAGGCCTACGAGGACGACCCGAAGCCCTGGGCGCTCGGCTACGGCTCCGCGCTGTCCGACTACCTGGGCCAGGCCTACATGACCCAGGTGTGCAAGCCCCAGCCAGGGGACACCACGCTGGAGATCGGCACCGGCAGCGGCTTCCAGTCCTCCCTGCTGTCGCGCATCGTCAAGCGCGCCTACTCGATCGAGATCATCGAGCCGCTCGGCCACGCGGTGGCCCACCTGTGGGCGCCGCTGGGCTACGACAACATCGAGAGCCGGGTTGGCGACGGCTACTTCGGCTGGCCCGAGGTCAAGGGCGGCTTCGACATCATCATCGTCACCTGCGCCGCGCAATACGCCCCGCCGGAACTGTTCAAGCAGCTGAAGCCCGGCGGCCGCATGATCATCCCGATCGGCCAGCCGTTCAAGCGCGGCCAGGTGCTGTACATCTACACCAAGGACGAGGACGGCAAGGTCCACTCCAAGCGCGACGTGGGCGTGTTCTTTATCCCGATGACCGGCGCGATGATGAACCGCCCGCACCCGGCGCCCGAGCCCACGGCACCCGTGGCGACCCCTGCCGCCATCGTCGCTGAGCCTGCGCCGCCGCAGTAGTCATGGAATCGTGTCCGCCGCCTGCCCTGGGCGCAGGGCGGCGGCGATTGTGGCGGCGGCTGTTCCATCCTATCCGTGCTCGGCAGGCTGGTCCCTTCCGGACCGTGCTTGAGTTTGCCCAATGCAGGAGCGCCCCATGTTCGCATGTCACGGTTTCGCGGCGGACTCCGCAACCGCCCCGCTCGCCCCGTTCTCCTTCGAGCGGCGCGAGCCCGGCGCGGATGACATCCAGATCGACATCCTGTTCTGCGGCATCTGCCACTCCGACATCCACACGGTCCGCGGCGAATGGGGCGGCTCGGCCTGGCCGGTGCTGCCCGGCCACGAGATCGTCGGCCGGGTGGCCGCGGTCGGCGCCAACGTGTCGAGCTTCAAGCCGGGGGACCTCGCCGGGGTCGGCTGCATGGTCGATTCCTGCCGGACCTGCCCGAGCTGCCAGGAGGGCCTGGAGCAATACTGCGAGAACGGCTTCACCGGCACCTACAACGACCCGGACAAGCGGACGCCGGGCTTGCGCACCTTCGGCGGCTACTCCAAGGCCATCGTCGTTGACCAGCATTTCGTGCTGCGCATCCCCGAGAACCTGGAACTCGCCGGGGTGGCGCCGCTGCTCTGCGCCGGCATCACCACCTACTCGCCGCTGCGCCACTGGAAGGTCGGGCCGGGCCAGAAGGTCGGCATCGTCGGCCTGGGCGGCCTCGGCCACATGGGACTGAAGCTGGCGCACGCCATGGGCGCCGAGGTGACGCTGTTCACCACCAGCCCGGGCAAGGCCGCCGACGCCAAGCGCCTGGGCGCCAGCCGCGTCGTGGTGTCCAAGGACGCCGACGCCATGGCCGCCGAGCTGCGCTCGTTCGACTTCATCCTGGACTGCGTCGCGGCCCAGCATGACATCAACGCCTACCTCGCCCTGCTGAAGCGGGACGGCGCCCTGGTCCAGGTCGGCGCGCCGCCCGAGCCGCTGCCGGTGAAGGTGTTCTCCATCATCAACCCGCGCCGCACCTTCGCCGGCTCACTGATCGGCGGCGTCGCCGAGACGCAGGAGATGCTGGATTTCTGCGCCGAGCACGGCATCGTCTCGGACATCGAGGTCATCCGCATGGACCAGGTCAACGACGCCTACGAGCGGGTCATCGCCAGCGACGTGAAGTATCGTTTTGTTATCGACATGGCGACGTTGCCGGCCGCATAGCGGCTCGGCTGCCGGCTGCGTAGCCGGCAGCCGGCGGGCGCGCTAGGGCCGCAATGCTCGCCCGGGAAATGCGACCGCACCTGAACGAATCGTTGTAACTCCCTCGTATGACGCGCTATGTGGCATCTCCATGAGGAGACAGCCGCCATGACTCGTTTCGGCCTCGCCATGGCCTTTGCCGCCGCCCTTGCCGCCGCCCCGCTCGCCGCCCACGCCCAGGCGGAGCAGCAGGAGCTGGTGGACCGCGCCACCCTCGCCGCGCAGGACATGCTGAATGACCGTGACGGCCACGACGCGCAGGGCGTGTTGCGCCAGGCGCGTGCCGCCATGATCTGCCCACAGGTGCTGCGCGCCGGCTTCCTGTTCGGCGGCCAGGGCGGCAACTGCGTGTTGGTGGCGCGCGACGGCGCCGGGTCGTGGTCCTCGCCCGCCTTCTACACCCTCGGCTCCGGCTCGTTCGGCTTCCAGGCGGGCATCCAGGACAGCGAGATCATGCTGATGATCCTCACCGAACGCGGCCTGCGCGCCGTGATGGACGACCAGTTCAAGCTCGGCGGCGACGCCGGCGCCGTGTTCATCCAGTGGGGCGGCGGCGTCGAGGGCGACACCACGGCGGCCGTCGGCGCGGACATCGTGGGCTTCACCCGCTCCCGCGGCCTGTATGCCGGCATCTCGCTGTCCGGCAGCGTCATGGCGAGCAAGAGCCTGTGGAACCGCGCCTATTACGGGCGCGAGGAGGCGGCGCAGCAGATCGTGCTGTCGATGGACGCCAACAACCCGGGCGCCTCGCCGCTGCGCGAGGTGCTGGGCCGCTTCGGCACCAACGTCACCGCATCCGGGCCACGCGGCGCGTTCCCGGTGGCCTCGGCGCCGGCGCAGCCCATCACGCCCGCGCCAGCCTACGCCCCCATCCGCCAGCAGCCCCTGCCGCCGCCGCGCTACTGAGCCGGGTCAGCCTTCCGGCTTCCCCTCGTGCCCGGGCATGAGGCCGGCGTTGGCGGCGGCCAGTTGCCGGCGCAGGCTCTCGACCTCCCGTTGCAGGTCGGTCAGCGCATCCGGCGCGCTGCCGCTCGGCGCGTCCGGCGGGTTTCCGCTCGGCGCGTCCGGCGGTGGTACGGCATCGCCCGGCGCGGCCGGCTTGCCGCCCGCGCCGCCGGGCCGGTAGAACGCGGAGAACAGCCCCATGGCCTGCTCCATCATCGCCATGTTCTGCCGCCCGATGTCCTGCATGCCGGGGAACAGCGTGCCCATGCCCTGCTGCACCGCCGTGCGCACCTGCTCCTGCTGGCTGGCGAAGCTCGTCATCGCCTGCTCCAGGTAGCTGGGCACCAGCTGCTGCAGATGGCCGCCGTAGAAGCCGATGATCTGGCGCAAGAAGGCGGTCGGCAGCATGGCCTGCCCCTTGCTCTCCTCCTCGACGATGATCTGCGTCAGCACGCCGCGGGTGATGTCCTCCCCGCTCCTCGCGTCGTACACCACGAAGTCGCGGCTCTTGCGCACCAGCACCGCCAGGTCGTCGAGCGTGATGTAGCTGGAGCTTTCGGTGTTGTACAGGCGGCGGTTGGCGTATTTCTTCACCACGACCGGCGGCTGTTCGACCTTCGCCTCTGCGGGCGGCATGTTCTCGGTCATTGACGTGGGGTCCTCCCTGCGGTGCAGCCTAGCACGCCGCCGGCCCGGCGTAGCCGCCGCGCGTGCGCAAAGGAGCTTGGATGCAACCCTGCCCCCCTGTCGATGCCGCGCTGGAAGCGGATTGGGTCACGCTGTGGCAAAGCGAGCTGGCCGCCCTCGCCGTGGACCGCGAGGCGCAGGAGCAGCTGGTGGCCGCCCTGCGCGCCTGGCCCGCGCCGCATGACGGGCCTGCCAGAGGGGATGCCAGAGGGCATGAGTCAGGGCATGAGCCAGAGCATGAGCTGCCGGCCGGACGCCCCGGCGCCGATGCGCCGCCGCGGCCCGCGCCCGCTGATGCTGCACCTGAGTCTCTCGACCAGGAGCTCGACCGCCTCCGCCACCGCATCGCCGAACTCGAACGGGCCGCCCCACCCGCCTGACCCGGCCCCCCCTGACCCAGCCCTCATCCGCGGCATCGCCGCCTACCGCCGCCACCCCTACCAGCGCGACTTGCCCGACCCCCCCGTGCTCTGGGCCGAAGGCGGCAGCCGCCTGCTGGACTATGGCGCCCTTGGGGGCGCTCTTGGGGGCGGCTCCGGCCCCCCCGTCCTCGTCGTGCCGAGCCTGGTCAACCGCGCCTACGTGCTGGACCTCGCCGCCAACCGCTCCATGCTGCGCCACTGGGCCGCCGGCGGCGTGCGCCCGCTGCTGCTGGACTGGGGCTGGCCCGGCGAGGCGGAGCGCCGCTTCACCCTCACCGACTACTGCGCCGGCCGGCTGGAACGCGCCCTGGCCGCCATCCCCGGCGCCGTGACCCTGGCGGGCTACTGCATGGGCGGCCTGCTCGCCCTCGCCGCCGCCCTGCGCCGCCCGCAGCAGGTGCGCGCCCTGCTGCTGCTCGCCACCCCCTGGGACTTCCACGCCGCCGACCCCGGCATCGGCCGCCTCGCCCAAGCCGCCCTCGCCCAAGCCATGCCCGCCCTGGCCGCCGGCACGCTGCCGGTGGACGCCCTGCAAGCCATGTTCGCCTTGCAGGACCCGGAGGCCATCGCCGCCAAGTACCGCAGCTTCCCGGCCCTCGACCCCACCAGCGAGCGCGCCCGCATGTTCGTCGCCATCGAGGACTGGCTGGCCGACGGCATCCCGCTCGCCGCCCCCGTCGCCACCGAGTGCCTCGCCGGCTGGTACGGCGAGAACACGCCGGGCCTCGGCCGCTGGCAGGTCGCCGGCCAGGCCATCGACCCGGCGGCCCTGCGCTGCCACGCCCTGGTGGCGCTGCCGGCGCAGGACCGCATCGTGCCGCCGGAGAGTGCGGCCGCCCTGGCCCGGCTGATCCCCGGCGCCGCCGTGCTGCGCCCCGCCGCCGGCCACGTCGGCATGGTGGCCGGCGCACGGGCGCGGACGGAGCTGTGGGACCCGGCGCTGCACTGGTTGCGCGCCCGCTGAGCCCCTATGTTCGGAGAAAACGGGAGACCCCTCGCCATGTCCGCCACCCGAAGCGACGACATCGTCATCGTGGCCGCCGCCCGCACCCCGGTCGGCTCCTTCAACGGCGTGTTCGGCAGCGTCCCGGCCCACGTGCTCGGCACCGCGGCGCTGCAAGCCGCCATGCAGCGCGCTGGGCTGGAGCCGGGCGAGGTGGACGAGGTGATCCTCGGCCAGATCCTCACCGCGGGGCAGGGCCAGAACCCGGCGCGCCAGGCCGCCATCGCCGCCGGCATCCCGAACAGCAAGACCGCGTTCGGCATCAACCAGGTGTGCGGCTCGGGGCTGCGCGCCGTGGCCCTGGCCGCGCAGCAGGTCCGCACCGGCGAGAGCGCCGTGGTGCTGGCCGGCGGCCAGGAGAGCATGAGCCTCGCCCCGCACGCCGCCTACCTGCGCGCCGGGCAGAAGATGGGCGACCTGTCCATGGTCGATACCATGATGAAGGACGGCCTGATCGACGCCTTCCAGGGCTACGCCATGGGCGTCACCGCGGAGAACGTCGCCAAGCACTACCAGATCACCCGCGAGCAGCAGGACGCCTTCGCCGACCAGTCGCAGAAGAAGGCCTCCGCCGCGCAGCAGGCCGGCCGCTTCAAGGACGAGATCGTCCCCGTCACGGTCAAGGGCCGCAAGAGCGACACGGTGGTGAGCGAGGACGAGTACATCCGCCACGATTCCAGCCCGGAGATGATGGCCAAGCTGCGCCCCGCCTTCGCCAAGGACGGCACCGTCACCGCCGGCAACGCCAGCGGCATCAACGACGGCGCGGCGGCGCTCGTGGTGATGAGCGGTGCCGAAGCCGCCCGCCGCGGCCTCACTCCCTTGGCCCGCATCGCCAGCTTCGCCACCGCCGGCGTGGACCCGGCAGTGATGGGCACCGGCCCCATCCCCTCCAGCCGCAAGGCGCTGGAGCGCGCCGGCTGGCAGCCCGGCCAGCTGGACCTGGTGGAAGCCAACGAGGCGTTCGCCGCCCAGGCCTGCGCGGTGAACCAGGACCTCGGCTGGGACACCGCCAAGGTCAACGTGAACGGCGGCGCCATCGCCATCGGCCACCCGATCGGCGCGTCCGGCGCCCGCGTGCTGGTGACGCTGCTGCACGAGATGGCCCGGCGCGACGCCCGCAAGGGCCTGGCCACGCTGTGCATCGGCGGCGGCATGGGCGTGGCCATGTGCCTGGAGCGCTGACCGGCCCCACCCTGCAAACCGCCCGGCTGCTGCTCCGCCCCCCCATCGAGGCGGACCTGGACGCCTGAGCCGGGCTGATGGCCGATCCGGAGGCCATGCGCCTCCTCGACGGTCCCGCCCCGCGGCCGGTCGCGTGACGGAGGATGGCGACATGTGCAGGCATGTGGGCGCTGCGCGGCTATGGCATGTTCTCCGCCATCGAGCGGAGCACCGGCCGCTGGCTTGGCCGCGTCGGTCCAAACCATCCGGAAGGCTGGCCCGGCACCGAGATCGGCTGGGCGCTGGTGCGGGACGCCTGGGGCCGCGGCTACGCGACCGAGGCCGCCGCGGCGTCGATCGACTGGGCGTTCGGCGTGCTGGGGTGGACGGAGGTGGTGCACGTCATCGCCCCGGAGAACGCCGCCTCCGCCGCCGTCGCCACCCGGCTGGGGTCGGTGAACCGCGGCCCGACCCGGCTACCAGCCCCCTACGAGGACAACCGGGTCGACCTTTGGGGCCAGGCCGCGGCGGACTGGCGCAGCAGGGCCGGTTAGCAAGCGGCTGTCCTGACAAGCAGGGTTGCCGCAACGAGGCACGCCTTGCCAGGCCTGCGCGCGCAAGGTCTTGGCCCGTTCAACGTCCGGCAGCAACGCGCACGCCGCGGCCGCGGGAGCATCGCACCCACGCTGGCCTGCTTCAGGTGCGGCCCCGGCGTAGCGGGCCGCACCAAGCCCAGCCGTGACGGCATGGGCGGCAGCACTCCCATGCCACCAACCGTGACAGCCTCTCACGCTGCCCTGTTTACCCCGCCCTGCCCAGACAAAGCCGCCAGGGACTCGGCCTGCACGGCATCCTCCCACCTCCCACCCACACCGTCACGCCCGGGCGAAGGCCCCCAAGGGTCCGCGTGCGCGCTGCGCCATAATACACCGTCATGCCCGGACTTGATCCGGGCACCCACGCGAGGGCAGCGCACGGGCTCCTGGCCGCCGTGGCGCAGAGGGCCACACCAAATCCGCGCATAACGGCGCTCAAAGCCGTGAAAAGCGCGCCATTCGCGTTAGCCTAGCAAACAAAAGCTTGCGCCCGGCCGCAGTTCGTAGTTTGTTCCAGCCGTGACCAGCGCACCTCTTCCCGCCCCCGCGCCAGACCCAGAGCCGTCCGCCGCCGCCGCACCCCGCGACGGCCAGGCCGCCCTGGACGCGCAGCGCGCCGACG
>CAXTJU010000067.1:0-17566 GCA_964244655.1 uncultured Acetobacteraceae bacterium | reverse complement strand
ACTACCCCAACAGCCTCAAACCAAACCACATTCCAACTCATCCCAGAACTGAATAATTAGTGTCCTAAGCGTGTGCGACCGTCTTGCCCGCAGGCGGGAGTAGCATATTGCACTGTCATGCGGTGGCGGGGGCGGCCCCGTTCTGCTTGCGCGCCTGGTAGAGCGCTACGAAGTCGATCGGCTGTAGCAACACGGGCGGGAAGCCGCCGTCCCGGGTTACATCGGCCAGGATGTTGCGCGCGTACGGGAACAGCAGCCGCGGGCATTCGATCAGCAACACTGACTCGACCGACCCGTCAGGGATGCCGTTCAGCGTGAACACTCCGGCATAGGACAACTCGGCGATGAACACAGTGCGGCCGGCCTCGCTCACGGGCTGGCCCGCCTCGCGCGGCCCCTCCGTAGCTTCGGCCTTCACCACCAGCGTCACCTCGAACACGCTCTGCCCCTCCTGGATGCGCCGAGCCTGCACGTCGAGGTTGATCTGCACGTTCGGCTGGGTCCGCAGCGTCGAGAAGATTTCCGGTGCGCCCGGCACCTCGAACGACAGGTCCTTCACGAACTGGATGTTGACCACCAGCGGCGGCATGGGCTGGCTGCCGTTGGCGGGCGGCGTGTTGGGGACGCCCTGCGGGGCGGGGGTCGTCTCTGACATCGGCGAGTCTCCGTTGGCGGCTTTTCAGGCCGTGGCTTTGGGGCCGGGTAGCACGGGCGGATCAGGGCTGCCAGACGATCTCCGCCGGGGCCGGGCCGGCCGGGTCGTACTCCAGCCACTCGCCGTTGCCGAGGCTGACACCGGTCAGCGCCAGGATGAAGCCCCAATGACTGACCACCAGCGTGCCGCCCTGCTCCGGGTGCGCCGCCATGGCCGCACGAAAGCGGGCAGCCCGCGTGACGACGTGCACCTCCGGCTCGGCCTGCGTCGGCCACCAGACCTCATCCACCGCCGAGAAGTCGTGCCCGGGCCAGGCCTGCCGCAAATCCTCCACCCGGCTGCCGATGTCGCACTTGAAGGCGTAGCGTTCCCGCACGCCGACATCGATCATCACGGCTAGACCCAGCTGCCCGGCCAGCGGCGCGGCCGTTTGCAACGCCCGGGTGTAAGGTGAGGCGATGATGCGCCGCACGCCCCGGTCCGCCAGCGCGTCCGCCGCCGCCTCCGCCTGCGCATGGCCCAGAGAGGTGAGCCGTGGGTCCTCGATCCCCGGGTCTTGCCGGGTTGCGGTGAAGTGCAGGTTAAACTCGCTCTGGCCGTGGCGCAGCAGAATCATGCGCCTTCCCTAGGCTGCCGGGCGAGCGCGGGCAATCCGCGGCGTGCCGCGTTGTCCCGGGGGCGACGACTGCCTATCTCTGTCACCACAGGAGTGGTTTGACATGGGTGCAGGCGGCTTTCCGATCGATTTGGTGCTACTCGGCATGATCGCAGCCTTCTTCGTGCTACGGCTGCGCGGCATCCTGGGGCGGCGCGACGGGTTCGAGCCGAGCCAGGGTACTCCTCGGCCAACTGGGCGCGCTGGCCCGGTCATCGAGGGCCGCGCCGAGCCCGCCAGCACAGGCCGACCGGTGCCGGACGCGGCCTCCGCCCTCGGGCAGACGCTGGCCCGCATGCGCCGGGTGGATAGCGGCTTCGACGCGCAGCATTTCCTGGGCGGCGCCGAGGCGGCGTTCTGGCTTATCGTCGCCGAGTTCGCCGCTGGTAACCGTGACGCGTTGCGCCCGCTGCTCTCGGACGAGACGTTCGCTACCTTCGAGGATGTCATCGCCGCGCGGGAGGGAGCGGGCGAGAAGCAAACCAGTGAAATCCGCGCCATCCACGAGGCCAGCATCGAGGATGCAGCGCTAGAGGGAACGATCGCGGAGATCACCGTTCGGTTCGTGTCGGACCAGATCAGTCAGACCCTTGACCGGGACGGCCGCTACGTGTCTGGCGCCGACGCCGTCATGGAGTTGCGCGACGTGTGGAGCTTCACGCGCGACCTCGCTCGCTCCGACCCGGCGTGGCGGCTGGTGCAGGCGCGGTCCGCCTAAAGCTGGCAACTGCGACGCTGCACTGCGGCGACTGCCTGGACATCCTGCCGCAACTCGACCCGGCCTGCATAGACGTGGTGGTGACGTCGCCGCCGTATAACCTCGGCATCCCTTACGGCCGCTACAGTGATACGCTGGCCGAAGATGCTTACCTGGACTGGATGGAGCGGGTCGGCGCTGCGCTGCGCCGGGTCATGCGTCCGGATGCGTCGTTCTTTCTCAACATCGCGGGCTCCTCTACCCAGCCCTGGCTGCCCTTCGAGTTGATCGTCCGCCTGCGCCGGCATTTTGTATTGCAGAACCATGTGGTCTGGGTGAAGTCGATCGCCATCTCCGGCGAGGGGGCGGTCGGGCACAACAAGCCGGTCGGCGGCGTGCGCTTCCTCAACCGCAACCACGAGCATGTGTTCCACCTGACGCTGACCGGCGAGGTGGCACTGGACCGTTTGGCGGTGGGCGTGCCGTTCCGTGACAAGTCCAACATTGCCCGCCGCGGCCATGCGCAGGACAAGCGCTGCCGGGGGGACACTTGGTTCGTTCCGTACGGCACGGTGCAAGCCCGGGCGCAGAAGTTCGACCATCCCGGCACCTTCCCGCTGGACTTGCCGCGCTGGTGCATCCGGCTACACGGCAAGCCCGGCGCCACCGTGCTGGATCCGTTCGCTGGCGCCGGCACTACCTTGCTGGCCGCCGCGGCGGAGGGCGCGCACGGCGTCGGCATCGAGATCGACCCGGCCTACGTCGCCACCGCACGGGCCCGCTTGGACGCGGCGGCTGTACCGACGTAGGCTGCCGCCATGTCGCAAGCCCGTCCACGCGTCGCGCTGTTCGTCACCTGCCTGGTCGATTTCCACCGCCCCAGCGTGGGGTTCGCCGCCATCCGGCTGCTGCAGGCGGCGGGATGCCTGGTGGAGGTGCCGCAGGCGCAGACCTGCTGCGGCCAGCCGGCCTACAACACCGGCGACCGCGCGACCACGCGGGACCTGGCGCGCGGCATCCTTGATGCCTTTGGCGGCTACGACTACGTGGTCGTGCCTTCCGGCTCCTGCGGCGGGATGATCGCGCGCCACTTCCCCGGGCTATTCGCCGACGATCCGAACCTGCTGCCCCGCGCGGAGGCGCTCGCCGGGCGGACGCACGAGTTAGTCTCGTTCCTGGTCGATGTCATGGGCATGGACCGGGTGGACGCCCGGTTCAACGGGATCGCGACCTACCACGACGCCTGCTCCGGCCTGCGCGAGATGGACGTGAAGCAGCAGCCGCGGCGGTTGCTGGCCAGCGTGCAGGGACTAGAGCTGAGGGAGATGGCCGACCCGGAGGTGTGCTGCGGCTTCGGCGGCACCTTCTGCGTCAAATACCCCGAAATCTCGACCCGCATGGTGTCCGACAAGACGCAGGACGTGACGCAGACGGGCGCCGGCCTGCTGTTGTCCGGCGACCTCGGCTGCCTGCTGAACATGGCCGGCCGCCTGTCCCGCGAGGGCAGCCCGGTTGCGGTGCGCCACGTGGCCGAGGTGCTGGCGGGCATGACCGACGAGGTGGCGCCGATTGGGGGGCTGGCCCGGCGCTAGCCGAAGCCAGGCAACCAGCGCTGCGCCAGCATAGCCACAGCATCGTAGGGCAGCGCCGCGCACTCCCGCAGCCGCCAGTACCAGGCCCAGGCCGGCCGCGGCGGCGCCGGGCATCCGGTCGCCGGCACCCCCGCCAGCCGCAGCAGCGTGAGGCACCGCGGCAGGTGGTAGCCGTTGCTGGCCGCCCGCACCGGCCCCGGCCGGCCCCGCAGCATCCGGGCGCAGGCGAGGACGGAGGACAGCGTGTCCGTCCCCGTCTCCTCCAGCGACACCTGGCCCGGCGGCACGCCGAACCCGGCCAGCAATCCCGCCATCACCCGCGCCTCCGACGGCCCATGCCGCCCGACCGCGCCGGTCGGCATGTACTGTGCGCCCGCGCCGCCGCAGCGGAACGCCGCCTCCACCCGCGCCTGCAGCGTCGGGCTCGGCCGCCCGCCGGGCAGCACGCCGCACCCGAAGATCACGATGGTGGTCAAGGCGGCGCCAGCAGCACCCGGTTGAGCGCGTTGAGCGTGCCGTAGGTCTCGCGCCAGGCACGGGCGAACGCGTCCAGCGGCACGGACAGTTCTGTACCGATGCCGGCCACCGTCCGCCGCCCATCGATTAGGCGCAGGATGGCGGCGGCGAGCGGCGGCAGCATCACCGGCACGCGCAGCCCGTCGAACAGGAACGGCACCGTGCCGTTGGGCAGGATGTGCTTGGCCAGCTCCGCCCCGCTCATCTCCCGCATCACCGGCGTGCGAGCGGGGTCGGCACCGTCGGGCGGGGTGGGGGCGTCGGCGGCGCGTACGGCATAGACGACGTGGGTGTTCATGTTGCCGCACAGCGCCTCCGCCAGGGCGGCGCGCGACACCGGGTCGAGCGCTGCCGCACGGGCGCGCAGCCGGGCGTCGGGCATGTAGATGGCGGGGTCGTAGCGCAGTGGCTCCATCCAGCACGTGGCTGCCAGTCCGGCATCGGCCAGCAGCGCGTGCAGGGAGGGCACGTCGAAGGCGCGGTCGCGCGGGTTGAGCAGCAGGTCGTAGAGTTCCGCATCGTGGCCGCGCAGATGGTCCGCGAACAGGGTATTGCGCCGCAGCCACGCCGAGTCTGGCAGCGCGCGCATGACCCGGTGCGCGACATCCAGCCGCGTGCCGTTGGGCTCCGTATCCGGGGCGAGCAGCCGCAGCGCGTCCTGCAGCATGTACACCCCGGTGCGCCCGTGCGGGGCATAGACCATCAGCCCGAGCCCGCCCCCTGGCGCCAGCACCGAGAGCAGCGCGCGCAGGCCTGCCGCCGGGTCCGGCAGGTGGTGCAGCACGCCGCAGCAATCGATGTAGTCGAACGGCCCCAGTCCCGAGCTGGGCAGGTCCAAGAGCGAGCCCAGCTGCCAGTCGATCTCCAGCCCGCGCACCTTCGCACGCGCTTTCGCTACGCCGGCCGCCGCCGTGGAGCGGTCCAGGTAGGTCACCCGGCCGGGCCGTCCCGCCGCCGCCAGCTGCTGGGCAAGCATGATGGTTCCATCCCCCGTGCCGCCGCCGGCGACCAGGGCGCGCAGCGGGCGGGCACGAGGGCGAGCGGCGCCGAACACCCAGTGGTCGATCTCCCGCAGGTGGCTGGGACTGCCGATCACCAAGCGTCGCGCCTCCTCCGCCGGGTCCCGCGCCGGGTAGGGATAGGCCTCGTATTGCGCGGCAAGCTGGGCGTCGGCGGCATCGGTCATCGGCTAGACCTATCCCGGCCCTGTGGCGCCTGCCAGGCCGCGTATCCAAACGGTGTCCCGAAGCAACATAGAACACGTAAACAACCCATGGGATTGGGGAGGCGTGGACGATGGTTGGATGCACCATGGCTGGTCTGGGCACGCAACCAGACCAGAGACCAGAGCCGATCCAGTCGCGGGCCGTGAGGTTGTTTCCCAGCCCCAAGCTCCCGGGAAGCGATGCAGCAAGCTAGCGGCCATGCCGGATTTTTCACAGCCGTTCAGCATGGTGGATAGAATGCGCATGCGAGATGGAGACGAGGTCGTGAGACATAGCCTTGCTTGTCACGAATCAGCCAAGCCGTGACCGATCTCATGGCCGAACCTCCCAAGCCCACAAACCTCGAAGAGGCTCACGCAGCCCTCTTGAGACTGTTGTCACCGGAACAAATCGAGGGTTTGAGGTCCGGACCATCAGCAACAGGTCTGTACCATCATGGCCTTGGACGGTTTGTGCGCAATCAATGGATACGGCAGGGTCGGCTCAGTCGGATATTCTCTGGCCTCGGGCACATATCTGTCGATGCCATGTCAGACATCATCTTGCAGTCATTTGTATCTCACCCGCGTGGCCAGCTGTTTAATTTGGCTGCAAGGACGGCCAAGGTATCGATTGCAGAGCAGGCTTACTATGCATCGATGAGGAAGCTAGAGGCCGCCAGTCCCATCGATAGCGCCCAGATCAAATGGGTTAACGTGCGAGGACATGGCCAAGGCGCTGTTCATACCAGCGTTAGTTCATTCGATGGCACTTGTTGGCGCTGGGTGCACGGCGGTTCTGGCCAGGTTGAACCAGCAAGCGCCGATAAGGCAGCACGCTTGAAGTCCCGATCTATTGAAAGCCGCCGGCCAGCTTGCACGAAGCATACGATCCGACACCGTTCTCTGTTGATACAATCAGCCACACTGTCTTGCTCGTCTTGTGGCTTCATGGCGCTACCCCAGCCCGTAACATGAGCAGGCAACGGGACGACAGGCCAGCGTCCAGCCATGGCCTGCATTAAATCGTCCTCGGCGCGAGCTGCACTAACTTTCAAGCGACGTGCGGACGCTTTCGATCAGGCTCTCCATCTCCGTCAGCGAACCGCTGTCCAAGTCCGCCAGCGCCTTGGCCACCTTGGATGCGAGCGCGCCCATCGGCCCGGCGGTGTCCGCCGCCGCTGCTTCCTGCAACGCCGTCAGCGCCAGTTGCAGCCCGCGCCGCATCTCCCCCGCATCCATGGCCGCCGCGCCCCGGTGAGCCCGGTCCAGTTCCAGCCGCGCCGTCTCGACCAGTGCGCCTCCGTGATAAGCCTCAGACGACATAGCGCTCTCCCTGCCTCGATCCCTGATGGCAGCTCTCATAGCATGCCAGAGCGCCGCTTGTTCCAGGGCCGCCGCCGCCGTATCTGTAGCTTCATGCGCCTCCTCCCGCTTTGTCTTTCCGCCGTGATTCCGGCGCTGCCCGCCCTGGCGCAGCCGCATCCGGCCCACCCCGCGACAGCCCGTCCGGTGCATCCTGCGCCCCTCGCGCCGCATGCCATTGGCAAGTTCGACGATTGGACGGCGGTGACGCATCAGGAAGCGGGTCAGACCGTGTGTTACGCCTTCACCCGCGCCGCTGCCTCCGCGCCGCTGCTGCCGGGCCGCGGCGACGTGGTGCTGACGGTCACGCAGCGGCCAGGCGGGGTACGTGATGCTGTGGCGATCAGCGCCGGGTTCGCCTACAGCCCCAACAGCGAGGTGAGCTTGCAAGTCGATGGCGCGACGCTGCCGTTCTACACCAGCCAGCGCTCGGCCTTCGCCAAGGACGGGCACGCCACGGTGAGCGCGTTCGAGCATGGCCGGCAGGCGGTTGCCAAGTCGCCAGGGCCCCGGGCTGGCAGCGTGACGGACACGTTCAACCTGCGCGGTTTCTCTCCGGCCTACGCGGCGATCAACAAGGCCTGCTCCGTCAAGAGCTGATGTCCGCCACTCTCACCCATGCCGAGCGGGACCGCATCCTTGCCAAATCGGCACTGTTCTCCCCACCGCCTATGGCCTTGCCGGATGGCCGGCGGGAGCTGGTCGGGTTGTCCCGGCCCGAGCTGGTGGAGGAGCTGGCGGCCATCGGCGAAAAGCCGTTCCGCGCCAAGCAGCTATGGCATTGGATTTATCACCAGGGGGTGACGGATTTCACCACTATGTCCTCCGTGGCCAAGCCGCTGCAAGCCAAGCTGGCCGAACGCTTTGTCATTGGCCGGCCCGGTGTCGCTACCGAGCAGACCAGCACGGACGGCACCCGCAAGTGGCTGTTCCGCTTCCGCGACGGGCAGGAGGCGGAGACGGTGTACATCCCGGACAGGCAAGAGGACCGGGGCGCGGTATGCCTGTCCTCCCAGGTCGGCTGCACGCTTTCCTGCAAGTTCTGCCACACCGGCACGCAACGGCTGGTGCGCAACCTCGGCACGGCGGAGATCGTTGGCCAGTTCATGGCCGCACGCGATGCCTATGTCGAATGGCCATCACCGCGCGGCGAGACACCGCGGCTGCTGTCCACAATCGTGCTGATGGGCATGGGCGAACCGCTCTACAACTATGAGAATGTGGCCCGGGCGATGCGGATCGTGATGGATGGCGAGGGCATCGGCCTGTCCCGCCGCCGCATCACGCTCTCCACCTCTGGCGTGGTTCCGATGATGGACCGCTGCGGCGAGGAGCTGGGCGTGAACCTGGCCGTGTCCTTGCACGCGGTATGCGACGAGCTGCGCGACGAGATCGTGCCGCTGAACCGCAAATACCCGATCGCCGAGCTGCTGGCGGCGTGCCGGCGGTACCCGGGCGCGTCTAATTCGCGGCGAATCACGTTCGAGTACGTGATGTTGCAGGGCGTAAACGACAGCGTGGCGGATGCGCGCGAACTCGTGCGGCTGATCGCGGGCATTCCGGCGAAGGTAAACCTGATCCCGTTCAATCCGTGGCCCGGCAGCGCGTATCGTCCCAGCACGCGGGAGCGTTTGGACGCGTTCGCGGCCGTGGTGATGGCTGCCGGGTTCGCGAGCCCGGTGCGGACACCGCGGGGGCAGGATATCCTGGCAGCCTGTGGCCAGCTACGAACGGAGAGTGAGCGACCACGGCCGTAGAGAGCTGCGATCTAGGCGCAGCCCCGGCGGCTAAGCAAAGGCCGGAACCGTCAAGCCTTGCAGGACCAACGCCCGCCCAGCCCCGCTCGTCCAGCTTGCCTTGCCGACCCGGCGCTTCGGGGCTATCGCGGTCGCTTGCTGCACGAGGACGTCCGCCATGCCACGCCGCGATGTGAAAAAGGTCGTGCTTGCCTATTCCGGCGGGCTCGACACTAGCGTCATCCTACGGTGGCTGCAGACAGAATATGGCTGCGAGGTTGTCACATTCACTGCCGACCTTGGCCAAGGCGAGGAGTTAGAGCCGGCCCGGCGCAAGGCCGAGATGTTTGGCGTGAAGCAGATTTTCGTGGATGATCTGCGGGAGCAGTTCGTGCGGGACTTCGTGTTCCCCATGTTCCGCGCCAACACCCTCTATGAGGGGCAATACCTGCTCGGCACCTCCATCGCCCGCCCGCTGATCGCACAACGGCAAATCCAGATTGCGGAACAGGTTGGGGCAGACGCGGTCGCCCACGGCGCCACTGGCAAGGGCAACGACCAGGTGCGGTTCGAGCTGGCCTACTACGCGCTCAATCCCGGCATCGCCGTCATCGCTCCCTGGCGCGAGTGGGAACTGACCAGCCGCACCAAGCTGCTGGAGTTCGCCGAGCAGCACCAAATCCCGGTCACGCGAGACAAGCGGGGCGAGGCGCCGTTTAGCGTGGACGCCAATCTCCTGCACAGCAGCAGCGAGGGCAAGGTCCTGGAGGACCCGGCGGAGGAAGCGCCTGAGTTCGTCTATCAGCGCACTATCCGCCCGGAGGATGCGCCAGATCAGGCAACGATCATTGTGCTCGAGTTCGAGCGCGGCGACCCGGTGGCGATCGATGGCACACGGCTCTCCCCTGCCGCTCTGCTCACACGCTTGAACGAGCTGGGTCGCGCCAATGGCATTGGCCGTCTGGACTTGGTGGAGAACCGCTTCGTCGGCATGAAATCCCGCGGCGTGTATGAGACGCCAGGCGGCACGATCCTATTGCAGGCGCACCGCGGCATCGAGAGCATCACGCTCGACCGGGAGGCGGCGCACCTGAAGGACGAGCTGATGCCGCGCTACGCCTCGCTGATCTACAATGGCTTTTGGTTCAGTCCTGAGCGTCGCATGCTGCAAGCCGCCATCGACGAGAGCCAGCGTAGCGTGTCCGGCGCGGTGCGGCTGAAGCTCTACAAGGGCACTGTCGCGGTAATCGGTCGCGAGAGCCCCAACAGCCTGTACTCCGCCCGGGTGGTGACGTTCGAGGAGGACGGGGGTGCCTACGACCAAGTGGACGCGCAGGGCTTCATCAAGCTGCAGGCGCTGCGGCTGCGGCTGGGCGCCGCAACGGGCCGCAAAGGCGGGACGCTGTGACACTGAACCCGGCAGCCGGCATCACGTTGCGTCTGCATAGCGGGAGTGCTGTGCCATGAGCCTGTTCGGTTCGATCATGTCCAAGATATTCCACCATCCGGCTGCCTCTGGCCCTGACGCGGCGGAGCAGGCGCCGCCGGTCGCCACCGACACCACCGTGCAGCAGCCGGTGGCGACTGCCGTAGCGCCGGCGCCTGGGGGCACACCGTTCAATGTCGGAGCAGCGCTTGCCGCCATGGCCGCCAAGAACGGCCAGCCCTTGAACTACAAGACATCCATCGTGGACCTGCTGAAGCTCCTTGAGCTCGACAGCGGCATCGATGCGCGCAAAGGGCTGGCAGGCGAGCTGCACTACATGGGCAGCACGGAGAACTCCGCCACCATGAACATGTGGCTCTATAAGGAGGTCATGACCAAGCTGGAGCAGAACGGCGGGATCGTCCCGGCCGACCTCAGGGGCGGCTAGAGAAAAAGCGGTGCAAGGGCCGTCCCGAAAGGCTGCGATTGCCGGCCTGACCTAGGCCCCATGGCTGGCCCGTGCGGCTGGAAGGCTAGCATGGGATTTCAGCTTTCCCGCGCTCGACGGCGGCACGCTCGAGTTGGCAGCCTACTTGCGGCCGGGTGCTGTTGGTAACCAACTAACCAACACTGCCTTGTTCTGGGGCTTCGCCGGCCAGTTTCGCACGCTGGAAGCTCTCAACCGTAGCCGCACGCCTGATGGGCTGACCGTGATCGGGATGCCGAGCAACGACTTCAACCAGGAAGCGGCCAGCAACGCTAAGGTCAAGCAGCTATGCGAGCTGACCTGCAGGGTTGATTTCCCGATGGTCGGGCTGACCTACATCATCGGGCTGCAAGCTAGTCCGTTCTACGCCTGGGTCCGCCAGGAGCGGGCAGGGTGGCAGTCTACTCGGAACTTCGACAAGGTCCTGATCGGGCGCGACGGGCAAGTCCACAACGTGTTCCGCGCGTCCCAGGAACCGGATGGCAGCGTGATCCAGGCCGCGGATCGGCCAGACGCTGTCCACCGGGGCTTAGATCGTCAAGTCTTCGGCGAAACATTGTTCCCTCTCGCCAGCGTTCATCCAGCAAAATTGGTGTAGCGATCTCGATCTGATGCTATTTGGGAAGCAGATGCAACATCGTCGCGGTCAGGCCCCAACGCTGAGGAACAAAAGCATGGGGCACGCGACATTCTGTGGCTGCATGCATACACCGTGCAGCTACGTCGGGTGAGACGACCCAAAACGGCCTATTTGCCTTCATCACCACTGTGTCCACGAAACCCGGGTAGATTTCAGTTACGGTGATTAGCAGCCTGCCGGCTTTTGCCTTGGCCCTCAATCTGTCAAGCTAAACTGAGACGAGCGCTTTGGAAGTACAGTGTAGCGCAGCACTACCACTTCCCTTCAGCTTGGCGACTGGTAATATCCCGAACGGGCATCTTGCACCACACTCAATGAAGTGCTTCAGGGCAGCTTGGCTCAATGCAGCAAAGCCCATCACATTGACTGCAAAAGCCTCTTGGTCGGATGTCCATTCCAAAGCGGGATTGAGATGAATGACGTCAGCGTTCAGCGTAACTGCGTCGGTATCGCCCAAAACTGACGGAAGTGCCGTCAATTGCCTGCACGCCTCGGCTGGATCGACAGTATCCATTGTGCGTGCGAGATTGCCTCTGCCGCGTTCGGCTGCGAGCGCCTCCAGCTTGCCGCTGCGCCGCGTGGCAGGACTGGCACAGCAACCTTGGTGGGCAAGCTAACGGTCAGTCGCTTCACTGATCCCCGCCGATGCGCCGATCATGACCGCGGTGCGAGCAGTCTGAAACCTACTGGCTGAGCGACGGAACCCACAGTGCCATCGGCACAGCGCCTAAAAGCTGCAAGCCGAGCCGCTGGCCGACAAGACCCAGCGTAGCCCCGACCGTTCGTTCGTAGAAGCTGCCGAGCTTCAAGTCGACGATCGGCACATCGGCCTTCACGCCCTTCTCTTTTTCGAGCCAAACCCGTGCTTCCGCCTCGCCGCCAATCTCGTCAATTAGCCCAAGTCCCAAAGCCTGCTGCCCGCTATAGGCCCTGCCATCTGCCAGCTCACGCACCCGTGCATCATCCAGGCGCCGCGCTTGCGCTACCATCGCCACGAACTGGCCAAACAAGTTGTTCACCAGCCCTTGCAGATAATCCCGCCCTGCCGGCGACAGCCTATGGGTGAAAGATGGCTGGTCTTTCAATGGCCCCGAGATGATCGCGTCCGCCGATAGGCCGAGCTTATCCAGCAATCCGCCGGCGCTGCCAGTTTCCAGGATCACGCCAATCGAGCCGGTGAGCGTCGCGTTGCTGGCGAAGATGCGCGCGGCTGGCAAGCTGATCATGTAGCCGGCCGAGGCTGCCGTACCCTGCATGACCGTGACCACCGGCTTGGCCGCCGCCACCAGCGCCAGCGCATCGTGCAGGCTTTCGCCGCCTGCCACGCTGCCGCCGGGACTGTCCACGGTCAGCACGACCGCAGCCACGTTACTGTCCTTGGCCAAGGCGCGCACCGCCTCAGTCAGCTTCCGCTCGGACCCAATGATGCCGTTAACGTTGACCCGGGTCACATGGCGCGTGCCCGGCAGCCCGCCTGACGTGGCCCGCCCCGCCGAGTAGGCGAGGACCCCCAGCACCGACAGAACCGCGATCAGGCGCCAAAAGACGAGGCGGCGCTTGAGGCGCCGCCTGTCCAGGAGAAGGTCCGCTTCCAGTCCGGTATTCTGCCCGGACACGGGCTATTCGGCGCTCTGCTGATTGCGACGACGGATCGCCGCCCCCAAGATGTCGCCCAAGGATGCGCCACTGTCGGAAGTGCCGAACTCCGCCACCGCCTGTTTGTCCTCCTCCATCTCACGCCCCTTAATAGTGAGCGAGAGCTTGCGGGCGGCGCGGTCAATCGCCGTGATCTTAGCGTCCACCTTCTCGCCCACGGCGAAGCGGTCCGGCCGTTGGTCGCCCTTGTCGCGCGCCAACTCGGCGCGGCGGATGAAGCCGGTGAGCACCTCGTCTACCTTGACCTCGATGCCGTTCGCCTGGATCGCGGTCACGATGCATGTGACGACCTCGCCCTTGTGGACGCGGCTGAGCGTATCAGCCGCCGGGTCAGCCTCCAACTGCTTGATGCCAAGGGAGATACGCTCCTTCTCCACATCGACATCCAGCACCTTGGCCTTGAGCACGGCACCCTTCTCATACTTGGCCATAGCCAGTTCACCGGGTTCGTCCCACGAGATGTCGGACATGTGCACCATGCCGTCGACGTCGGCAGAGATACCGATAAATAGGCCGAACTCGGTGATGTTGCGCAACTCGCCCTCGATCACGGAGCCGACTGGATGAATGTCCAGGAACTCTTCCCATGGGTTGCGCTGCACTTGTTTGATGCCGAGCGAAATGCGGCGCTTGGAGCTGTCCACGTCCAGCACCATGACCTCGACTTCTTGAGAAGTAGACACGATCTTGCCGGGATGAACGTTCTTCTTGGTCCAGCTCATTTCGGAGACGTGAACCAGTCCTTCTACGCCGGGTTCCAACTCCACGAACGCGCCATAATCGGTGATGTTGGTGACACGGCCGCTATACTTGGCACCCGGCGGATACTTGGCCGCGACACCTTCCCATGGGTCGGCCTCAAGCTGTTTCATGCCGAGTGAAATACGCTGCGTCTCAGCGTTGAAGCGGATGACTTGCACACGCACGGCCTGGCCTATCTGCAGTGCCTCCGAGGGATGATTGATGCGGCGCCAAGCCACGTCCGTCACGTGCAACAGACCGTCTACGCCGCCCAAGTCCACGAAGGCGCCATAATCGGTGATGTTCTTCACCACGCCATCCAGGATCATGCCTTCCTTAAGGCCTTGGATTAGCTCGGAGCGCTGCTCAGCCCGTGTCTCCTCCAGCACGGCACGGCGAGAGACCACGATGTTGCCGCGGGCGCGGTCCATCTTGAGAATCTGGAACGGCTGCGGCGTCCCCATCAATGGTCCCACGTCCCGCACCGGGCGGATGTCCACTTGGCTGCCGGGCAAGAACGCGACCGCGCCGCCGAGATCGACGGTGAAGCCGCCCTTGACCCGACCGTAGATGGTGCCATCCACACGCTTCTGCGCCTCGAACGCCTTCTCGAGATTGGTCCAAGCCTCCTCGCGGCGCGCCTTTTCGCGCGACAACACAATCGCGCCGTCACGGTCTTCATAACGCTCGATGAATAGCTCGATCAGGTCTCCGGGCTTGACCTCGGGAGCAACGCCGGGCGGGCCGAACTCCTTGAGAGCCACACGACCCTCGCTTTTGAGGCCGACGTCGACAATGGCGAACTCGTCGGTAAGACGTAGGACCCTGCCTGTGACAACAGACCCGTCAAAGCCAGTGTCCCGGCCAAGGGTCTCATCAAGCAGGGAGGCGAAGTCTTCCTCGCCAGGGTTGTGCGATTGGGAATAGTCGTAAGCAACGGCGCTGGATGCCATAGGGATGGATTGTTCCTGTAGGATGCTCCCTGGGGAGCTTTTGCGGTGTGCGCGTCCGGTTCGGATACGGCTTGCCTGAGGTGTAGGCCGGATTGAAGGTGTTCGTACGCCGCAGAAACTACGGATGGGGGTTTGGAGTCAAGGGAAACCGAATTTTCCGGCTATCCTCGAGAAAGGAAAACTTGAATGTTGCCCCTCATGCGTTGCCTAGGTTTTGCCCTGAGCCAAGCGCTGGTGACGCAGCCGGCATGAACTGCTTTGCCATGGCCATCCTCTTTGGGCTCGTCGCCTCCCCTCTGGCCACCGCTTGGCTTGGCCGTTTCGGCGCGTTGCAAAGCATAGGTACAGTCTTGCATCACAAGTTTGTGGTGCGGAACTGTATGGGTTCGTTTACAGGTGACTGGATGCGACGTCTGTCACTTCATCTATTCGCTGAATTTTTCATCCTGGCCTATGCTGATAATTAAGTTCTGCGACGAGAGGGTTTTTAGACAAGAGATGAGGCGGTGTTATAGGCAGCAATCACGGCCATCGCGGCCGCAAATGCCGCATCGGGGCTGAGCGCGCTTGTATCCAGCAGCACTGCGCCTGGCGCTTGGCGCAACGGGGCTGAGGCACGTGCCTCATCTCGGACATCGCGCGTCCGTATCTCTTGCGTCACCGCTTCCAATGATGCCGCTACCCCGCGCACTTGCAACTCGCGCCATCGGCGGGCCGCCCGCACTTCCAGGCTTGCCGTCACAAACAGTTTCACCTCGGCATCCGGGAAAATCACAGTGCCGATGTCGCGCCCATCCAGCACTGCGCCGCCCCGGTCTGCGAAACTCCGTTGGAATGTCAGCAACTCCGCACGCACGCCAGGAATGGCGGCGACCTGGCTGGCCGCCACGCCTGCCGCTAGACCGCGCAGGTCTGCACGCGCCAGGTCAGTTGCCTGCAGCGCGCGGGCTTGTGCTTCAGCCGCGTCGGGATTTGCCGGGTCGCCACCAACGTCCAGCACGCGGCGGCCGACGGCGCGGTAGAGCAGGCCCGTGTCCAGGTAAGGCAAGCTGAGCGCATTGGCCAAGCGGCGAGACAGAGTACCCTTGCCCGCGGCGGCCGGCCCATCGACGGCGATGATCACGCTCCGCGCCTCATGCGATATTAGCCCCTAGACCTGACATCAGGGCGACAAAACCCGAGAAGCTGGCATCGATGCATGCCGCATTACCTACAACCACCGGTGCGTCCGTGGCCTGGCCCATCACCAGGGCGCTCATGGCCAGTCGATGGTCCGTGCCAGGTTGCACCATGCAGCCGCCGGGCACCCGGCCCGTGCCATGCACGAGCAAATCGTCTCCATCAATCGCAATGCGTACGCCCGCCGCCTGCAACATGGTAGCAGTCTGCCCCAGCCGGTTGCTCCCTTTTGCTACCGAGTCGGCCATGCCTGCCATGCGGGTCGTCCCACGGGCAAACGCGGCCGCTACAGCCAGTAATGGATAGTTATCAGTTATGGTCGGCGCACGCATGGGTGACGCGTCAATCGCGCTCAAGGTGCAGTGCCGCACCAGCAAGTCGCCAACTGGTTCGCCGGCTTCTATCCGCTCGGCTATAATCTTGATGTCAGCACCCATCTCGCACAGGGTGGTTAGCAGTCCGATGCGCAACGGGTTCAACCCAATACCGGCCAGCGTGATGGCCGAATCCGGTATTAGCAGCGCTGCCACGAGTGGAAAAGCCGCGAGGGACAAATCGCCGGGCACCATCACCTCTCGGCCCCGCAACTCTGGCTGACCAGCAAGCGCGATGATCCGGCTGGCGCCGTCCGCCTCGACGGACACAGTGGCCCCAAAGTGGCGCAGCATGTTCTCGGTGTGATCGGGCGTGGCGACAGCTTCCCGTATCTCCGTCTGGCCGCGCGCGTTCAACCCGGCCAGCAAGACGGCTGATTTTGCCTGAGTAAGTGCCCCCGGAATACGGCAGCGAACTGGTAATGCGTCCGCCGCGCCTTGGATGGAAAGCGGCAGGCATCCTCCCTTTCGGCCCGCAAACTGCGCTCCGCACAGCGCGAGCAGTTCAGTGATTTGATGCATCGAGCGGCGTCGCAGGCTTGCACCCCCAGTTATCACCGCATGCATATCGTGGCTCGCCAGCAAGCCTGCGAGCAGCCACGCAGTCATCTCGGAACTGCCCGTGTCCAGAACTTCTTCTGGTTCGACTAAGCCGCCGATGCCGCAACCCGTGACATGCCAGGCCGTGTCTTTCTTCTCCACTACCACGCCCAAAGCCCTCATGGCTGCAACAGTGCGCCACACGTCCTTGTCTTCAAGTAGCCCGCAAATTTGCGTGCGACCTACGGCCAGTGCCCCAAATATCAGGGTCTGGTGGCTTATTGCCTCGTCGCCTGGAACATCTGCCCGTCCGGCAAGAGGGCCGGATGGGCGGCGCGCGGTGAGGGGGTGAACAGCTGCCATGTCATGATCCGGTTACCAGGGGCTCAGTTCTTTGAACAGCGGCGGGCTACCCCGAGGTTTGACACCGGGAGCCGGCAATGGCATGGGGCGCGCCCGTCGGCAAATCGCGCCGGCCACAAGGGAGCGCGTTTGGCATGGTGAAGCCAGAGTTAGGCACCAAGCGCGTTTGCGTCTCGTGCAATGCCAGGTTTTACGATCTGCAGAAGACTCCGGCAGTTTGCCCTAAGTGCGGCAGCGAGCAACCTGCTGACCAACCTCGCGCCCGCCGCGCCGGGGGTAATGTGGTCGAGGACAAGCGCCCTAAGAAGCTGCCCGTGGCCGATGAGTCGGATGTCGAAGTCGAGCCCGCAGAGGAGGAGGCTGAGGAGGACGTGCTCGAGGATGCCTCGGAATTGGAAGATGATGCAGACGCGATTTCTGAAGAAATCGAGGTGGAGCCGGAGGCAGATGAAGCCGAACGCTAGCTGTAAATGGCTAATGAAATTCATGCAGTGGCGCATTCAGTCTTCAGTTACAGTCTGCGTAACTAAAGCATCTAATATAGTTTAGGCAAAATGAGCCTGCGGATATGCTATCTTAAATAATACTCCGAATTTTATTATAACAGAGTTGATCTATAAGATAAATTACTGCTCACAATAAGCTTTATATTGACCGAAAACGCGGCATTCGCATTTGCGGATACTGACACCGGCCACATGCCGACCAGTATTTTCCGCTGGCTCGACGAGGTATTCAGTTCTGGGATGAGTTGGAATGTGGTTTGGTTTGAGGCTGTTGGGGTAGT
>CAXTJU010000066.1:0-17938 GCA_964244655.1 uncultured Acetobacteraceae bacterium | reverse complement strand
TTTAGGTGAACTCATACCCTGAGTTGGCGAGGTAGTTGTGGCATTCGGCGGTGGTGAAGTGGCCGAGGAGTTGGCCGATTGTGGTCCAGAGCGCCTCCTTGGTTCTGGCCGCGGCACCGCGAAGCAGGGCCTTGAGCTTGGCGAACGCCTGCTTGATCGGGTTCAGGTCGGGCGAGTAGGGCGGCAGGTAGAGCACGCTGGCACCCACAGCCCGGATCGCCTCCTTAACGCCCTCCACCCTGTGGGCGCCCAGGTTGTCCATGACCACCACGTCGCCGCGCTGGAGCGTGGGCGCCAGGAACTGCTCGACGTAGGCCAGGAAGGCCGGTCCGTTCATCGGCCCGTCCAGCACCAATGGCGCCACCAGCCCGGTGCTCCGCAGCCCGGCTACGAACGTGGTGGTGCGCCAATGCCCATGCGGGGCGGCCTGGACCAGGCGCTCGCCGCGGAGCGCCCAGCCATAGCGACGAACCATGTTCGTGCTGGCGCCGGTCTCGTCGATGAACACGAAGCGTTCCGGGTCCATGTAGCGCTGCCACACGCGCCACATGCGGCGGTGCTCGGCCACGTCCGCCCGGTCCTGCTCGGACGCCCTCAGGCTGTTTTTTTGTGCGACAACCCGAGCCTGCGCAGCGTCGACCAGATCGTCGTCAGGCAGCCAGCCTCGATGTCGCGTTCGATGAGCTTGGCCTGGATCTCGGCCAGCGTGATGTGGCCCTTGGCCGCCACCAGCTCCCGCAACAGGTCCTCGTGCCCGGCCAGCAACGGCTTGCGGTAGCCACCAATCCGCGCTGGCGCCATGCTGCCGGTCTCGCACACACGCCGCACCAGCTTGATCGCCGCCGACGCGCTCACGGCAAAGCGCCGCGCCGCCTCACGGGTCGAACTGCCCGCCTCCACCGCCTGCACCAGGCGGCGACGCAGGTCCTGCGACAACGGTGCGGCCATCCCATCCCTCGCTACTCAACTAGCAGCGTCGAATCAGAACCAGCGAGTCCGCACAACCCCAAAATGCTCTAAACCCACGTCACCTCATCCTGGGACCAAACACCTTCATCGTCCCACCACGCTCCAGCGCCGTGCCGAGCGACACAACCGAGACAGCGCCCAAGATGCGCGACCGGCACCTGCAGATCATTGCCGAGCCCGGTCGCATAGCTTGGCGGAGAACCCTGGCTATAATGGGCGTGCTCTGGTTGAGGCCGACATCAGCGGTTTCAAGCTGGTCATCGGTGACGGGCTACGATCGCGAACAGGTCAGCGCCGAGCGACCGAGGTCGCGATTGCCGTCAAAGCGCTGAACCGTATGATTGAGCTCTGATGTCCGAAATACGTCCGCTTCGCGTAAGCAGCAATCCAAGGACGTGATGGGCCAACCAACGCCTTCAGCCAATCCGTGCAACACAATCGGTCGATACACCAGATGGCGGCACCTATCGAGGTGCCGCCGCCCGGTACTTACCCGAAGCGCTACTCGGCGGGCTTACGCCAAGTCGTAACGGTCGTTGTTCATCACCTTATCCCAGGCCGCCACGAAGTCCCGGACGAACTTTGCCTGCGCGGTCGAGCTGCCATAGACCTCGGCCAGCGCACGCAACTGCGAGTGCGAACCGAAGATGAGGTCGACGCGGGTCGCGGTCCACTTCACCTCCTTGGTCTTGCGGTCACGGCCCTCATAAGCGTTATCGGAGGCCGTCGGGAGCCATTCCAGCCTTATGTCGAGCAAGTTGACGAAGAAGTCGTTCGTCAGCTTTCCCACCCGGTCCGTGAACACGCCGTGCTTGGACTCTGCAACGTTCGTCCCCAACACCCGCAGGCCGGCGACCAGCACCGTCATCTCCGGTCCGGATAGCCGCAGCAGTTCCGCACGATCGACCAGCGACTCCTCCGGCGCCATGAAGGAGCCGTTCTCGTAGTAGTTGCGGAACCCATCGGCCTTCGGCCGCAACGGCGCGAAGGAGGCAACGTCGGTCTGCTCCTGCGACGCGTCCATGCGGCCCGGGATGAACGGCACCTTGATCGTGCTGCCGGCTTCCTTCGCCGCCTGCTCAACCGCGGCGCAACCACCCAGGACGATCAGGTCGGCCAGCGACACCTTCATCCCACCCTGCGCCGAAGCGTCGAATGCCGACTGTATGCCCTGGAGTGTCTCCAGCACCGTCGCCAGCAGCGCCGGCTCGTTCACCTCCCAATTCTTCTGTGGGGCCAGCCGGATGCGCGCGCCGTTAGCACCGCCCCGCTTGTCCGAGAAGCGGAAGGTGGAGGCGGACGCCCAGGCGGTCGAGACCAGCTGCGATACAGACAAGCCGGTGGCGAGGATCTGGGCCTTCAGCACCTCGATCTCGGCTTCGCCGATCACGGGGTGGTCTGTCGCCGGGATGCGGTCCTGCCAAATCAGCGGCTCCTGCGGCACGAGCGGGCCGAGGTAGCGCTGGATCGGCCCCATGTCGCGATGGGTCAGCTTGAACCAGGCGCGGGCATACGCGTCCGCAAACTCGTCCGGGTTCTCAAGGAACCGACGCGAGATTTTCTCGTAGATCGGGTCCACCCGCAGCGCCAGGTCGGAGGTCAGCATGGTCGGAAGCTGCCTTTTGGACGGATCGTGCGCATTCGGAATGATCGCTTCTGCGTCCTTCGCCACCCATTGCAGGGCACCGGCCGGGCTCTTGGTCAGCTCCCACTCGTACTTGAACAAATTTTCGAAGTAGTAGTTGCTCCATTGCGTCGGCGTCTGCGACCAGGTGACTTCGGGGCCGCCGGTGATCGCGTCCGCACCGTGGCCGGTGCCGTGCTTGCTGCGCCAGCCCAGGCCCATGTCCTCGATCACGGCACCTTCCGGCTCTGGACCGACGAAGGACGGATCACCTGCACCGTGGGTCTTACCGAAGGTGTGGCCGCCGGCGATCAGCGCCACGGTTTCCTCGTCGTTCATCGCCATTCGGGCGAAGGTCGAACGGATGTCGCGGGCGGAGCCAAGCGCGTCGGGGGTGCCGTTCGGACCTTCTGGGTTGACGTAGATCAAGCCCATCTGCACAGCGCCCAGCGACTCGTGAAGTTCGCGCTCGCCGCTGTAGCGCTCATCGCCTAGCCAAGACCCCTCGGGGCCCCAGAAGAGCTCCTCCGGCTCCCAGGTGTCGGCACGGCCGCCGGCCATGCCGAAGGTCTTGAAACCCATGGACTCCATGGCGATCGTGCCAGCGAAGACGTACAGGTCGGCCCAGGATAGGTTGTCGCCGTATTTCTGTTTGATCGGCCACAGCAGGCGGCGCGCCTTGTCCAAATTGGCGTTGTCGGGCCAGCTGTTCAGCGGGGCGAAGCGCTGCTGACCGCCACCGGCGCCGCCGCGGCCGTCCGTGATGCGGTAGGTGCCGGAACTATGCCAGGCCAGGCGGATGAACAGGCCGCCGTAATGGCCGAAGTCCGCGGGCCACCAGTCCTGCGAGTCCGTCATCAGGGCATGCAGGTCCTGGATGACGGCGTTCAGGTCCAGCGCCTTAAAAGCCTCGGCGTAGTCAAAATCCGCGCCCATCGGATTGGCGCGGGGCGAATGCTGGCTCAGCGTGCTCAGGCTAAGGTGCTCGGGCCACCAGTCACGGTTGCCATGGCCCGCACGGCCGCGCGTGCTGGCGCCTGCAATAGCGCTGCCGTGCGCGACCGGGCACTGACCCACAGCCTTGTTGTCGCTCATACCATCCACGGTGTCTCTCCTCGCTGTCTGGCTCGGCCGTTCCATGTCGCGGCAATCGACCGCGCGGTCCGGACCGATGTCCGTGATATACCTAGAGCAAGTCTAGCAAATGCGCGCCGCCTAGGAAAACTGATTCCTGATGGGCGTTCCATGAATACAAACGATCAATCCCGGCTGCTCAGAGGGGGTGCACGCTGGGTGAAAAGTGCTGGCGCAGCACGTCAACAAGCAGGTGGATGTAACAGACCCGGGAGCAACCCTGGCACCAGGCCACGCCGATCCGCCGCCCGACGCCGGGGTCCAGCGATCGTGTCGTCACGGCGCGGGCCATCTTACTGTCTCAGGCCATCGCCGGCAGCAAGACGCTGCCAAGCCCCATAGCCACCATATGCATAATCGTTTCCAGGCTGGTCGCGCAGGCAGTGCCCCTCGGTCAGCAGCATCAAACGCTGCCCGCACAGTTCCTTCTCCCTCATGACGCCAGCGGAGGCCAAATGCCGCCGGGGCTCGGCGAAGCGGAACAGCTCGTCGAACACCGGCATGGTCTCGATGCCATCATCGCGGACCGGCAGGGCCAGCAGCGCGGCATCAAGCCGGTGTGCACCCAGGCGATTTAGCAGCGGGGCGGTCAAGTCTTCCCTTACGACCCGCCACAACTCGGGATAGCCGACCCTGAGCGCCGGCACGAGCCATGGCAGCAAATAGGGGCCGAGGATCGGGATTATGCCGAGACTGAACGTGCCGGTCAGGAGCCTCGACATCTCGCGGCCGACACTGCCGATAGCCTCAACGTCGGCCAGCACGCGCCTGGCTCGGCCCGCGATCTGCGCCCCGACGACGGTGGCCCGAACCGACTGAGTCGTCCGCTCAAACAACGTCACCCCGAGCTGCTTCCCGAGCTTCTTGATCTGGGTGCTAAGTGTTGACTGGCCGATGCTGCATACGGCGGCAGCCCGCCTAAAATGGCCGTGATCGGCCACGGCGACCACATAACGGAGGTCCTGCAAGGTCATCAGCGTGTCCGGGCTCCGCGTTTAGGCGTTGATCAGACAGGCCTCCGAGCAGATCGAACCACAGTCGCTATTTACAAAGGGTGTTGCCGAGGGATAAGTCGACCAGCTTGCTCAGCCGGTGTACCAGAATATCGCCTCTTACCAGCTACGGACTCTCATGTCAGCCTTATGGAACCTGGATTGGCGGTGCTGGCCATCGAACACCTGTTCAACGCCATCCACCTGGACGCCCCCGAGGTGGCCGTGGTCGCCGCCCTGACACACATTCAAGCCTGCGCCTAGCTGGAACAGATGATCGCCCACGCCACCCGGGTCGACCCGCATGCCGACCCCTATGCAACGCAGCGGGCGCTGGTGTTGCAACCCGAACGACCCATTCTTCGCCCGCTTCCGTCGTAGCGTGGAGACCGAGCGGGGCATGCTGGCCAAGCGCGTCAAAGCGCGGACGCAATCCCTTCTGCCTGGCTGGTTGCTCGACCACCTCGCCGGGTAGGATCGTGAGGACGGCATTGTCCCACTCGAAAGCAATGCACTCGGGCTGCGCTATGGCCTGCTGCGGCCCGGCCCCGACTACGTGCTACCTCAAGTGGCTCGCCGCAGCGCTGGTCCTGTTTTTGGCCGCTTTACCCGAGCTTCTGGCTGACCCGACGAGCCAGCTCGAAACCGAGCATGGCGCTGCCGCCGGAATCGCCTGATCGGCAGTCGAACTGCGGAAAAAAGCGGCAGGCGTTCAGCGCAGTCATGGATCGAGTAATTCAACAGCCCCCGTGTGCACTTCCTGCGCAAGGCACAGGCCCACCTGCCGAGAGCCCATCCTGCAAGGTCAAGGTTCTCTGCCTGCGCGACAGCGATGTCGTGGCGGCCTCAAGCAGGTATCATCACGGCAGGGCGTCACCGGCCTTCGAGTTATGCCCGCCACGCCACCTTGCTGGTCCCATCTACCAGGCACACCGACGCCTCTGCCCGCCCAGCAGCAGCCCGGGTGACCGCTTTATCGGGCGGTTTCAGCCGGTGCCGGGATGCGCTTTCAGTAGCCTGCATGTACGTGCTGACGACTTCATTCGTTGTGCTTTTCAAGGCTTCACGCCACGCAAACGGGTTCGCGCCGCGCCACCTGATCGTGCGGTATAGGATTTTCCTTTAAATACTTATGACGGACATCCACTACGTCCGATCCAAGAATATTCTTGGCAGCAAGCATCTTCTCAAGCGCCGCAAACCACTGGTGGTAGTACTCGCTTCCATCGTCATGATGATGGTCGTGGTTTTCGCCATGGGATTGACTGCCACCCTGGTGCGCCGCCTCGGCCAGCCGGATTTCTTGTGAAAGGCAGTCGGCCCATTCGGACCAGGTGAAATGCCCGGCCTCGCTCAACTTCACGACGATTGCGAAAGCAGAAGCCTCCCAGGGCTCGCGGAACACGGGGCCGTTGAGGTCAACTGGCTGTCCAAGACTCGTTAAAACCGTCATCGTCGTTGCCTCGCAGCAGTTCACTTGGAATGAGCAATGTAATCCTCGAACATATCGATGTAGAGCTTGTCCGACGACATCCCGTCCAGCCCCCAGAGCTCGGCCAATGTAAAGCACACGCTGTAGACGTGCTGCGGCTTCTCACCTTTGAGTTCGGCGTTGGTGTCGGGGAACACGAATACGCCGTGATCGCGCTCGACGGTGCCGACCTTCCCGCGGACGTATCGAGGAAGGCGCGTGTGGCTTGCCGGGTTGATGTTCGCGACGAAAACCTTATCACCCGGCTCAAAGCCCGCGGGAACCTCGAGATTCACGCGGGTCGACCCGCCAGTGCGGATCAAGTCAGGCACGTTCTCGGCTGGAAACATCGTGGGCATCACGCATGCTCCTGCTGCTTGAGTTCGCTCATCCTGGCGGTGATCTCGGCCTCGCTCAGGGATCCGTTGGCCTTGCACCACGTCTCGAGCGAGTGCAGCCAGTGCTCGTAGTAGTTCGAATTCAGGTAGTGCGCCGGGTTCATCTGCTCGATCGCAGACCGGAACTGGTCGAGGTTGAAATGGCCGCCGGCAAAGGCCAGGACAAATATCCCGAACATCCGCCGCTGCCAGTCATCCTTGAAGAGAGCCTGCTGGGGATCGATGTCGATCGGTCCCAACCCGTGCATGCCGCCGAGGTCATGTATCCCGTTCATGTCCCAACCCCTATTTGGAAGATAGTGGAAGGCCCACGCCGACCATGCTGTCGCGGGTGACGAGGGCCGCCAGCTCGGCTTCCGACTTGGCTTCCGTGTCGGCAGGCCGCATCGGAAGGACGAGGTAGCGTAGCTCCGCGTTGCTGTCCCAAACGTGCACCTCGGTCGATGCCGGTAAGGTCACGCCGAACTCCTGCAACACACCGCGGGGATCAATCACGGCGCGGGACCGGTAGGGAGCCGCCTTGTACCAGTTCGGCGGCAGGCCCAGGGTGGGCCACGGATAACAGGAGCACAGGGTGCACACGACCATGTTGTGGACGGCGGGCGTGTTCTCGACGACGACCATGTCCTCACCCTGGACGCCCGTGTATCCGAGTTCGGCGATCGCGGCCGTCCCGTCGTCCAGCAGGCGCTTGCGGTAGTTCGGGTCGGTCCACGCCCTGGCTACGACAGCGGCGCCGTTGCGCGGCCCAATCTTGTTCTCATAGGCATCGACCAGCAGGTCTACCGCTTTCGGATCGAGCAGCCCCTTCTCGACCAGGATCGACTCTACCGCCTTCACGCGCAACGAGATGTCGGATGGCTGGTGGCTGTGGTCACTACTCATTGTAATCTCCATTTCACAGTCGTTGGCCATAACCATTCTGATCAACCGAGCTTCGCGTTCCGGCGGCGAGGAGCGGCTCGTGCCGATCGGCCGAGAAGAGACGTCCGCTGCGCTGCAGAACGACCTTGAACCGCTTCCGCGCGGCACCGCCCCCGTTAATCGTGGCTTGCTCAAGGCGGTTGCAGACGAGCTAGCCCGGGGGTTGCCTGCTTGCGCCTGCGTGGCGCATCCCGCAGCATCGATCGCGGGGTGACGCCGTAGGCGCTCTTAAAGCTCCGACTAAAATGCGAGAGCTCGCTGAAGCCGAACCGGAAGGCGACGTCCGTGACCGAACTGGCGCGCGTGCCACAGAGCTCGTCCCGGGCTGCCTCGAGGCGCTGCTGCCACAGCCACCGCATCGGGGTCGTCAGCAGTTCCGCGAACAGCCTGTTGAGCGTGCGCACCGAGCAGCCCGCGTGGCGGGCGAGCCTCTCGCACGTGAGCGATGCGTCCTCCAAGTTGGCCATCGCGTAACGCGTCGCGCGCTCCAGTTGCGTCGCGTGGGAGCACGGCAGCGCGGCAGTGCCGCCGGCCTGATCGATGATCGTGAGGGCCAGGTTGAAGATCGACGCCCCGAGGTGAGCGCCTGCGATGTCGTTCGACGGCGCGTCGGTGAGGCCCTCCGCCCCATAGACGAGCGCCTCCCCGAGGATGCGGCGCAGGGGGCTGTCCTTCGCCAACCGTGCCGCGAACATCGGCGTGCTGAGGCCGGCATGCGACGAAAAGTCACTGCGCCGGATTTTGAAGACGATGACGTGGTCCGTCAGCTCGTAGGTGAACGGGTGCCTTGTGTCGTAGAGGGCGATCTCGCCCGGCAGCTGCTGAAGCACGCGCCCGCCTTGGCCAAGGCGACCGCAACCGCTGACAACCATGCTGAGGAGCACGTCGTCGCGGCCATCGATCCGGATTTGCTTCGCGTCCCGGCACCATGCGTGCGGCGGTGCCTTGAGCGAGCCTATCTCAAAACGGCCAAGCCGATTGAAGATCAGGCGCGCATCGAACGGCCCCCGGCTTCTGTTGTCGCTGGTTGCAGGCACGTAGTTCCGACAGATGACGTCGCGCCAGTAGTCGAAACGTTCACTGGCTTGCACGGCTGCCGTGTCGGATATGAACGTCATCCTGCCCTCGCTCAGCGGATTAGCTAGTCGTGCATGATCCGTGCCACTCGACAGCGCTCCTGCCCAGCTTGTAAGGCCGTTCCCCCTGCAAGCTCGTCCGACCCGGGTCCTGAAACGGCTACCTGGCTCAGGAGAGGCCGGGTGGGTGGCGCGTGTGCCAATCTGTGACCTGCTGGAAAGCATGGCCGGCGCGGCAGAGCACGTCCTCCGACAAATGCCGGCCGACCAGCTGCAAGCTAAGGGGCATGCCCGCGCCGTCGACGCCGGCCGGCAGCGTGATCGTTGGGCTGCCCGAGAAGTCAAACGGAGCCGTGAAGCGCAGGATGCGCAGCAGGACCTCGGGGTCCTGCCCATACTCCTGCATCTTCGCAAGGCTCGGGATCGGCACCGGCAAGGTCGGAATCAGGATTAGGTCGGCTTCCTCGAACATAGCGCTCAGCGCCCCCGAGAAGACCAGACGGTCATGGTAAATCTCGCCGAGCTGCATACCGCTTAAGCTGCGGCCCTGGTCGATGAGGGCCGCAAGCTCGGGGCCGTACTCCGCCCTGCGGGACGGGTAGGTCTCACGGTGGGCAAGCGCCGTCTCCACCGAGCAGAATGGAATCCAGCCGCGTACGAGCTTGTCCGTCGGCGGAAACTGGACGTCGCGTATGCGGCAGCCCAGCTTGGCGAAATGCCGCTCCGCCTCTATCACGGCCTCAACGACCTCGGGGTGGATATCGTCGGAGACGAAGCGGCGGTCGATGCCGATCGTTAGGCCGCGGACGGACTTGCCGATTTCGGCCAGGTAGTCGGGAACCGGGGCCTGCAGCGCCGTGGGATCGTTCGCATCGGCGCCGGCGATCACGGAGAGTATCGCCGCGGCATCCGCTGCGCTGCGCGCCATGGGGCCTACGTGGTCGAGCGACTCGGCCAGGGCATGCACGCCGCTGCGGCTGACGCGGCCCCACGTCGGCTTCACTCCCGTCAGTCCGCATGTCGCCGAAGGGAACCGGATGGAGCCGCCCGTGTCCGATCCGAGCGAGCCGAAGCAAAGCCCCGCCGCGGTCGCGACCCCGGACCCGGTTGACGAGGAGCCGACCCAGTGGTCCCTGCTCCAGGGATTGACCGGGCCGGGATTGTCGGGGTGGTGGCTGGTGTAGGCCCCCTCCGTCATCGCGAGCTTGCCAAGGATGACCGCACCGCCCTGCTCCAGGCGATCCACGACAGTGGCGTTACGGGCGGGCGTCGTCGCCCTGAGGAGGGTGGTGCCGGCACCTGTGGGCGCGAAACTCGTGTCGCAGAGGTCCTTGACCGCGATCGGCACGCCATGCAGGGGGCCGCGGCAAATGCCTCTTTGAGTCTCCCTGTCGGCAGCCTCAGCGCGCGTCAGCGCGTGCTCCCGGGTGACGATGGTGAAGCTGCGGAAACGGGCGTCGAGCGAAGCGATCCTCTCAAGCTGCGCCGTCGTCAGCGCGACGGACGAGACCTCGCCGCAGCCGATTTTTCCCGCCACGCGGGTCAAACTGTCGAAATACATACCCTTCGGCACCGTTACCCCCGAACCCAGATGCTGGCGACCGACGCGGCCCGCCGTGCCTTGATCAAGGACAACCGACTAGCCCGCGTCGCGGCGACCCGAAACTAGTATCCAGATCTTGGCTGCCCGGCCGTCCCCGGAGACCGTCCCATGGCGACGCGCTGGCCTGGCGTCCGGCGCGATGCTGTGCCTTGCCTAACCCCGTCGCAGGACAATCGTTCGCCACCCGGCCTTGGTCAAGGTGGAGCGGAGAGGACACGCGCGACCGTCCGGCTGCATCAAGTTGGCGCTGTCAGGCAAACCTTTTGGCATCCACGGTCAAGCGCAGGATCGTCCCGGCTTCTAAGATACGAACTTGGTTGTTGAGACCGGAAGCTCAGGCCGATCGCGATCGAAAGTGCTGACGAGGAGGCAGTCCATCAGGCGACCACACCGTGTCTTCGGCCAGGCAGCAGGATCGGCATCGCCTTGAACCGAGGGCAATGCCTGGTACGATGCCATAGTCTGCTCGACGGCTTCGGCCGTCGTCGTTGCGGCTTGAAGATGCAGTCCGCCAGGCAGCAACGGAGGGAGAGAGAATGACGGATCTTACGTTTCTTGGGTCTACTCAACGTTGCCACCAAACGACGTGACTGGGAGCTGTCGCTGGTGAAGGTCATGAAAACGGCGCCCGACCGAATCGAGGCGCTCAAAGGCAAGCTGCACTGCTACGTCACCGTGACGCTGGAGGCTACCACGGCCCAAGTCTGGCAGGCTGAGGCGGAGATCGGCCGCGGCGAGGTGCGCGGGCCACTGCACGGCGTTCCGATCGCCGTCAAGAACGTGTGCTGGACCAAGTGCGTCCGCACTACTGCCGGCATGACCATCCACTGGGACCATATTCCGAACGAGGATGCTATGGTAGTGCGGCAGTTGGCCGAGGTTGGCGCTGTCCTGCTGGACAAGCTGCATCTGACGGAAGGCACGTATGCCGACCATCATCCTATTATTGGCCAGCTGCTTAATCCTTGGGGCCCCGACGTTTGGTCGGGTGCGTCTTTCAGCGGCTCCGGCGCCGCATCGCAGTCGGGCTCTGCTACGACTCTCTCGGCACTGACACGGGCGGCTCCATACAGTTTCCTTCGGCCGCCAGCAGCGTCATGGGACTTAAGTCCACAGGGGCCGGGTCAGCTGGCACGGCGTTTCGAACTGGCAGTCTCGCTTGACTACGTCGGGCGGATCGCCGACTGCGGCGCCATGCTCGGCGTCATCGCCGGCTCGCACCCGCTCGACTCGACGGCCGCAGGGAACCCGGTGCCGAGTTTTGCAGTCTTGGAGCCGGATGTACGCGGCTTGCGCGTCGGATGCGATCCGGCTTGGGGCAGCCCCGGCGTGGATGATGAAACTCGGCACACGGTCCTGGGCACCTTGGGGGTTCTGCGCGAACTCGGAGCAACGGTCATCGACGTCGCCGTTCCAAATTCTAGTCAGATTCCCTCCGCCTGGATCCCGAACTGCGGCGTGGAGACGGTGGTTACTAGCGATGATGAGCACCTTGGGGTAGAACACCGAGATGATGGAGGGCTGCTGCACTTTACCTGCCCTTTCGATACTACCGGCAGCCCGACCATCACTATGATTTGCGCTTTCACGCCCTTTGGGCTGCCGATCGGCTTTCAGCTGGTCGGGTGCCCTTTCGAGGAAGACGTGTTGGTCCGAGCTGGCGCCGCCTACCAGGCAGCCACCGAATGGCATCCTCATCACTCTACCCTCTCGTGAGATCGCCAAGATGACCGCTGTAGACTGGTTAAACACATCCATCATGGCCAGGCGTGGCGTGGCGGCTGTCAGCGCCGGCCGGGAGCATCGCATCACCGACGCCGAGCAGGGGACGCGCCATTTCGTCTATGGACCCTATGCCACACCCATTCTCACCATCCAGCCCGGCGACACCATTAAGGTCGATACCGAGGACGCGTTCAGTGGCAAACTCACGTCGGAACAGGATAGGCCGACCAAGGTACTCAATCACCCTTTTCTCAACCCGCAGAGCGGGCCCTTCGCGGTAGCCGGCGCCGAGAAGGGCGATTGCCTCGCCGTCTACATCAAAGCCGTGGAGACCCGTGGCGAGTATGGCACCACGGCCCTGATTCCTGAGTTCGGCGGCCTTGTCGGCACTGCCGCCACTGCAACGCTAAACCCGGCCCTGCCGGAGCGCGTGAAGCGCATGCGCATTGATGCCGCCGGGGTCCATTTTAGCGACAGGATCATACTGCCCTACGAGCCCTTCATCGGCACGATCGGTGTGTCGCCGGAAATCGAGGCGATCTCGTCGCTGGTGCCGGACTATTACGGCGGCAACATGGACCTGCCCGATGTCGGACCGGGAAGCGTGATCTACCTGCCGGTCCATATCAATGGCGCCTCCCTGTTCGTGGGCGACTGCCATGCCACACAGGGCGACGGCGAGCTCACTGGCGTCGCCGTCGAGCAGCGCGCGACCGTGACGCTGAGGATCGACCTCATCAAGAACTGGAGCTTCACCTGGCCCAGGCTCGAGACCGCTGACTTTATCATGACGATCGGCAGCGCCCGACCGTTGGAGGACGCCGCCCGCATCGCCTACCGCGAGCTGTGCCGCTGGATGGCCGCCGACTACGGCTTTGACGAGCTCGACGCCTACATGCTGCTTAGCCAGGCCGGCCGCATTCGTCTCGGCAACATGGTCGATCCCAAATACACGATGGGGGCGTCGATCCTGAAGCGATACCTCCTTGCCTGACGAACGGCCGGAGTTCGAACGCTTGCGATCAAGACAAGGGATAGAGATGAACATACGGTCAAGCACGCTGCAGGGGATCGCCGCGCTCGCGCTTGGCGTCTTGGGCACGACGGCGGCCCTCGCCGCCGACCCGATCAAGGTCGGCCTGATCGAGGATATCTCGGGAGACTTCGCGGCCATTGGCCTGCCGAAGCTGCACGGCTCGACCCTGGCCATGGACGAGATTAACAAGGCCGGCGGCATCATGGGCCGCCCGATCGAGCTGATCCATCTCGACCCGCAAGGCGACAACGCCCGCTATCAGGAGTTCGCCCGCCGCCTTCTTCAGAGAGACCACGTGGACGTGCTAATCGGCGGCATCACGTCGGCTTCGCGCGAAGCGATCCGGCCGATCGTGGACAAAACCGACACGCCGTATTTCTACACCAACCAGTATGAAGGCGGTGTCTGCGACGCCAACGAGTTCAGCACGGGCGCGATCCCCGAGCAGCAATTTTCCACCCTCATCCCGTACATGGTGAAGACCTTCGGACCGAAGGCGTACGTCATTGCCGCCGACTACAACTTCGGTCAGCTCTCCGCGGAGTGGAACCGCAGCATCCTCAAGCAGCCCGACGTGAACGGCACGGTGGTCGGCGAGGAGTTCATCCCACTCGGGGTCAGCCAGTTTGCCCAGACCATCCAGAACATCCAGAGGGCCAAGCCCGACTGGTTGCTGACCATCAACGTCGGCGACGCGCAGGACAGCTTCTTCGAGCAGGCGTCGGCCGCCAAGCTGAATCTGCCGATGGGCTCGTCGATCAAGATCATGCTCGGCTTCGAGCACAAGCGCTTCAAGCCCCCGGCGCTCAGCAACATGCACGCCGCCGCGAACTGGTTCGAAGAGCTGGACACGCCCGCCGCCGACGACTTCAAGCGGCGTTGGCACGCGCTTTATCCGAATGAGCCCTACATCAACGACATGGGCTATAATGCCTACGTCGCGCTATATCTCTACAAGACCATGGTCGAGCAGGCGAAGTCGACCAAGCTTGAAGATCTGCGCAAGGTCGTCGACGCAGGCAACCTGTGCGTCGATGCCCCCGAAGGAAGGATTTGCATGGATCCCAAGAGCCAGCACATGAGCCACCACATGTATCTGCTCTCGGTCGACGCCAAGCACGACGTCCACGTTGACAAGGACTTCGGCGTCATCCAGCCCTCCTGGCTCGGCTCGATTGGCTGCGACCTGACCAAGGACAACCCGCAGGAGCAGTACAGCCCGAACAACCTGCCACAGAAGTAGGGCGCCGGCGCGGCCCCGGCCATGCACCGTACTTGTTTCCTTAGCAGCAAGGCAGGTCTGCGATGCTGAGTGACCTCTTTTCCTACTTCTACCAGTTCGCTGACGTGTTCGCCTTCCTCATCCTGTCCTCGGCAGGACTTGCCATCGTCTTTGGCATGATGGGCGTCATCAACATGGCGCATGGCGAGTTCGTCATGTGCGGCGCCTACGTGACGGTCGGCATGGTCGATCTCGGGCTGCCGCTGATCCTCGCCCAGCTGTGTGGCGCACTCATCGCCGGGCTGATTGGCGTCGTGGTCGAGGTCACCATCATCCGCCGCTTCTACCAGCGCCCCGTCGATACGTTGCTGGCCACCTGGGGGCTTAGCCTCATTGTCACCCAAGGCACGCTGCTGCTGATTGGCTCGACGCTGCAGGGAATCGGCACGCCGTCTGGCAGCTTCACGGTCGGCGACTACTCCTTCTCTACCTACCGCATGATCCTGTTCGGGGCGTCGCTCGCGGTGCTCGCGCTGATCTACGTCGTCTTTATGCGCACCCACTTCGGCGTACTCGCGCGCGCGACGATGCAGCACGCCGCTATGGCGCGCGCGCTCGGCGTGCGCGTGAACTGGGTTTACGCGCTGAGCTTCGGGCTCGGCACCGGCCTTGCGGGCCTATGCGGCGGCCTGTACGCGCCGACCATGAGCCTGATCCCGACCATGGGATCGACCTTCGTGGTCGAGAGCTTCGTCACCGTCGTGATCGGCGGCACAAATGTGCTCCTAGGTACCGCGCCCGCCGGCATCTTGCTCGCCGCCGTCCGCACCGGTCTGAACGCCTGGCACGGACAGATCGTCGGGCAGATCGGCATGCTGATCGCCGTGATCCTGATGATCCGCGTGCTCCCCGACGGGATCACCGGCTGGGTTAACCGGCACTTGCGCAGAACCGGATGACCCCGCGATGCTGAAGCTGCTCAACGGTCCGCAGACGCTGGGCACTGGTCGCCTTTTCTGGGGCGTCTTCCTGGTCGGTCTCCTGCTCGCCCTCGGCTATCCCTTGTTCGGCGATGTTTACGACGTCGGCAACTTCGCCTATTTCTTCATCTGGATCTTCATGGCACTCGGCCTCTGCCTGATGTGGGGCTACGGCGGCATCATGTCGTTCGGGCAGACCTTCTTCTTCGGCGTGTCGGGCTACTCCTACGGCGTGATCGCCATCGACCTGGGCGGCAAAGGCTTCACCACTTTCGCAGCCCTCGGCCTGTCCGTGCTGCTGGCCGCCGTCGCTGCGGCGGTGCTCGGCTACTTCCTCATCTGGGGCCGTGTCGGCGGCGTGTTCTTCGGCATCGTCACCCTGGCAGCCACCCTGGTCCTCGCCTTCTTTCTCGGGCAGACCGCCGGTCCGGAATGGCGGATCGGCCGGGCCCGGCTGAACGGCTTCAACGGCATGAAGGGCATGAAGGCGCTTAACATGCCCTGGGGCAGCCACACCGTCGTGTTTGACGGCACCAACCTCTATTTCCTTATGATCGGCCTACTGCTAGCCGTCTATCTCGGCCTGCGCATGCTCGTGAACAGCCGGTTCGGCAACGTCGTGGTCGCCATCCGCGAGGACGAGCAGCGGGCCGAACTGCTGGGTTACGACGTTCGCAAGTACCGCCTGGCAATCTTCTGCATCGGCAGCGCGCTGGCCGGCCTCAGCGGGGCTCTCTACACCGCCTGGGGACAGTTCATCACGCCGGGCAGCATCGGGCTGCCGGCCGCGGCCATGCCGATCGTTTGGGTCTCCTTCTCGGGACGGCGCGAACTCACCGCGACGCTCGTTGGCTCCTTCGCCTTCCTGGTCGCCTTCCAGTTGCTCACCATCTACAGCCAACAGGCGGCGCTGGTGCTGACCGGTCTGCTCCTGCTGCTCACCGTCATGTACGTGCCCGAAGGCTTCGTGATCGGCTTCGTCAAGCTCGCTGGCTGGCCGGGCCGACGCCTCATGCGCAAGTCCGCTGCCGTCCTCGCAACGCCCGATGGAAAATAATGCCAGCGTGACCGCGATTTTGTCGATTGCCGACGCCTCCAAGACCTTCGGTGGCCTAGCTGCGGTTTCCGGCGTCTCGCTCGCCGTCGAGGCCGGCGACGTCCATTGCCTGATCGGCCCAAACGGCGCTGGCAAAAGCACCCTGTTTCGGCTGATCGTCGGCACCTATCCGCCAACAGCCGGACGCATCCACTTCGAGGGTATCGACATCACTGCCGAGCTGCCCTTCCAACGGGTCAAACGCGGCATGAGCATCAAAATGCAGACGCCCGCCGTCTTCAAGGAGCTGCCGGTTCGTCAGAACGTGCACATCGCGCTTCAGCATCACGTGGCGCGGGGTAGTCTGCGCACCGAGGAGGACCGCCTGCTCAGCCTGCTCAACCTGCGCGACAGCGCGGGCAAGCTTGCCGGCGAACTTGCGCACGGCCAGCAGCAATGGCTCGAGATCGGCATGGCCCTCGCCCTCAAGCCCAGGCTGCTGCTGCTCGACGAGCCCACCGCCGGCATGTCGCCGGAAGAGACCTTCCAGACTGGCGAGCTAATCCTTCGCCTGAACGCGGAGGGCATGACGATGCTGGTGGTAGAGCACGACATGGCCTTCGTTCGGCAGGTCGCCAAGTCCGTGACCGTGCTCCACTTCGGCAAGGTCTTCACCCGGGGCACGGTCGACGCCGTCATCGCGGACCCGCGCGTCGCGGAGATCTATCTTGGTACTACTCATGGGCACTGAACTCCTGCTCGAGGTCGCGGGCCTCTGGGCTCGCTACGGCGCGACCCCGATCCTGCAGGGTGTCGACCTCCAGGTCGGCAAGGGCGAGGTCGTCAGCCTGATCGGCCGCAACGGGGCGGGCAAGACAACCACAATGCGCTGTCTCATCGGGCTGCTGGGCGCCGCGGCCGGCTCGGTCCGGCTACTCGGGCGCGACATCACCGCGCTGCCGGCCGAGCGCCGGGCGCGCTTCGGCATCGGCTACATCCCACAGGGACGCCACGTCTTTCCGCGCATGACCGTGCAGGAAAACCTCGACGTGGGAAGGCTGATCGGCGGTCCCGCCGGCAAGAAGCTACCCGACCTCGTCTTCGAATCCTTTCCGCGGCTGAGGGAGCGGCGGAACCAGATGGCTGGCACGATGTCTGGCGGCGAGCAGCAGCAGCTCGCCATCGGCCGCGCGTTGATCGGCAATCCGGCGCTAATGCTGCTCGATGAGCCGTCCGAAGGCATCCAGCCCTCGATTGTCCATCTGATTTGCGCCGCGTTGCGCTCCTTTTGCCGCGAGCTTGGAACCACGATCCTGTTCGTCGAGCAGAACCTCGACACGATCCTGGCTCTCAGCGATCGCTGCTACGTGATGGAGAAAGGGCGTGTCGTGGCGAGCATCCCGGCCGGCCACGTCACCGCGGAGGAGGTGCGGCGACGTCTGACGCTCTGAGAGTCCCAGCCTGAGTTTGTGGGCAGCGAGCGGAACGCCCGGCCAGGAGCACGTCTTGAGCAGCGTAGCGGATGGCTGCCGCTGTTTGGCGTCTAGGGAGTAACAGACACCGTTGGACTTTGTTGCACAGATCGGCGGCGGACACGAAAAGGTCCTTTGCGATCCTCTGTTATACGATCCGGACATATTCAAGGCGTTCAAAATCGAGCGTGCAGTTCAGTACCTCGACGGTGACGCTCACCGGTTCTGTCAGCCCTCGCGCCAATGACGGATTTGGTGGCAGCCGGGAGGCTGACG
>CAXTJU010000065.1:0-18147 GCA_964244655.1 uncultured Acetobacteraceae bacterium | reverse complement strand
CGTCCTCCGGGGTGCGCCGCGCCCAGGGGTGGGTGCCGGCCGGGGCGCCCAGGCCGAGGTCGTGCACGATGTCGGCAATCAGCGCCGGCACCGACAGGCCGGACCCGAACGCGGCCGGCTCGGACGCGGCAGGCCTGGACAGGCTGGCCGGGTGGCGGGCGAACTCCGCCCGGTCCAGCTGCTCCAGCCGCTCGCGGGCCTCGCCGTGCAGGCGCTCGGCCTGTGCGTCGCTGCCCGCCTCGGCCTGGATCGCGTCCTCCACGGCGCGCAGCACGCGCTGCCGGGTGGCCGCACGGTCTGGGCCGGCACGGGTGGGGCGGGGCGGCTGGGCCAGGTGTCGCAGCATCAGCACGGTGCGCCGGGCGCAGCGGGCGATGCGGTCGAAGGCGGCGGTGCTGGCGTCCGGCACCGGCTCGGCGAGGGTGTTGGCGATGTGCACCTGGGTCAGGGCGTTGGCCTGCAAGGCGGTGGCCAGCTCGAGGCTGAGGTCGGCCAAGCGGCGCACCAGGGCCAGGCCGTGCGCGTCGGCGTCGGCGCGCTGCGCGTCCAGGGCGGCCTGGCCGTCGCGCGGTGCGGCGGCGTCGGACGGCTCGGGGATGGGTTGGGGTGCGCTGCTCACGAACGGAATAAGAACACGCGGTGCGGACGGGCGCAAACTTTTGTTTGCTGGGCTAACGCCGGGGGACGCTGCGGCTGGCTTCAAGCACCGTCATGCCCGGACGTGACCCGGGCACCCACGCCGCGGCGGCGCGACCGGGGCGGGCCGTTGCTGGCACCAACGCCACGGCGGCCAGCAGCCCGTGCGCTGCCCTCGCGTGGGTGCCCGGATCAAGTCCGGGCATGACGGTGTGCTGTGGGCGAAACGCGTGCGCGGACCCTTGGGCGCCTTCGCCCGGACGTGACAGAAGAGGGGCATGGGGTCAGGGATTGCTCAGCAACGGCGCAGCGTTCCAGGAACCCAGAAACCTGGGCAGCGCCGCCGCATGGCGGCCGGGTCATGCCGGGGGTGTCAGGCTCCGGCCATGGGCACGGTCTCGACCCGGTTTCCCATGCCGGCGATCAAGGGCCGCCCCTGCTTCAGGGCTTGCTGGACGGCGGGCAGGGCGAGGGAGGCCGCGTGGCTCTGCCGGTGTCGGCCCAGATCTCGGTCACTCGCACCGCGTCGGCCCGGCTGGCGTCCTTGGCGATGACGTAGGCCAGGCAGCCGGGCATGGCTTGCGTCGCCTGCGCCGGGATGCCGATGAACTCGTCCCGCTTGCCGGGGACCGTCAGGAACTCGCTTGTGATCCCGTGCAGCGCTCCGTCTCCGATCGGCATCGCGCCCGCGTTGCTGGCCCTGGCAGCGGCGCTCGCCGCATCCTGGGCCGCCTCCGGGCGCACTTTGGAATCACCCCGCCGGAGCGTCATCCATGCTGACGGCAAGCCGTCCTGTTGGGTGGGGCGCCGTCCGGTCTGCCCGGCGGCGATGGGAGGGAATGCCTCGCGGTTTCCCGTCCTTCGTGAGGCTGACCGGTTGAGGGGGGCGGGAGAGGGCACTGTCAGGTGCATGGGCTGGAGCATGCCCGCATCGTGTGGGAGGGTGACCCGGCGCGCTTCGCGCAGCAAGCAGGGGGAGACCTGCCTATGACCGCACGAATATGGCTGCTGCTGGCGGCGGCACTCTCGGCGTGCCAGGCGGCGCCGAAAGGGCCGGGCGAGACCGGGCTGCCGACGTACTACGCCCTGACGCCGGGCGCCGGCGCTCCGCAGCCGATCACGACGGACTTGGCGCGATGATGCATGGCAGCCTGGCCTGGCGGACCGCCGCCGCATTCTGCTGCGCTGCCCTGGCCGCCTGCGGCCAGGCCGTCCCCGGCACGGCGGCGTCGAGCGGCCCGGTCCAGGCGCCGAGTGGCATCACCTCCGCCAACGGCGGCGGCCAGCGGGCCCTGAACAACGGCCTGGGCGTCGGCCAGAACGCTTCGGGCGGCGTCACCGTGGGCGGGTTGCCGAACAGCAAGGGGGCGGCCTACTAAGGGGTTCCCTAGCCCCGCTGCCCCCGGCGCCTCATTCCGGATGCAAGCCGGAGCCCTCGGCCGTGCGGCCGCTCACGACGCCTGACGTTTGCGGCGGGCGAGGAGCAGGCCGATCGCTCCCATGCCGAACATCGCTGCTGTCGCCGGTTCCGGCACCGCCGTGGCCCCCGCTGCCGGGAGCGCGAGCGCCTCCTGGAACAGCTCGTTGCCGACGATCTGCGACGCTGCCGTCGATGGGTGTCCGCCATAGTAGAAGAAGTAGGTGCTGGGCGTCGCGCACACCTGGTTGCCGTTCACGCAGGCGTCGGTGGCGTTGGTGAACCCATACTGCGCCGGGTTCGTCACGATCTGATCGAAGAACTGGCCAAATTGGCTCAGGCCGAACGTCGTATCGGGGTAAGCCTGCTGCAGTTGCTGCACGAGAGCGACGTAGGGCACGTCGAACTTGTCAGCCGAGCTGGCGAAGCCGGTGAGGTATGGGAGCGAGGTAAGCTCGAAGGAGCGGGCTCCCAGCGCATAAAGCTGCGCCACCTGGCTGGTTATGGCCGCGGTCACGGTCGCCAGAGGCGTTTGGGCGTCGTTCAGTCCCTCTTCCAGGAAGAACAACGATGAGGAAGGGTTGAAGGTCAGCGCGCCGCTGGTTGCGTAGCTGGCAAATTGACCGACCTGCTGGTTGACGCTCAACGGGTTGGTGTTCGGCGGAGTCGGGCCGACGGTGATGTGGGCCGCGGTTTGCGCGAAGTTGACGCCGTCCGTCCCCGGGTTGGGATTGTGCGACGTCGTCAACGTCACCCCGAGGTCCTGGGCGAGGTAGGCGACCGCCGTGGGGCCGTTGCTGTATTCCGTGAACGACCCGGTGTCGGAGTAGCTGTCGCCAAAGACAAACAGGTCATTGAAGGCTGTGGCGTGGGCTGAGGCGGGTCCGAGCACGCCAAGCGCTGCAACAGTGCGCAGCATCGGTGCCGTAGAAAGCATCTTCATGGGATTTTCCCTTATCGTTGTTTTTGGGGACGTTTCTTGATTCAGCTGCGTGCTTGCTGGGGCGACTCCTTGCCAATGCACGCTGGTTTGAGCAGTCCATCAAAGCTAGCCAACGCGGAGAACCACGTCCAGAACATTGATCGGCATCCGGCTCGTTGCTCGCGCGGCTGGCGTGGACGCAAGCCTGGCTGGCCGCGGCTGAGGCCTGCCGCCGCAGGGGCGGCTGCCTCAACCCCTGACGACGTAGCCTTCCGCCGCGATGGCGGCGCGGACAGCCGCCTCGTCAGCGTTGCCCTCGACGCGCACGGCGCCGGCCGCGAGATCCACCTGGACGCCGGCGACCCTTGGCAGGCCAGCGACGGCCTCCGTCACGGCGCGGACGCAGTGGGCGCAGGTCATGCCCTCCACCACGAGGTCCAGCACCGGGAGGTCCGGCACCGGTCAGCCCCGGGCGGCGGTCTGCTGCGCCGGCGGGGGCTGCGGCACCTTCACCTTGCCGCCATCCTCCAGCGTGGGCGGCGGCGTCAGGATCACCGATTCGCCGCCGGACAGGCCGCTGCGCAGCTCCACGGTGGTGCCGAAGTCGCGGTAGATCGTCACGTCGTGCATGTGGGCCACGCCGTCGTCGCCCACCGTGGCCACGCGCAGGCCCTTGCCGTTGAACAGGATGGCCTCGGACGGGATGACGACGCCGGGGGCGGTGCGCGGGATGCCGATCTGCACCGTCACGTACAGGCCGGGGCGCAGGATGCCGTCCGGGTTCTGCACGTCCACCTCGGACTGCATGGTGCGCGAGGCCTGCGTCAGCGCCACCGCGCTGCGGTTCACCTTGCCGTCGAACACCTGGCCGGGCAGCTCCTGCACCAGCACCTTGGCGTCCAGCCCGTCATGGATGCCGATGGCGCCGCTCTGCGGCACGTCCATCTGCACGCGCACCACGTCGTCCCGCGCCAGGGTGAACAGGGTGTTGCCGGCGCCGTTGCTGTCGGCGCTGACCAGGTCGCCCGTATCGACGCTGCGGCTGGTGATGACGCCGCTGAACGGGGCGGTCACGTTCTCGTAAGCCTTGAGCTGCACAAGCCGCTGCACGGTGGCGTACTGGGCGGCCAGGTTGGCCTGCGCCACCTTCACGGCGGCTTGCGCGCTGCCGAGGCTGGCCTTGGAGCCGGCCGCGCCGAGCCGCGTGTTGTCGGCGTTCTGCCGGGTGTCCCAGCCGAGGTTGGCCAGCGCCGAGGTGCGGCCGTTGGTCACGTTGGCGAGGTTCAGGCTGGAGGCGGCCTGCTCGACCAGCGCGTTGGCTTGCACCACGGCCGCCTGCGTCTGCACCAGCTGCGCGTTGGCCTGCGCCAATTGCTGGTCCAGGTCGGGCGCCGAGATGCGGACCAGCAGGTCGCCTTGCTTGACCCGGCTGCCGATATCGACCCGGCGCTCGGCGATGTAGCCGGTGGCGCGGGCGTAGATGGTCGCCTGGTCAAACGCGCTGACGGTGCCGGGCAGGTTGAACGGCACCGGGCCGTCCTCCCGCTTGGCCGTCACCACCCGCACGTCCGGCACGAAGTTGGCAGTCTGCTGCTGCGTCTGGGATGCCTCGGCAGCCCGGTTGTAGTGCCCCCAGGTGCCCCAGCCCAAGGCCAGCAACACGACCAGGCCGGCGACCAGCAGCGGGCGGCGCGGCACCGGGCCGACCGGCGGACGCTCGCGCTCGGGCTTCGGGTGGGTCTTGGCGGCCGCTTGGGTGTCCTGGACCGTCGGCTCGTCGGCAGCGGAACTCATACGTAGTCCTCCACGCTGCGGACCGGGCCCCGGCGCAGCGTCGCATACAGGAACGGCACGAACAGCAGGGTCGAGCAGGTGCCGACCGCGACACCACCTAGCACGGCGCGTGCCAGGGCGGCATTCTGTTCGCTGCCGTCGCCCAGGCCCAGCGCCATCGGGATCAGGCCCACGAACATCGCGCCGGCCGTCATCAGCACGGGGCGCAGCCGGGTCTCGCCCGCCTCCAGCGCCGCCTCGGCCGCGCTGCACCCGGTTTTTTCCCGGTGCTCGCGGGCGAACGTGACCAGCAGGATGGAGTTCGCCGAGGCCACGCCGACGCTCATGATGGCGCCCATGAGCGAGGGGATCGACAGCGTGGTCTGGGTGATGAACAGGCTGGCGCAGATGCCGCAGAACGCCAGCGGCAGGGCCAGGATCACCACCAGCGGGTCCCCCCAGTCCTGGTAGTTGACCACCATCAGCAGGTAGACCGCGATCAGCGCCACGCCCAATCCCAGGCCGATCTTGGCGAAGGCCTGGTTCTTGGACAGGATCTGGCCGCGCAGGGTGATGGTGTTGCCAGGCGAGAGCTGCTTGCTCAGGTCCTTGAGGATCGGGTTCAAGTCTGCCTCGACGCCGCCCAGCGGCCGGTCCTGCACGTTGGCCAGGATGTCGTAGGTGGGCCGGGTGTTCTCGTGGTTGGCGACGGTCTGCTCGGCGCGCCGGGTCAGGGTGGCGACGTTGCTCAGCAGGTTGGGCGCGCTGGCGCCGTTGTTGGACACCAGCAGCGGCGTGTTCTCCACCTCGGACAGCGTGTTGGTGCGGTACTCCGGCGTCTGCACGGCGAGCTGGTAGGGGATGCCGCTCTTGGGGTCGGTCCAGAAGTTGGGCGACACCTGGTAGGAGGAAGACAGCGAGGTGTTCAGGTTCTGCGCCACCTGCTGCTCCGTCAGGCCCAGCTGGGCGGCGCGGATGCGGTCCACATCGACGAAGAACTCCGGCGCGTCCACGATCTGCTGCAAGTGGACATCGACCGCGCCGGCCACGCCGCGGACCCGGCGCACCAGCTGCTGCGCCACGGCCAGGTTCTTCTCGCGGTCCTGGCCGGACACCTGGATGTCGATGGGGGCTGCCACGCCGAAGTTTAGCACCTGGGTGATGATGTCCGCCGGCTGGAAGTAGAACAACGCGTCCGGGAAGCGCTGCCGCAGCACCACGCGCAGCTGCTTCTGGATGCCGGCCGGCGAGGGGTGGCTCTCCTTCAGGTTGATCAGGATCTGGCCGTCGTTCAGCGCCGCCGCCGTGCCGTCGCCGAACGCCAGGTTATAGTTGTTCGCCGGCAGGCCGATGTTGTCGAGGATCAGGCTGACGGAGGGCACCTGCTGGCGGATGGTGTCCTCGACCTGCTGGAACAGGCGCTCGGTGTCCTCGATGCGCAGCCCGGAGCGGCCGCGCACGTGCAGCGTCATCTGGCTCGACTCGATCTGCGGGAAGTAGTCCTCGCCCACGAACATGAACAGCACGCCGCCCATCACCAGCGTGACGCCCGCCACCCCCAGGGTCACCCAGCGGCGCGCCACCGAGGCGTGCAGCAGGGCGGTGTAGCCGCCGCGGAAGCTGTCGAAGCCACGCTCGAACCCGGCGTGGATGCGGCCGAAGAAGCCGGGCTTGGTCTCCTTCCTGTCCTTGCCATGCTTGCGCTCGTATTCCGACTTCACCAGCACGTCGATCAGCACCGGCACCAGGGTGCGGGACAGGCCGTAGGAGGCCAGCATCGCGAACACCACGGCCAGCGCCTGCGGGGTGAAGATGAACTTGGCGGCGTCGGTCAGGAACAGCACGGAGACGAAGGCGCAGCAGATCGACAGGGTGGAGATCAGCGCCGGCTTGGCGATGCCTGCGCCGCCCTCGACCACGGCGGTCTTGAAGTCGGCCCCTTCCTCCATCAGCCGGTAGGTGTTCTCAATCGCCACCGTCGCGTCGTCCACCAGGATGCCCACGGCGAGCGCCAGGCCGCCCAGTGTCATGATGTTGAGCGTCTCGCCCAATACGTCGAGCACGGCGAGCGAGGTGAGGATGGAAAGCGGGATCGACACCAGCACGATCAGCGTCGAGCGCCAGGAGCCGAGGAACATCAGGATCATCAGCCCGGTCAGCCCGGCGGCGATGGTGCCCTCGCGCAGCACGTCGTTGATGGCGCCCGACACGTACACCGACTGGTCGAACAGCGGCGTGATCACCAGGTCCTTCGGTGCGGCGGCGCGGATGCCGGGCAGCAGCGACTTCACGCTGTTGACGACCGACAGGGTGGAGGCGTTGCCGTTCTTGAGCACTTCCAGCAGCACGCCGCGGCTGCCGTTGTCGCGCACGATGTTCTGCTGCACCTGGTAGCCGTCGCGCACGTAGGCCACGTCCTGCATCAGCACCGGCGCGCCGTTCACCACCTTGATCGGGATTCGGTTCAGCGCCTCGACGGTGGTGGGCGTGGCGTTCAGCTCGAACGGGTACTGGATGTTGCCGATCTTGGCCTGCCCGCTCGGCTCCGTCAGGTTCTGCGCCGTCATGGCGTTCACCACGTCGCTAGGCGCCAAGCCCAGCCCTTGCAGCGCGTGCAGGTCCAGATCGACCATCACCTGCCGCTGCTTGCCGCCGAACGGAGCGGGCAGCGTGGCACCTGGCGTGGACGTGATGGCCTGGCGCATGCGGTACTGCCCGAAATCGTACAGCTGCTGCTCGCTCTCCTTGTCGGAGGACAGCGCCAGCTGGATCACCGGCACGGCCGACGCGCTGTAGCGCACCACGGTCGGCGGCTGGATGCCCGGCGGCATGACGGCGCGGATGGAGTTGGTGGAGGAGACGACCTGCGCGATCGCCAGGTCGATCGACACGTCGGGCTGGAAGTACACCTTCTCGATGGTGACGCCCTGCAACGTCTGGCTCTCGATGTTCTTGATGCCGTTGACGTTGTTGGACAGCCCGAACTCGGAGTACGTGGTGACCCGCTGCTCCATCTCCGCCGTGTCCAGCCCGGTGTAGGTCCAGATGATGGACACCACGGGGATGTTGACGTTCGGCAGCACGTCCTTCGGCATGGTGAGGATCGCGCCGATGCCGGCGAGCAGGATCAGCACGGACAGCACGTAGATCGAAATCCGGAACTTCAGCGCGAACTTGACCAAACCCATGCGTGAATTCCCGGACTTTGCGCTTCTCAGGCACGTCACGCGGCCGCTGAGGCCGCCGCCAGAGACATCATGCAGGGTTGCAGCGGATGCAAGGGACCCGGCGTGCGCAGCCTTTTGCCCTGCGGGATTGACCTTCTGCACAGGTTTGTTGATCTTTCGCCGATTCAAGGTCGCCGGCCTGCCCCGCCTTCGCGGGCAGCAGGGTCCGGCCTGCAAGATTGGGTGCGAATGACGGGTCGGGTACTGGTCACGGGCGGCGCGGGCTTCATCGGCTGCCATCTCGCCCGCTCCCTGCTGCAAGCGGGCCACGAGGTCCGCGTGCTCGACAGCCTGATCGACCAGGTGCACGACCGCGGCGGCAAGCGGGACCCGGTGCTGGCGGACGTGGAGCTGATCGAAGCCGACGTGCGGGACCAGGCCGCCGTGTCCGCGGCGCTGAAAGGGGTGGACAAGGTGGTCCACCTGGCCGCCGAGGTCGGCGTGGGGCAGAGCATGTACGCCATCGAGCGCTACGTGTCGGTCAACGACGGCGGCACCGCCGTGCTGTTCCAGGCGCTGATCGAGCGCCCGGTGCAGCGCGTGGTGGTGGCCTCCTCCATGAGCATCTACGGCGAGGGGCTCTACCGCACGGCAGGCGGCGCGGTGCTGGGGAACGTGACCCGGCCGGTCCGCGCCCCCGGCGCCGGGTGGGACCCGGTGGACGCGGACGGCGCGCCGCTGCGCCCGGTGGCAACGCCCGAGTGGAAGCGGCCCGACCTCGCCAGCGTCTATGCCCTGACCAAGTACACCCAGGAGCGGCTGACCCTGACGGTGGCGCCCGCCTACGGCATGGAGGGCGTGGCGCTGCGGCTGTTCAACGTCTATGGCCCGGGCCAGGCGCTGTCGAACCCCTACACCGGCGTGCTGGCCATCTTCGCCTCCCGCCTGCTGCACCGCGAGCGCCCCGTGGTGTTCGAGGACGGCGAGCAGCGGCGGGACTTCGTGCACGTGGACGACGTGGCGCAGGCCTTCATGCTGGCGCTGGAGCGGCCGGAAGCGGCGGGCCAGGCGATCAACATCGGCAGCGGCCGCGATGTCAGCATCCTCCAGGTCGGCGACGCCATCGCCCGCGCCATGGGGCTGCCGCACCTGCAGCCGGAGGTGGTGGGCAAGGCGCGCACCGGGGACGTGCGGCACTGCTTCGGCGACATCGGCTTGGCGCACCGCGTGCTGGGCTTCACCCCCAAGCGGAGCTTCGACGACAGCCTGGGCGAGCTGGTGGAGTGGGTGCGGCGGCAGCAGGCCGTGGACCTGGTGGCGCACGCCCGGCAGGAACTGGAGCAGCGGGGCCTGGTGGCGTGACTGCCATCCTTCGGTCCCGCCCCGCGCTGGTGACGGGCGGCGCCGGGTTCATCGGCGCCAACCTGGCGGACCGGCTGGCGCGGGACGGGCAGGACGTGCTGGTGTTCGACGCCCTGGCCCGGCCCGGGGTGGCGCGCAACCTCGACTGGCTCAAGCGCCGCCATCCGCGCCGGGTCAGCGCCGTGGTGGCCGACATCCGGGACGAGGGCGCGGTACGGGACGCCGCCATGCGCTGCTCCGCGGTGTTCCACCTGGCCGCCCAGGTGGCGGTCACCACCTCGCTCGCGGCGCCGATGGATGATTTCGACGTGAACGTGCGCGGCACCTTGCACGTGCTGGAGGCGCTGCGCCGCCGGCCTGACCGGGTGCCCATGGTGTTCGCCAGCACCAACAAGGTGTACGGCGACCTGCACGGCATTCCCCTGTCGGACGAGGGCGGCGCATGGCTGCCCATCGACCCGGCGTTGCGCGCCGCCGGCGTGGGCGAGGCGCACCCGCTCGACTTCTACACGCCGTACGGCTGCTCCAAGGGGGCGGCGGACCAGTACGTGCTGGACTACGCCCGCTCCTTCGGCCTGCCTGCCTGCGCCATGCGGATGAGCTGCATCTATGGCCCCCGGCAGATGGGCACGGAGGACCAGGGCTGGCTGGCGCACTTCCTGATCTCGGCGCTCGATGGCCGGCCGATCAGCCTCTACGGCGACGGCCGCCAGGTGCGCGACGTGCTGTACGTGGACGACGCGGTGGAAGCCTACGTGCGCGCCGCGGCGCGGATGGACGCGGCTGCGGGCCGGGCCTTCAACCTCGGCGGCGGCCCGACCAACGCCGTGACCCTGCTGGACGTGCTGGCCGCCATCGAGGCCGCCACCGGACGGCGGCCGCAGACCCGGTTCGACGCCTGGCGGCCGGGCGACCAACGGTATTTCGTGGCCGACACGCGCCGGGTCCGCGCCACGCTCGACCTGCCGCCCGCGCTGCCCTGGCAGGAGGGGCTGGGGCGGCTGGCGCGCTGGCTTCAGGCGGAACGGGCCGCCCCCGTGGAAGCGGCGGCCGACGCATGAAGGTCGCCCCATGAGAATTGCCCTGGTCAACCCATCCTGGGATTTCGCCGGCAGCATCTATTTCGGCTGCCGCGAGCCGCACTTGCCGCTGGAGCTGGGGGCGTGCCGGGTGCTGCTGGAAGCGGCCGGGCACGAGGTGCTGTTGCTTGACGGCTTGCTGGATGGCCTGACCCATGCCGGGCTGGCCGAGGCGGTGGCCAGCTTCGCGCCGGACATGACGGTGGTGACGACGGCGCCCTCCTACCTGTTCTGGCGCTGCGCCCAGCCGGAGCTGCGGGTGCCCCGCGCCACGCTGGACGCGATCGGCAAGCAGGGCGGCTTGACGGTGGCGGTGGGGCCGCACGGCTCCTCCACGCCGGGTCCGGCGCTGCGCAAGCTCGGCTGCGACGCCCTGGTGCGCGGCGAGTGCGAGGAGGCGGTGCTCGCCCTGGCCGCGGGCGGCCGCCCCGGCGTCGTGCCGGGCACGGCGATGCTGGACGGTGACGCCCTGCGGATGGCCGGTGGCCCGCAATCGACGCGCTTCACCGACCTGCCGCCGCTGCGCTGGCCGGACGCCTGGGTGCGGCGCCACGCCCACCACCACCACCGGTTCGACCGGCCGCCGAGCGGACCCGGCGCGGAGGTGGAGGCGTCCCGCGGCTGCCCGTACAGCTGCTCGTTCTGCGCCAAGATTGACTTCCGCGACCGCTACCGCCGCCGGGACCTCGCGCCCCTGCTGGCGGAGATCGACGCGCTGGCGGCCCAGGGCGTCACCTACCTGTATTTCATCGACGAGATCTTCCTGCCGCGCGAGGACCTGCTGCGCGCCCTGGTGCCGCGCCCCGTCCAGTTCGGCATCCAGACCCGGATCGACCTGTGGCAGCCGGACCAGCTGGCGCTGCTGGGGCAGGCCGGCTGCGTGTCGATCGAGGCGGGGGTGGAGAGCCTGACGGTGGACGGCCGCGCGGCGCTCGACAAGCGCTGCAAGCTGACCACGGACGAGCTGGCCGACCGGCTGATCACCGCGCGCCGGCACGTGCCGTTCGTGCAGGCCAACCTGATCGAGACCGCCGCCGACGAGGCCGCCCTGGTGGCGGATTGGCGCGCCCGCCTGCAAGCCGCCGGCGTGTGGGCCAACGACCCGGTGCCGCTCTACCCGTATCCCAGCTCGCCCGACTACCGCCGCCTGTGGGGCGAGCCGGACGACTTGGCCTGGGAGCGGGCGCACGAGCACTACCTGCGCCAGTTCACCCGGTTCAGCGACATCCAGGATGGCCTGCCCGAGCCGCTCGCGGTGCTGGAAGCGGCGTGCTGCCCGGCTTGAGGCTGCTGCTCACCACGGATGCCGTGGGCGGCGTGTGGCGCTACACGGCCGACCTGTCCCGTGGGTTGAGCGGGCGGGGCTGGCCGGTCACGGTCGCGGTGGTGGGGCCGCCGCCGGGGGCGGCGCAGCGGCGCGAGATGGCCGAGGGCGTTGCCGTCGTGCTCACCGGCCTGCCGCTCGACTGGCTGGCGGAGGACGCCGACCTCGACCGCTACGCGGCCCTGGCGGCCTTGGCGGAGGGCATGGACCTCGCCCTGCTGCACGCCCCGGCGCTGCTCGGGGCGGGGGACTGGCCGGTTCCGGTGGCGGTGATGGCGCATTCCTGCCTGCGCACCTGGTTCGCCGCCGTTCGTTGCGGGCCTGTGCCGCCGGAGTATGCCCGGCGCGCGGAGGCCGCCGCCGCCGGGTTCCGTCGCGCGGACGCCGTCGCCGCGCCGACCCGCAGCTTCGCCGCCACGGTGCGCGAGACGTATGGCTTGCCGGAGGTGACGGCGCTCCATGGCGGCCGCGCGCCGCTCGCGTTGCCGGACGTGCGGCGGGAGCGCGCCGTGCTCACCGCCGGGCGGCTGTGGGACGACGGCAAGAACGCCGCGGTGCTGGATCGAGCCGCGGCGGGCTTGTCCGCCCCGTTTCGCGCCGCCGGGTCTGCCATGGGGCCGCAGGGGGCGGGGATCGCTTTGGAGAGTATCCAGCTCTTGGGCAGCCTGGACGAGGCGGGGATGGCCCGGGCGTTCGCCGGCCACAGCGTGTTCGCCTCCGCCTCGGTGTACGAGCCGTTCGGGCTGGCGGTGCTGGAGGCGGCGCAGGCCGGGCTGGCGCTGGTGCTGTCGGACATCCCGAGCTTCCGCGAGCTGTGGGAGGGTGCGGCCGTGTTCGTCCCGCCGCACGACCCGGACGCCTGGCGGGCGGCGCTGGAGCGGGTGCTGGACGCGCCGGAACCCTGGGCGGAGCGCGCCCGCGCCCGGTCGGCCCGCTACGGCGCCGCCGCCATGGTGGACGCCACCGCCGCCTGGCTCGCCGGGGTGGCGGCCTGATGCGGGTGGCCTACCTCACGCACTCGCTGGAATCCTGCTGGAACCACGGCAACGCGCATTTCCTGCGCGGGGTGCTGCGCGCCTTGCAGGCGGCCGGGCACGAGGTGCTGGCGATCGAGCCTGTGGAGTCCTGGAGCCGCGACAACCTGCTTGCCGACGCGGGCGATGCGGCGCTGGATGGCTGGCGCGCGCACTACCCCGGCCTTGCTCCCATCCGCTCCGACGACCCGGCGGCGCTGCTGGACGGGGCGGACCTGGTGCTGGTGCATGAATGGACTGTGCCGGCCGTCGTGGCCCAGCTCGGGGCGCTGCGGCGGGCTGGGGCGCCGTGGCGGCTGCTGTTCCACGACACCCACCACCGCGCCGTCAGCGACCCGGCGGCCATGCGGGCGTTCGACCTGTCCGGCTACGACGGCGTGCTGGCGTTCGGCGAGGCGCTGGCCGCGGTGTACCGGCGCTGGGGCTGGGAGGGCCGCGTGTTCACCTGGCACGAGGCCGCGGACACGGCGCTGTTCCACCCTCCCGCCAAACCCGGCGCACGGCAGGGCGCGGTGTGGATCGGCAACTGGGGCGACGGCGAGCGCACGGCGGAGCTGGAGGCGTTCCTGCTGGCCCCGCTGGCCCGCGCCGGCATCCCGCTCGACATCCACGGCGTGCGCTACCCGGACGCCGCGCTGGCCACGCTGGACCGCCACGGCGCGCGCTACCACGGCTGGCTGCCCAACCACGCCGCCCCCGCCGCCTTCGCCCGGCACGCGCTGACGGTGCACGTGCCGCGCCGCTTCTACGTCACCGAGCTGCCGGGCATCCCCACCATCCGGGTGTTCGAGGCGCTGGCCTGCGGCATCCCGCTGATCTCGGCCCCCTGGCAGGACGCCGAGGGGCTGTTCACGCCGGGGGAGGACTTCCTGGTGGCGGTGGACGGCGCGGCGGTCGAGCGGCAGGCGCGGATGCTGCTGCACGAGCCGCAGGCCGCCGCCGCCCTGGCCGCGCACGGGCTGGCCACCATCCGGGCGCGGCACACCTGCGCGCACCGGGCGGCGGAGCTGATGGCGGTCGTGGCCGGGCTAGGGGCGGCGCATTGACCCGCAGGACGCTCGCCTTCTACGGCTCCTCCCTGCTGTCCTGCTACTGGAACGGGGCGGCCACCTACTACCGCGGCATCCTGTCCGCGCTCGCCCCGCTCGGCTGGGACATCACGTTCTACGAGCCGGACGCGTTCGGCCGGCAGCAGCACCGGGATATCGAGCCGCCGTCGTATGCCCGCTCCGTGGTGTATGCCGCCACCGCGGACGGGCTGGCCGGCGCGCTGGCGCAGGCGGCGGCGGCGGACGTGGTGGTGAAGGCCAGCGGCGTCGGCGTGTTCGACGACGAGCTGATGGACGGCATCATGACGCACGCCCGCCCCGGCGCGCTGCGGCTGTTCTGGGACGTGGACGCCCCCGCCACCCTGGCCGCCATCCAGCCCGCGCCGGACGGCCCGCTGCGCCGGGCGCTGCCCCGCCTGGACATGGTGCTCACCTATGGCGGCGGGCCGCCGGTGGTGGCGGCCTACGCGGCGCTCGGCGCGCGGGCCTGCACCCCCATCTACAACGCGCTCGACCCGGCGACCCACCATCCCGTGCCGCCGGACCCGGCCTTCGCCGCCGCCCTAGGCTTCCTCGCCAACCGGTTGCCGGACCGCGAGGCCCGGGTGGAGGCGTTCTTCCTCGCCGCCGCCGCCGCCCTGCCGGGGCACGGCTTCCTGCTCGGCGGGCTCGGCTGGGAGGGCAAGCCGATGCCGGGCAACGTCCGCCGCCTCGGCCACGTCGGTACGGCGGACCACAACGCGTTCAACTGCACGCCGCTGGCCGTGCTCAACGTCGCGCGCGACAGCATGGCCGCCACCGGGTTCTCTCCCGCGACCCGCGTGTTCGAGGCGGCCGGCGCGGGGGCGTGCCTCATCACCGACGCCTGGGAGGGGCTGGAGCAGTTCCTCACCCCCGGCGCGGAGGTGCTAGTGGCGCGGGACGGGCAGGATGTCGCCGAGCACCTGCGCACGCTGACGCCGGAGCGCGCCCGGGCGATCGGCGCTGCCGCGCTGCGCCGGGTGCTGGCCGAGCACACCTATGCCCGGCGTGCCGTGATCGTGGACCGGCTGCTCCGCATGGCATGAAGGGCGGCTTCGCGGGCGTCCAGGGCTTGCGCGCCCTGGCCGCCCTGGCGGTCGCCTTCCTGCACATCGCCGACGAGGCGGGCGGGCTGACGGGAACGCCGGGCCGTTCGCCGTACGCCTTCGTCGATGCGCTGCCGCTGGGGGCGGGGGTGGATTTATTCTTCGCCATCTCCGGCTTCGTGATGGCCTGGGCGTGCTGGGACGCGTTCGGCCGGTGGCGCTCCATTGGGCCGTTCGTGGGGCGGCGGCTGCTGCGCATCGTGCCGCTGTACTGGCTGCTGACAGCGGCTACCGTCGCCGTCGCCGCCCGGTCCGGCCTGGTCAGCGACGGGCTGCGCGACGGATGGGGCTACGTCGCCGCCTCGTTCGCCTTCCTGCCCTGGCGGCGGGCCGACGGCTTCGTGCAGCCGGTGCTGCGCCTAGGCTGGACGCTGGAATACGAGATGCTGTTCTACGCCCTGGTCGCCTGCGCCCTGCCGCTGCGCCGGCCCGTGGCGCTGGCGGCGCTGCTGGCCGCGCTGGCCGCGCTGGCGGCGGCCGGGCAGTGGAGGCCGGCCGCCGTGCCGCTGGCGTTCTGGACCGACCCGGTGGTGCTGGAGTTCGCGCTTGGCATCCTGGTGGCCGTGGCGGCCCGGCGGGGCTGGCGGGCCGGGCCGGCCGGGCTGCTCGGCCTTGCCGCGGCCGTCGCGCTGGCGTGGTGGCTCAGGGGCGAGGCCGGGCGCGTCCTGCTGCGCGGCGGCCCGGCGATGCTGCTGGTGTTCTGCTCCCTGTCCTGGCGCCGCCTGCCGGGCTGGCTGCTGCTGCTGGGCGACTCGTCATACGCGCTCTACCTGGTGCATCCGTTTCCCATGCGGCTGCTGCGGATCGCGTTCGCCCGCGTGCCGGGGCCGTGGGCGGTGCCGCTCTACCTGGCCGCGGCGCTGGCCGCCGCCGTGGCGCTCGCGGTGGCGTTGCATGTGCTGCTGGAGCAGCCGATCCTGCGCTGGGGGCGCGGGCGGCGGCAGGCCGGTCCGGCAGTCGCCTGACCCGGCCGGTCGCTCATGCCTTGGGCGGGGAGGGGATCGGGCGGCTTGCGCGGGCCACGCGCTCCAGCTCGGCCGCGATGCGGGGGGCTTGCCCGGCCAGCCATGGCGGCGGGTCCGGCGCTTCGGACACCACCTGGCCGCGCTCCACGTGCAGCATCTGCCGGTGGGCCGGGCCGGAATTGTCCAGCAACACGGAGCGGTCGGCGATCGTCATCGCCGCCGGCAGGTTCTCCAGGCTGCTGGCGACGCGCCGGCGCACCGTGGCCGGCTCGATCCAGTGGCCGCCCTGCACGACCCGGGCCTGCACGCGGTCGATGTTGATCGTTGCATCGTTCACCGCGACATAGCGCAAGGTCACCTCATACCCGGCGTCCTTGGCGGCCTGCATGCGGCCCAGCACCGTGCGCCCGGTCAACGTGGTTTCCAGCGACAAGGAGCGGCCTTCGGCCAGAGTGCGGTCGAACAGCCGCAGGGCTTGCTTGCCGGCGGCGAAGTCCACCGAGCGCGGGTCGGCCGGGTTGATCTGCCGGGCGATGCGGTCCGGGTCTATCTCAAAATCCACCGAATCCCCGCCGCCCGCGCGCAGGCTGCTTTTGCCAGCGCCGTTGGCTCCGGCATAGACGATGAGGCGCTTCAACGTGAGGGAGGCGTAAAGCCAGGATAGGGAAAGTCCTCGTTCCTGAACTCTCCGATGGGAGCCAGGCGCTCAATCCGCTGCCCAGGATGCTCCCGGACGACCCAGCCATCAAGCTCGTAGGTCAGGATCGCACCGCTGGCCCGGCGCTGCTCCAGCGACTTGCGGGAGGCCGCTTCCAGCGCGTCGCGTTCCGCCTGCATCGCCGCAGAGCCGATGATCGGCGTCTGCGCGTCCATGGCGGGCCTCCTAAGAGGCGCAGGGATGGTTGGCCCGCACCGCGGCCACCACCAGGGCCACGCCGGAGCCGCGCGCGTCGTCCGGGTGCTGCTGGCCGAAGCGACCCACCAGCTCGCGCATCGCGCCCAGCTTCATGTTGTCCGGCGGGCAGACCTTGCCCTTCAGCTCCGGCGCTTCCGCGATCACATCCAGCGCGCCGGCGACGTAGCCGTCGCAGGACCGCTCGTCGTTCAGCGCGCGGCTGGCGCAGGCGGTGGCGAGCTGGCGGCCGCTGATAAAGGCTTGGGCGTGAGCCAGGCTGGGCAGCGCGGCGAGGCCGGCGAGCAGGAGCAGCGGACGGAGCATGGGTGAAATCCCTGAGTGATGCCCGCCCTGTCTAGTCCTTCATCTCCAGCGTCGTCACCTCGAACAGGGAGAGCCAGGCCGGGCCGAAGCTGGTGACCAGCGCCACGTCGGTGGCGTCGCGCCCGCGGGCCATCAGGATGCGGCCGATGCGGGGGAAGTTGTGCCTGGCGTCGAAGGTGTACCAGCGGCCGCCGTCCGGCCCGTCAAGGTAGGCTTCGAACCAAGCGGAGAAATCCATCGGCGCGTCACTGATCGGCACGCCGATGTCGCCCAGGTAGCCGGTGCAGTAGCGGGCGGGGATGTTCATGCAGCGGCACAGCGCCACCGCGAGATGGGCGTAGTCCCGGCAGACGCCGCGGCGCTCGTTGTAGCCGTCCCAGGCGGTCTTGTCCGGGCGGGCGTGCTCGTAGCCGAAGGTGATGCGCTCGTGGGCGAAGTCGCAGATGGCGGCCACCCGCGCCCAGCCCTTCTGCGTGCCGCCGAACAGCGACCAGGCGATGTTGGACAGCTTGTCGGTCTCGCAGTAGCGGCTGCCCAGCAGGTACACCAGCGCGCCGTCCGGCAGGTCCTGCACGTCGAACTGGCCGGCGCCCGGCACCACCGCGTCCTCCGCGCCGGTGTCGGTGATGTCGAACTCGGTGGTCAGCTCCGTGCGGCCCGGCGGCGCCACGATGCGGTGGCACACGTTGCCGAAATCGTCCGTGTAGTCCTGCACCGGCAGGTCCGGCGCGGTGTGCAGCGCCGGCCGGGTCAGCAGGTCCGCCTCGCGCGAGGGGTGGACGCTGAGCGAGAGCAGCATCGGCACCGGCTGGGGGCATTCATAGGCGATGCGGAAACCGCAGCGGATGCGCATGGTCGGGAACTCCTCAGGAGGCAGGTTGGTCGGCGGAAGCGGCCTCGGTCACGTGGACCGAGACCTTCATGGACAGGCAGTCGTCCGGCGCGCCGGTCCAGCTGCCGGACAGCGGAACGGCGAGCGCTGGGTCCCGCACCACGGCGACGCGGATCAGCCCGCGGCTGCCGACGATGCCGTTGGTCGGGTCGAAGTCCACCCAGCCGGCGCCGGGCAGGTA